>DASUFQ010000019.1:0-6341 GCA_036274515.1 Gemmatimonadales bacterium | reverse complement strand
AGGCTGACCGACACCTTCACCTTCCCCTTGTCCGCCAGGACTTCCTCGACCGTGCCGCTGAAGTCGGAGAAGGGCCCTTCCGTGATCTCGACCACCTGGCCCGCAAGGAAGGGGATCTCTTCCTTCGGGGCGGTGTCGGTGGTCAGTTCGGCCACGCCGAGGAGCCGGTTGACCTCTTCCTGGCGGAGCGGCTGCGGCAGCTTGCCGGTGCCGACGAACTTGATGACGCCCTGGATGCTGTTGACCAGGTGCAGCGCCTCCTGGCTCAGCCCCATCTCCACCAGCACGTAGCCCGGGTAGAGCTTCCGCTCGACGGTCACCTTCTTGCCGTTCTTGATCTCGACCGCCTCCTGCACCGGCACCAGCGCCTGGCGTACCAGCCGCTCCTCGGCCGGGCGGGGATCCTCGTCGATCCGGCGCTGCAGCAGCCCGCGGACCTTGTTCTCGTGGCCGGCGGTGGTCTGGATGGCGTACCAGCGGTAGTCCATGGCGATCACTGGCCGAGCCGGGCGACGCCGTCCACCAGAATCCACTGGAGCAGCAGGTCCATCCAGCCGATCAGCACGCCCAGCGCCACCGCCATGATCAGGATCATGCGGGTGGCCTTGGTCAGCTCGTCGCGCGACGGCCAGGACACCTTCTCGGTCTCGGTCCGGACCGCGGCCAGGAAGCCCGCGGTGCGGTGCCACCAGCCCGCCACGCCTCCACCGGCCACGACCGCGCGCCCGCCCTGCCGGGAGGCGTCCATGCCTACTTCGACTCCTTGTGCAGCTGGTGCTTGTCGCACCGCGGGCAGTACTTCTTCCACTCGACGCGTTCCGGGTGCTTCCGCCGATTCTTGTCGGAGAAGTAGTTCCGGTTCTTGCAGTCGGTGCACTCGAGAATGATCTTTTCGCGCGGCATGTCTCAGCGGGAAGGCGGGGATGCGGGGACGCGGGGAAGCCAAGGCTGCCCGCCGATCCGTTCCCTAGCCTGTCCGCCCTCCGGAAAATGTGGTACTCCTGCGCCCTGCGACGCCCTGCCAGAGCTCGCGACCGGGATTGAACCGGTGACCTCATCCTTACCAAGGATGCGCTCTACCGACTGAGCTACGCGAGCGACTGCTGTGCCCAGAGCGGGCGACGGGACTCGAACCCGCGACCCTCAGCTTGGAAGGCTGACGCTCTACCAACTGAGCTACACCCGCCGGTGCCCTGCGGCCTGACCGCGCCCCCTGTCAGGCATGGTGGGGGTAGGATTCGAACCTACGTAGGGCGAAGCCCGGCAGATTTACAGTCTGCTGCCATTAGCCACTCGGCCACCCCACCGCGCTGCGTGCCACCCCCCCGATACAGAACCCCGCCACCAACAGGGCGGGGTTTGAACGTCGGGAGTTGTCCTGCGCTTCAGCTGGAGCTGACGAAGGGACTCGAACCCCCAACCGGTGGTTTACAAAACCACTGCTCTACCAATTGAGCTACGTCAGCGCGTAAGCCAAAATAGGCAGACCCATATGATAAATAGGGGGTTAGCCGGAGTCAACTGGGGCGGCCAGACGGCCAGACGGCCAGACGGTCAGACGGCCAGACGGGCAGACGGCCAGACGGCCAGACGGGCAGACGGTCAGGCGGGGAGACGGGCAGGCGGGTAGATGGGCGGGCCCGCGGAGTACCAGACGGTCCGTCGTGCCGTCCCCGTCCCTACCCCACCCTCCACTTGGTCCCCCCCTGCCCGTCCTCGAGAGTGACCCCCCGGGCGGCCAGCTCGTCCCGGATCGCGTCCGCCTCGGCGAAGTTCCGGGCCTGGCGTGCCGCCCGGCGGGCCTGGATCCGCTCCTCCACCCAGGCCGCCAGGCCTGCGTCCGCCGCCCTGGCGGTCGGCAGGACGTCCAGCACGCCCGTGGCCCAGTCGAGGGCCCCCCGCGCCCCGGCACTGGCCACCGCTCCGCGATCCAGCGCCCGGTTGCCCGCCGTCACAAAGTCGAAGAGCGCCGCGACCGCGCGCGGGGCGTTGAGGTCGTCGTCCAGTGCCGCCGCAAACTGCTCCCGGAGGCGGGTGGCCGCCCCCTCCAGGTCGGCTGAAGCGCCAGCCGCGACGGCTCCGCCGGCGGCCTCCGGGGCGGCTGCGAGGCGCGCCGCGAAGTCGCCGAGCCGACGGAGGGCGGTGGCAGCCGCGCCCAGCGACTCGTCGTTGAGGTCGAGCTTCTGGCGATAGTGCGTCTGGAAGAAGAAGAGGCGGAGTGCCGCCGCGTCCACCCCGTCCTCCATCAGGTCCCGGGCGGTGGTGATGTTCCCGAACCGCTTCGACATCTTGGCGCCGCGGATGTTCAGGAATTCGGCGTGCATCCAGACCCGGGCGAACTCCGCCTGCCCGGTGTGGGCGCAGCTCTGGGCGATCTCGTCCTCGTGGTGCGGGAAGATCAGGTCCACCCCGCCACAGTGGATGTCGAGGACCTCCTCCCCCCACTTCTGGCGGAGGAGGTCGAGCGCCATCGCCGAGCACTCCAGGTGCCACCCCGGGCGCCCGCGGCCGAACGGCGCGTCCCACGCTGCCCCCACCGCCTCGTCGTCCGGCTGCGCCGCCTTCCAGAGGACGAAATCCCGCGCGTCCTCCTTGGCGTACTCGTCGCTGCTGACCCGGCCGCTGGCGCCCGACCGCAACTCCCGCCGGTCGAGCTGGCTCAGCCGGCCATACTCCGGAAACTTCCCGATCGCGAAGTAGACCGAGCCGTCATCCCCCCGGTAGGCCACGCCCTTGGCGAGCAGCGATTCCACCAGCGAGATCATCGGCGCGATGAACTGGGTGGCCCGCGGATAGGCATGCGCCGGCCGGATCCGGAGGTAGTCCCGGTCCGCAAAGAACGCCTGCGCGTACGGCTCGACGTGCTCCCGCAGGCTCACCCCCGCCCTGGCGGCCGCCTGGATGGTCCGGTCGTCCACGTCGGTGAGGTTCATGACGTGAAAGACGGTGAGTCCGCTGGCCTCGAGCCACCGCCGGAGCAGGTCCTCGAAGAGGAAGGTCCGGAAGTTCCCGATGTGCGCGAAATTCCAGATGGTGGGACCGCAGGTGTAGAGCGACACCCGCCCCGGGGCCAGCGGCACGAACGCCTCGACCTGCCGCGACATCGTGTTGTAGAGCCGGAGCGTCATGCGACCTCGCCGGCGGCGCGCGCCACCGCGTCGGTGGTGGATTGCCCCTGCCGGACATGGATGGTCCGCTGCGGGAAGGGAATCTCGATGCCCTCGCGGTCGAGCCGGTTCTTGACGCGGCGGCGGAACTCGCGCGCCGTGGCCCACTGGTCGCCGGGGCGGGTCCGAAGGAGGGTGCGGACCACCACGGCGCTGTCCGCCAGGCTCTGGACCCCGACGACATCGGGCTCGCCGTCGAGCCGCGCCCCCCACTCCGCGTCGGCCGCAAAGGCCCGAGCTTCGTCCGCGAAGACGGCCAGGGCGCCGTCCACGGAGGCTTCGTAGGCGATGCCGACGTCGACCACCGCCCTGCTCCAGAGGCGCGTCTTGTTGCTCACCACCTGGATCTGCCCGTTGGGGATGGTGTGAAGCACCCCTTCGATGTCCCGCAGCTGCACGATGCGGAGGGTCATCAACTCCACCGTGCCGGCCGCTCCGGCCACCTCGATGGTGTCGCCCACGGCAAACTGGTTTTCGAGGAGAATGAAGAAGCCCGCGATCACGTCCTTGACCAGCGACTGCGCCCCGAACGACACCGCCAGGCCGAGGACGCCGGCGCCGGCCAGGATGGGGCCGATGGAGATGAACAGGTTCAGCGTCAGCAGGCCCGCCAGCAGCACGACCAGCACCGTGCCCAGGCTCCGCAGGAGGCCGGCGATCGTGGCGCTGCGCCGCTCGGCGGCGTCGAAGACATCATCGTTGCCATCGTCGGCCGCCGCCACGATCCGGTCGGCGAGCTGGCCCACCAGGCGGTTGGCCGCCCAGGCAATGGCCCAGATGAGCGCCACGGCGAGGAACTTGCGCCCCGCGGAGGCGGGGTCGATGTGCAGAAAGGTCAGGATGGACTGGAACACTTCGCGCAGCGACGGGAGCAACGGCACCTGGACAACCCCTTCAGTGGCAATGAATAGAAGGGGTAACCTAGACCATCCCGGCGAGCGGCGTCAACGCGTCGCCGCGGCGTGGTATCCGATGCGGCTTTCCCACACCTGCCACCCGTCGGCCCGCGCCTGCGCCAGCGCCCGCTCCGGGGCCTGCCCGGCCGCAAGCGGAAGGCGGATCCATTCGGGCGCCCCACCTCCGACCGTCCCCACCCGGACCTCCAGGCAGCGGTGTGCCAGCAACACTTCTGGCCCCCACCAACCATCGGCGAGCGCATCGGCGAAGCAGATCCGTTCCGCCCAGCGGGCGAGGAGCCCGACATCCTCGGCGCAGAGCAGGACCACGGTGCCTCGCGCCCGCAGTTCGGCCAGCGCCGCACCCAGGAGCGGGTGGGAGATCCGGCGCGGATCCACCACGATGCAGCCTGCGCCGTGCCCGGCCGCGTGCCGCAGGTCGGCCTCGGAACAGATCCACGGCCCGACCGTTCCGAGGGTCCTGATCGTGGCGGGAAGCGCCGCCCCCGAGGGGACCGCGATGCCGGCGATCGTCCCGGCCGGGAGGGAAAGCACGAGCGGAAGGAGTCCGCCCTCGGGAGGGAACGCCCTGGTCACCATCCGCACACGATGGCGGCCCATCACGCGCCGCCGTCACCCCCCGCGCGCGCGCGGGTGCCCGCTATCGGGGGTCGGGTACCCGCGTCAGCAGCACCGGGCGGTCCGCCCCCCGGAGCACCTTGTCGGCCACGCTGCCCAGCACCATGCGGCGCAACCCGCGCGCACCGTGCGTCGCGAGCGCGATCAGCTCCGCCCCTTCCTCTGCGGCCACGCGCAGCGCCGCCTGGGCCACCCCGGGTTCGACCACGACCCGGGTGTCGATCGTCACATTCCGCCCGCGGAGCCGCTGCGCGACCCCCGCCAGGTATCCCTCCGCTTGGTCGGTCAGCGTCCTGGTCAGGCCGTCGTCCATCGGGAGCGCCACCGTCATGCCGGCATCCCCCGCGATGGGCACCGGCGGCACCACGCGGAGGAGGACCAGCTCGCTGCGCCCCGGATCCCCCAGCGCCAGCGCCGGGGCGAGCGCCGATTCCGCCTCCGGGGAGCCGTCGAGGGCCACGAGGATCCGGCCGAACTGCTCGGCGCGCGGGATCGCGCCCCCCTCGATCGGGCGGATGAGCAGCACCGGGACGGTGAGACGCCGGACCAGTGCGTCGGACACGCTCCCCAGCCAGAGCCGGCTCAGCGCCCCGCGGCCGTGCGTCGCCAGCACCACGAGGCCGAAGGCGTTGTCCTCGGCGTGCGACGCGATCGCCTCGGCGATTTCGCCCTGAAGGAGCTGGTGCGTGACCCGTTCGAACCCGCCCTCCTGGAGCCGGGCCGCGCAGTTCGCCAGGTATTGCGCCTCCGCGTCGCGGAGCGCCGGATCCGCCTGCGTCGCGACGACCGCCCCCTCGGCGGCGACGGTCCATGCCGGGATCGGGTCGAAGACCCGCACCAGCTCGAGGTGCGCGCCGGACGCTCGGGAAATGCAGGCCGCCCACGGCAGCGCCTGCTCCGCGAAGGCCGATCCATCGAGTGGTACCATGATGCTCTTGAACATGCAGTCCGTCCTTTCCACCACCTCCGGGCCTCACGCCAGTACGAACGCGATTCCGGTCACGGCGGCAAGCCAGGCCAGGCCGGCGCCGGCATATCGCCGGAACTCGCTGGTCCCCAGCGCCATCCCGACGGCAAACTTGAGAAGTGTGTTGCTCAGGATGCCAAGGATGATCGCCCGGGCGGCGAGCTGGGTCATCGGCGCCTCGGCGCCGAGCCGCGCCATGGAGAGCGTCAACGCATCCATGTCAGTCAGCCCGAGCAGCGCGGCGAGGGGGAGCACGCCGGCCTCGCCGAAGGCGTGCTGCACCCAGGCCAGCGCCATCATCGCCGCCTGAAAGAGGAGTGCGAGGCGGATGGCGCTGCCGAGGCGGAGCGGGTTGGCCGGCGGGGCGAATGGCTCCGCCGGCGTGTCGGGGGCCGACGGTCCTGCCCAGAATCCCCACAGGGTGAGCAGGGCCCCCGCCAGGAAGGGCAGCAGCAGCGGCGGGAGGAGCGCCCACCCGGTGGCCGGGTTCAGGACGAAGGTGATGCCCAGCACCCGCACCACCAGCACGGTGCAGGCGCCGACGACACCGAGGGCGAGGCCCCGGCCCGCGTCCGGCTCCAGTCGGCTGCGCCTGGCGAAGTTGAGGGTGACGGCCGTCGAGGAGATGAGCCCGCCGAGCAGCCCGGCATAGCCGTAGCCGCGGCCGACGCC
>DASUFQ010000018.1:0-12996 GCA_036274515.1 Gemmatimonadales bacterium | reverse complement strand
CACCCTGCTCACGGGACTGCGGGCCCGCCAGCCGGCGGCCTTGGCCCGGGCCATTTCGGTGGTCGAAAACGGGCGCGAGGGCTTCGAAGCGCTCCTGAGCGCCCTGCATCCGGGACTCGGGCGGGCCCACCGGGTCGGGATCACCGGCCCCCCGGGCGCCGGCAAGTCGACCCTGACCGAGCGCCTGGTGGCCGCGTACCGCGCGCAGGAGCTCTCGGTGGCGGTGGTGGCGGTGGATCCCACCAGCCCCTTTTCCGGCGGGGCCCTGCTGGGCGACCGGATCCGGATGGAGAGCATCGCGCTCGACCCGCAGGTGTTCATCCGTTCGATGGCCACCCGCGGTTCCCTGGGCGGCCTCGCCACTTCCACCCGCGAGGTGTGCGACGTTCTCGACGCGGCGGGGTTCGACCGGATCCTGGTCGAGACGGTGGGGGTCGGGCAGTCGGAGCTGGCGGTCTCGCGGATGGCCGACACCAGCCTGCTCCTGCTCGTGCCGGAATCGGGCGACGGCATCCAGACCCTGAAGTCGGGCGTGATGGAGGTGGCCGACCTCTTCGTGGTTAACAAGGCCGACCGGCCCGGCGCCGACAAGCTGCGCCAGGAAATCGAGATCACCCTCGGCATCCGGCGAGGCAACGCCTTCCGCCACGTGCCGGCGCACCACGGATTCAAGGCGCGGGCCAGGTCGGAGGCCGAATCCCGCGCCACCGTGCCCGACGCCGGCTGGAAGCACCCGGTGCTCGCCACGATCGCGGCGAAGGGGGAAGGGGTCGAGGCGGTGCGTGACGCGCTCGACGCGCACCGCGCCTGGCTGGAGGCCTCCGGGACGATGCGCGAGCGCCGCCGTCAGCGTCTCCAGGAGCGCACCCGCGAGGTGGTGGACCGCGCGCTGGTCCGATGGGTGTGGGACGAGACTGCCGCCGAACAGGCCATCCGCGACCGGCTGGACGAGCTCGAAGGCGGCCGCCTCAGCCCGTACGAACTGGCAGCAACGATTCTGGACGCCCTCAAGCAGGGAGCACGGCCATGAGCTCACCCCAGACCGACGCCGATCGCAGCCGGCTGGCCGACCAGGAGCGCGAGCTGGCGGCGCTGCGTTCCGAGGTGGCCGCCTGGCGCTCCCGCTTCGGTACCCTCCCGGTCCGCAACGACACCGACTTCACCTCGGTGTCCGGCCGGTCGGTGGAGCCGGCCTACACCCCGCTCGACCTGCCGGAGGCCCTCCTCGGCCAGGGTGTGCTCCCCGGCCAGTTCCCCTACACCCGGGGGATCCACCCGAGCGGCTACCGCGGCAAGCTCTGGACGATGCGCCAGTTCGCCGGGTTCGGGACCGCCGAGGACACCAACGAGCGGTACAAGTTCCTCCTCTCCCGGGGCCAGACCGGCCTCTCGGTGGCCTTCGACTTCCCGACGTTGATGGGCTACGACGGCGACCACCCTCGCTCGGAGGGGGAAGTCGGCAAGTGCGGAGTGGCGATCTCTTCGCTGGCGGACATGGAGACGCTCTTCGACGGCATCCCGCTCGATCAGGTCTCGACCTCGATGACCATCAACGGGCCCGCCGCCATCATTTTCTGCTTCTACGTGGCCGCCGCGGAGAAGCAGGGGGTGCCGATCGCGCAGCTGCAGGGCACCATCCAGAACGACATCCTGAAGGAGTACATGGCGCAGCACGCCTGGATCTTCCCGGCGGAGCCGGCGCTCAAGGTCATCGTGGACCTCTTCGAGTGGGCGGCGGAGCACACGCCGAAGTGGAACACCATTTCCATTTCGGGCTATCACATCCGCGAGGCGGGTGCCACGGCGGTGCAGGAGCTGGCCTTCACGCTGGCCAACGGGTTCTCCTACGTCGAGCACGGCATCGACCGGGGGCTCGACGTCGACAGCTTCGCGCCCCGGCTCTCCTTCTTCTGGGACGTGCACAACGACTTCTTCGAGGAAATCGCCAAGATGCGGGCGGCGAGGCGGATCTGGGCCCGCCACATGCGCGAGCGCTACAAGGCGCGCGACCCCCGCAGCTGGATGATGCGCTTCCACTGCCAGACCGCCGGGGTGTCGCTGGCGGCGCAGCAGCCGCACATCAACATCGTCCGGGTGGCGTACCAGGCGATGGCCGCCGCGCTGGGCGGCACCCAGTCGCTTCACACCAACGCCTTCGACGAGACCCTGGCGCTCCCCACGGAGGACTCGGTTCGCATCGCGCTCCGCACGCAGCAGATCCTGGCCTACGAGACCGGCGTGCCCAACGTCACCGATCCGCTCGGCGGCAGCTACTACGTCGAGGCGCTCACCGACCGGCTCGAGCAGGAAGCCGAGGCCATCTTCGCCGAGATCGAGGAGCAGGGAGGGGTGGTCAAGGCGATCGAGGCGGGGTGGTCGCAGCGCCAGATCGCGCGGTCGGCGTCGCGGTTCCAGCACGAGGTCGAGCAGAACCGGCGGACGGTGGTGGGGGTGAACGAGTTCGTGGAGGCGGCGGAGGCGCCGGTCGAGATCCTCAAGATCGGCAACGAGGCCGAGGCCTCCCAGCGGGCCCGGCTCGCGCAGCTCCGCGCCACGCGCAACCAGGCGCTGGTGGAGCAGCGGCTCGAGGCCCTCCGGCAGGCGGCCGCCGCCGACCAGAACGTCATGCCCGCCATGCTCGATTGCGCGCGGGCCTACTGCACACTTTTCGAAATCCGCCACGTGCTGGAGGGCGTCTTCGGGACGTACCGGGAACCGGTATTCTTCTAGGCGACTCCGCCCGCTGGCCAGGAGGATAGGCATGGCACGCACCACCAGGCCCGCCGCGGGCAGCATCGCGGCGCAGCTGGCCCGTCTCAACCAGGTCCGCCCGGGACCCCACCGGGTCGTGAGCTGTTACCTCAAGCTCGAGCCCCGGGACCGGGCCCGCGGCAAGTACCTCATCAAGCTCAAGAACCGGGTTCGGGATCTCGAAAAGGCGCTGCCGGAACTCGGCCTCCCGCGGGGTACCGCGGAGGCGGTGGCGGCGGACCTCAAGCGCGTGGTGTCATTCCTCAAGCAGCCCGGGAACCTGCCCGCGTCGCAGGGGCTGGCCCTCTTCGCCTGCGGGCCGCTCACGCTCTGGGAGGTCGTGGCCCTGCCGGCGGTCCACCGCTCGCGGCTCGCGGTGGACCGGACGCCGCTGGTCAGGGAGCTCGCGTCGGCCGAGGACGAGTTCGGCCGCATCCTGACGGCGGTGCTCGATCGGACCGCGGCGCGGTTCTTCCAGGTGACCGCCTTCGACGCCACCGAGGTGCCGGGGCTCACCGCCGCCGCCACGCGGGGTGGTCGCTTCCACGGCGATCGGGACGGCCCCGGCCTCGGCGAGCACACCTACAACAACCGGCTCCGCACCGAGCGCCAGCGGCACCTCGAGGCCGCCGCGCTCCAGCTCCAGGCGCTGGACCGGAAGGATCCGGTCCATGGAATCGTGCTGGCGGGTATCGGCACCGACGCCGCCGCGCTGCAGCCCTACCTGCATCCCTACCTGCTCGACCGCGTCATGGGATCGGTGCGCCTCAACGCCCGATCGGCCACCGCCGCGGAGGTGCTGGCCGCCACCCTCGAGGTGCGGCAGTCGTGGGAGCGGACCTCCGAGTTGCTGCTCATGCACGAGCTCGAGGAGGGGCTCGGCACCGGATGGGCGGTGGACACCGTCCACGCCACCCTCAGGGCGCTGGGGCGCGGCCAGGTGCGGACGCTGCTGGTCGATCCGGATGTGGCCGAGGCGGGGTTCCGCGGGACCGATTCCGGCCGGCTGGCGCTGATGGAGGCTGATCTGCGCGGCGAGGCCGACGTGGTGCCGGTCATCGACGTCGTCGACGACGCCATCGAGGAGGCGCTGCGGCAGCGTGTGACGGTCAACGTGGTGTACGAGCCGGCGGCCAAGAAGGCCATTCATGGGCTGGCAGGCCTCCTCCGCTTCCGGTAGGCGCGCCATCTTTCAGACAGGAGTGACGCCCGCATGACACGCACCAAGTCGCTGACCCGGCCCATCCGGGTGCTGGTGGCCAAGCCCGGCCTCGACGGGCACGACCGCGGCGCCAAGGTGGTGGCCGCCGCGCTTCGCGACGCGGGGATGGAGGTCATCTACACCGGGCTTCACCAGACGCCGGAAATGATCGCCGGCGCGGCGGTGCAGGAGGATGTCGACGTCGTCGGGCTCTCCATCCTCTCGGGCGCCCACATGACGCTCTTCCCGCGGGTCCGCCAGCTGCTCGACGCCCAGGGGCGGAGCGATGTCCTCCTCACCGGCGGCGGGATCCTCCCGACCGAGGATGTGGAGGCGCTCGAGAAGCTCGGCACCGGGCGGCTCTTCGGGCCCGGCACCCCGACCTCCGACCTGGTCGAATACATCCAGGGCTGGGCCGCCCAGCACCTGAAGGACTGACGTGGCCCCTCCCCGCAAGGCCCCGCCCGCCGGCCGACTCCGCACCCTGACCGACGAGTACCTCGACCTTGCCCGCCGCCTCGAGGAGGGCGGGGGCGCCAAGCGCGTGGCCAAGATGCACGCCAAGGGGCAGCTCTCGCCGCGCGAACGGGTGGAACGGCTGCGGGACCCGGGCACGCCGTGGCTCGAGCTGGGGCTGCTCGTCGCGTACGACCAGTACGACGGGCAGGCGCCGGCGGCGGGGGTCATCACCGGCGTCGGCGTGGTCGAGGGACGCGAGGTGGTGATCGTGTCGAACGACGCCACCGTGAAGGCGGGGTCGTGGTGGCCGGAGACGATCCGCAAGATCCTCCGCGCGCAGGAAGTGGCGATGCGCCAGCGGATCCCGATCATTTATCTCGTCGACAGTGCCGGCGTGAACCTCCCCTATCAGGGCGGCGTCTTTCCCGGCCAGTACGGGGCGGCGCGCATCTTCTACTACAACTCGATCATGCGCCGGTACCTGCACGTCCCGCAGGTGAGCGCGGTCATGGGCAGCTGCGTGGCGGGCGGCGCGTACCTGCCGGCACTCTCCGACGTCATCTTCATGGTGGATGGCACCAGCTTCATGGGCCTCGGCGGCCCCAACCTCGTCAAGGGCGCCACCGGCCAGACCGTGGACGGGGAGTCGCTGGGGGGCGCCCGCACCCACACCGAGATCAGCGCCGTGGCGCACTATCGCGCCGCCACCGATGCCGAATGCCTGGTCCGGATCCGGGAGTACGTCGGCCGGCTCCCGCGGGTGGACGGGGTGCGGCACTCGCTGCGTGCGTCGCTCGCGCCCAGGCGCGAACCCGCCGAGCTCTACGACCTGCTGCCGCAGGACCACCGCATGTCGTACGACATGCCCCACCTGCTCGAGTGCCTCCTCGACGGCGGCGCGTTCGACGAGTTCCAGCCCGACATCGCGAAGGAAATGATCTGCGGCCACGCCCACATCGAGGGGTGGCCGGTGGCGGTGATCGCCAACCGCCGTGGGCTGGTCAAGGGCGCACCCGGCACCCGGCCACGCTTCGGGGGCATCGTCTACACCGAGAGCGCGGAAAAGGTCGCGTTCTTCATCGAGACGGCCAGCCGCGAGCGCATCCCCCTCCTCTTCATCCAGGACGTGAGCGGCTTCATGGTGGGCCCGGAGGCGGAGCACTCGGGAATCATCCGCGCCGGGGCGCGGTTCGTCGAGGCGATGGCCACCACCGTCGTCCCGAAGATCGTGCTGACCGTCAACCACGCCTCCGGTGCCGGGTACTACGCCATGGCGGGGCAGGGGTTCGACCCCGACTTCATCGTCTCCTGGCCGACCGGCCGGATGGCGGTGATGGAGGGAGAGTCCGCCGTGAGCGCCGTCCACGGCCCCGACATCGAGAAGGCGCGCCAGGCGGGCGCCGAGCCGCCGCCCGCGGTGCAGGCGTCGATGGAATCGATGCGGGAGGACTACGAGCACCAGCTCGACGCCAAGTTTGCGGCGGCCCGGGGCTACGTCGACGCCGTCATCACCCCGGAGGACACCCGGGACACCCTGGCGCTCCTCCTCCGCACCGTCGCCAACTACGCCGGTCCCCACCTCGGGCCCTTCGTCCTCCCGCCGCTCGATGCGGCCATCCAGCGCCCATGACCCTCCGCACCGCGATCCTCCTCGGCGCTGCCACGATCCTGGGCTGCGCCCCCGCCATCCAGCAGCCGAAGCCGAATGTCGATCCGGGCCGCACCAGTGTCCCGGTGGTTTCGCTGCCGAAGGACAGCGCGGCCGCCCCCAGCGGCCCCCTCGCGCCGGCGGACGCCGCCTACGCCCGCGGGTGGATGCCCCTCGCCGCCACCGGGGTCACCGACTTCCTCGCCGTCCACCCGACCTGGGATGGCCGCGGCGTGCTGATCGGCATCCTCGACAGCGGCATCGATGCGGGAGTGCCGGGCCTGCAGCGCACCCCGAACGGGAGCCCCAAGCTGCTCGACCTCCGGGACTTCTCCGGGGAGGGCGCCGTCGCCCTCGAACGGCTCGCCCCCTCGGGTGACTCGGTGACGATCGGCGGCACGGCGCTGGGCGGGATGAGCCGGGTGCGGGCCCTCAACGCCGAGGGCCCCTGGTACGGCGGCGTCATCCGCGAACGCCCCCTCGGCGAGCTGCCCGCCGCCGACCTCAACGGCGACGGCGACGACGCCGACGTCCTTCCCGTCCTCGTGCTGCGGGCGAGCGATGGCTGGGTCCTCCTCGCCGACACCGACGGGGACGGGTCCTTCGCGGGCGAGCGCCCGGTGCGGGACTACCTGCACGGCCGCGACACCTTCGGGTGGGCCGAGCCGGGCCACCCCTCGCCGATCATCGTGGCGGCGAACATCGCCACCGCCGGCACGGTGCCGACGCTCGACCTCTTCTTCGATACCAGCGGGCACGGGACGCACGTGGCCGGCATCGCGGCGGGGAACGACCTGTACGGGGTCGGCGGGTTCGATGGCGTGGCGCCCGGCGCCCAGGTCCTCGGCCTGAAGATCGCCAACAACGCCCACGGGGGGGTGACCGTCACGGGCAGCATGTTGCGCGCGATGGACTACGCCATCCGGTTCGCGAAGGCCCGGAAGCTGCCGCTTGTCCTGAACATGAGCTTCGGGGTGGGGAACGAGGTCGAGGGTTCCGCCCGCATGGACCAGATCGTCGATTCCGTCCTTGCCGCCAATCCCGATGTCGCCCTGGCCGTCAGCGCCGGCAACGACGGGCCGGGGCTCTCCACCCTCGGCTTTCCCGGCTCGGCACGGCGGGCGCTGACCGTGGGCGCCACGTTCCCGCTCCCCTTCCTCGAGGGCGACCCCGCGGACGGGCGCCCCGATCCGGTGGCCTATTTCTCGTCGCGCGGCGGAGAGATTGCCAAGCCGGACATCATCACCCCCGGGGTGGCCTACTCGACGGTGCCGCGGTGGGACACCGGCAACGAGCGAAAGGGCGGCACCAGCATGGCCTCCCCGCACGCTGCCGGCCTGCTGGCGCTGCTCCGTTCCGCCGCGGTCGCCGAACAACTGGAACCGGGCGGCCGGCAGCTGAAGCAGGCGCTGATGGTGACCGCGCGGCCGCTCGCCAACGCGACCTACCTGGACCAGGGTACGGGCACCCCGAACGTGGGGTCGGCCTGGACCTGGCTGCGTGAGGGCCACCAGGTGCCGGAGCTCCTCGCCTGGCCGACCCGGGACCCGGGGCAGTCGGCGATTCTCGTGGCCTTCGATTCGCTCGACCGCACGCCGCTCAGCTTCGAGGTCCAGGCGGCGCCCGGCACCGCGCCACTCGACGTGACGCTGAAGAGCGACAGTCGCTGGCTCGTGACGCCCGGGAAGATGCCGGTGCGCGCGGAGCCGCTCCCGGTCCGCTTCAACATTGATCTTGCCGGGGGCGTTCGCGCACCCGGCGCGCACGTCGGCGTCGTCACCGTGTGGGGGCCCGACACCCTCGCCGGCCCGCTGGCGCGCCTCGTCGTCACGGTCCTGGTGCCTGAAACGAAGGGCGTCGAACCCGGACCGGTGGAACTCGCTGCCGGCTCGACCGCCCGGTATTTCTTCGGCACCACCGCGGGGGCCCCCTTCGCCGTGACGGTCGCCCTCGCGGACGGCAGCCCCACCCTCCTGGGCGCCCTCTTCGCGCCCGGCGGCAGGCCGGCGCTGGACGAAAGCTTCCTTCCCGTCGGCCCCGGGGCGCCCGCCGATTTCGTGGTGGATGCAGAGGATGCGGTGGCCGGCCTCTGGGAGGCGGACGCCCTCGGGTCGCCGGTCGCGCCGGGCCGCGCGGCCGTCACGATCGACCGCTCCCCCGTCACCATCGCACTCAAGCGGGACCCCAAGGGGGTGGCGCTGACCCTCGCGAACATCGCCGACACGCCGGTCACCGCGCAGGTGGGCGCGGCGCTGGTTGGGGCGGAGCGGGGCGCCGTGATCCCCGGGCTGGGCAGCCGGGAAGAGTCGCTGGCCTTCACCGTTCCCGCCTGGGCGGGGGCGCTGGTCGTCGACGCGGTCATGCCGCGGGAACAATGGTCGCGCTTCACCGACTTTGCCGTCACCCTGTACGACGGGTCCGGCCGCATCGTGCAGGCGGAGCCGATGAACTACGCCGACGTCCGGATGCAGGCGGAACTGCCCGCGGAGCTCGCGGGGCAGACCCTCACCCTCCGGATGAACCCTGCCCTCGCGGACCCGGGGGATGCCGGTGCCTGGCCCCTGCAGGTCCGCATCCGCCTGCTTGCCAGCGAGGTGGTGCCGCTCGAGGTGGCGAGCGACGAGGAGCAGCGCAGCGTGTACCTGGCGCCGGGCCGCGTCGTCGCCACTCGCTTCCTGCTGCCGGAGTCGCCCTGGCCCCTTCCCGACGGGTTCTTCCCGCTGGGGCAGGGGGTGGTGATCGAACAGGGACAGCGGTGGACCCGGACGGCGGGGCTGCCCGTGCCGGTCGGGCCGGTGATGCGATGACCGGGCGCACCATCCGGATTGCCGGGGGCCAGGGCTTCTGGGGTGACTGGATCGAGGCCCCGGTCCGCCAGGTGCGTGACGGGCCGATCGACTACCTGATGATGGACTACCTCGCCGAAGTCACGATGTCCATCATGCAGAAGCAGCGCTCGCGGAACCCGCGGGCGGGCTACGCGCGGGACTTCGTGCCCCTCATGGAACGCATCCTCCCCGACATCGTCGAGAAGGGGATCCGGGTCACCTCCAACGCCGGCGGGGTGAACCCGCGCGGCTGCGCCGAGGCGGTGCTGGAGGTGGCCCGCGGGCTCGGCCTGGCCGGGCGGCTCAAGCTCGGGCTGGTCACCGGCGATGACCTCCTGCCGGACCTCGACGCGCTGATCGCCGCCGGGCACGAGCTCCGGGACATGGAGACCGGCCGCCCCCTCTCCGACATCCGCGACCGCGTCCTCTCGGCGAACGCCTACCTCGGCATGCACTCGATGGTCGAGGCGCTGGGCCGCGGCGCGCAGGTGGTCATCACCGGCCGCGTCACCGACACCGGCCTGACCCTGGCGCCGATGTTCCACGAATTCGGCTGGGACCCGGAGGACTGGGACAAGGTGGCGGCCGGCACGGTGGCCGGGCACATCATCGAGTGCGGCGCCCAGAGTTCCGGCGGCAACCTCCTCAAGGACTGGCGCTCCGTGAAGGGGCTCGCGAACCCCGGCTTCCCCATCGTGGAGGCGTCGGCGGACGGCAGCTTCGTCATCACCAAGCATCCCGGCACCGGCGGGGTGGTGTCGATCGCCTCCGTCACCGAACAACTGGTGTACGAGATGGGCGACCCGCACGAGTACATCACGCCCGACGGCGTGGCCGACTTCACCACGATCCGGCTCCGGCAGGCGGGGAAGAACCGGGTGCATGTCTCCGGCATCCGGGGCGGTCCCAGGACCCCGATGCTGAAGGTGTCCATCGCCTACTTCTATGGCTACAAGGCGGTGGGCACCCTGGTGTACGGATGGCCCGATGCCCACGACAAGGCGCGCGCCGCCGACGCCATCCTTCGGCAGCGGCTCAAGGACCTCGGCCTCGAATTCGAGCAGGTGTTGACGGAGTACGTCGGCGTGGACGCCACGCACGGACGGCTGGCTGGCCCCGCGAGCCCCGACCTCGCCGAAGTGCAGCTCCGCGTAGGCGTGCGCGGCACCGACAAGGCGAGTGTCGAACGGTTCACCCGGGAAGTGGCGCCGCTGGTCCTGACCGGACCGCCCAGCGTGACGGGATTTGCCGGCGGCCGCCCGCAGGTGGAGGAAGTCGTGGCGTACTGGCCCGCCCTCATCGACCGGACCGCCGTGGAACCCGGCGTGCGGGTCGAGATCCTGGAGGCCTGATGCCAGCCATCAAGTCGGTGCCGCTGCAGCTCCGCTTCCTGGCCCACGCCCGGTCGGGCGACAAGGGCAACACCGCCAATGTCGGGCTCATCGCGCTGGAGCCGGAGTGGTACGACCTGCTGCGGCGGCAGGTCACCGTCGCGCGCGTCCGGCGACACTTCAAGGGAATGGTGAGCGGCGTGGACCGGTTCGAGCTCCCCAACCTCAGTGCGCTCAACTTCCTCCTCCATGATGCCCTCGATGGGGGCGGCACGATTTCCCTCAAGACCGATGCGCAGGGAAAGGTCTATTCGACGGCGCTGCTGCGGATGGAGATCCCGGTGCCGGTGGCCGTCGCGCGGCGCGCACGGAAGGGGGCACGGTGAGCGAATCGCTCCTGGTCGCGCTGGAGGGAGGGGTGTTCACCCTCACCCTCAACCGCCCCGACAAGCGGAACGCCCTCGACACCCCCACCCTCGACGCCCTGCACGCGGCGGTGGAGCGCGCCGACCTCGACGCCGGGGTGCGCGTGGTGGCCGTCCGCGGGGCGGGGAAGGACTTCTGCGCCGGCGCCGACCTGGCCGAACTGCTGGAGAGCGCGGGGCACACCCCCGAGCAGAACGAGCGCGCGGCGCTGCACCTCGGCGGGCTCTTCGTGAAGCTGCGGGCGCTCCCGAAGCCGGTGGTGGCGGTGGTGCACGGCCGGGCCCTGGCCGGCGGCGCCGGGCTCGCCACCGCCTGCGACCTCGTCCTGGCGAGCGCCAGTTCGCAGTTCGGCTACCCGGAAATCCAGCGCGGCTTCGTGCCCGCCATGGTCATGACCCTCCTCCGCCGCCTGGCAGGGGAAAAGCGCGCCTTCGACCTGGCGGCCACCGGGCGCGTCCTGACCGCCTCAGAGGCGCTCGATTGCGGGCTGGTGTCCCGGGTCATTCCCGACCGGGAGTTCGAGGCGGAGGCGGGTCGGGTCCTCACGGCGCTTGCCGGGAACAGCGCCTCCGCCCTGGCCCTCACCAAGCGGCAGTTCTACCAGCTCGATGGCATGGGCTTCCAGGAGGGGATCGCCCTCGGGGCGCAGGTCAACGCCCTGGCCCGGAGCACCCCCGACTTCAAGGCCGCCATCGCCGGCTTCCTCAAGAAGTGAACCCCCTCCGGATCTTCACGGCGGTAATGGGGTTCATGGCGGCGGTGCTCGCCATTGCCCGGGACGACCGCGCGCTCGTCTGGACCGCCATCGGGCTGCTCGGTTCCTCCTTCGCGATCCGGATCGTCCAGCGACTCCAAGGCAAGCGCGACGACTCCGACCAGGACCCCACCTCCTGAGTTCCTAGTTCGCGTCGCCGCGCTCATCCACGCGGATTCCGGATGCCATGCCGCCCGTTCCCTCGGTGCAATGTTCGCCGGTGGACGCGCCGCTCCCCGCCCGCCTCGCCGCCGCCCGGGCGGCCCTCCTCCAGTATTTCGGATTTCCCGAGTTCCGCCCCGCCCAGCGGCGGGTCATCCAGTCGGTCCTGGCGGGCCGCGACGCCCTCGCCGTGCTCCCGACCGGAGGCGGCAAGTCCGTCTGCTTCCAGGTTCCCGCCACGGTGCTCGACGGCCTGACAGTCGTGGTGTCGCCCCTTCTGTCGCTCATGCAGGACCAGGTGGAAGCCGCCCGCCGGCGCGGGCTGGCCGCCGACGCGCTGAACAGCGCCCAGGAGACGGAGGATCAGCGGGTCATCCTCGAGGCCGCGGTGGCGGGAGGGCTGAAGCTGCTGTACGTGTCGCCCGAGCGACTCGAGCGGCTGGCCAGCGTCCTCGCGCTGCGACAGGTGCCGGTCCGCCTCCTGGCGGTGGACGAGGCGCACTGCATCAGCGAATGGGGGCACGACTTCAGGCCGAGCTATCGCCTGCTGCTTGCCGCACGGATCCGGCTCGGCAGGCCGCCTGTCGTGGCGCTCACCGGCAGCGCCACGCCAGAAGTACGGGCGGATATCGCCACCTCCCTCCGGCTGGGCCCGCACGGCCGGTGGGACCTCCACCTCAACTCCTTTGACCGGGCGAATCTCTGGTTCGGCGTGGAGCGCGTTGCCGGAGAGAAGGAGCGGTTCCGGGTCCTGCTCGCGGCCCTGGCGCCGCGGCTGGGGACCGCGATCGTCTACGCGCCGACGCGCCGGATCACGGAGGGACTGGCCCACTCGCTTCACTACGCCGGGTATCGGTGCGCGGCCTATCATGCCGGCCTCGACCGCGCGCGGCGGCAGGAGGTGCTCCACCAGTTCTTGGAGGGGAAACTGGACGTGGTGACCGCCACCAGCGCCTTCGGGATGGGAATCGACAAGCCGGATGTCCGGGTCGTGGTGCACTGGATGCTGCCACCGACGCCGGAGTCGTACTATCAGGAGGCGGGCAGGGCGGGGCGGGACGGGAGCCCCTCGAGATGCCTGCTGCTGTACGGGAAGGGAGACGCCGAGCTCCACCGGCGGCAGCTCGACGTCACCTTCCCGCCGGAACTGCTGGTGCAGCGAGGATGGAACGACCCGGCGGCGCTCGCCAGGCTGCCGTCCAACGTTCGGGACTCGGTCGAGCGGCTGCGGAAGGAGTTGGTGCCGGCGGCCGATCGCCCCGACTGGAAGCCGGTCCGGCTCCGGAGGAAGCGGGCTGCCGCACGGATTGCCGCCATGGAGCGCTACGCCACGACATCCGGCTGTCGGCGGCGCGAACTGCTGAACTACTTCGGCGAACGCATGGGGCACTGCAGCGGCTGCGGCTACCACGCAGTATCCTAGCTTCCCGCCCCTG
>DASUFQ010000017.1:0-2824 GCA_036274515.1 Gemmatimonadales bacterium | reverse complement strand
GGGGCGGCGGAGGCCTCCGACCTCCTCCTGATCGCCACGCCGGACGCCGCCATTCCGGAAGTCGCAGCCCAGCTCATGGCGGAGGGGGGCGTGCACGACCGGCACGCGGTCCTGCACCTTTCCGGGCTCCTCGACCGCGGTGCCCTGGCCCCCCTCCAGCCGACCGGCGCGGGCCTCGGCTCGTTCCACCCGCTGCAGACCGTGGCCGACCCCGAGACGGCGCCGAGCCGTTTTCGCGGGGCCTACGCCGGTGTCGAGGGCGACGGGTCAGCGGTCGGGGCGGGGGAGGCGCTCGCCCGGCTGCTTGGGATGACGCCGGTGCCGATTGCCGGCCGGGCCAAGGCGGCGTACCACGTCGGCGCGACCCTGGTGGCCAACTACAGCGTGGTCCTCATGGGGATGGCAATGCGGCTCGCCGAGGGCGCCGGGGTGCCGGCCGACACCGCGGCCCGGATGTACCTCCCGCTGCTCCACGGCGCCTCTGAAAACCTCAGCGCCCTCGGACCGGTTCGGGCGTTGACCGGCGCGGTGCGCCGGGGGGACACCGGCACGGTGGCCGCCCACCTGGCGGCGCTCTCGGGCGCCGACCGGGCGGTCTACGCGGTGGTGGGATTGGAGGCGCTGGTGCTGGCGAGAAGTGCCGGCCTGGGGCCCGAGGCCGCCGAGGCACTCGAGCGGATGCTGACGGAGGCGGCTAGGGGGTGACGACCTTGACGCCCTTCGGGGGCGTGAAGGTGAAGGTGTCGGGGGGAAGCGGGGCGTTGGTCTGCAGGTTGCTCAGTGTCAGGGTCCGTCGGTTGCCCGACGGCTCGGACACTTCGAGGCGGCGAGGCAGGGCGTCGGACCGGGCCAGCCAGAGCGTGGCCGAGGTGAACGGCAGCCCCTCCACGGCGGGCGTCAGCCCGACGACCGCCACAGGCGTTCCATCCAGCGATTCCTCCCCCAGATACCTCGCCGTATACCGTTCCGCCGGCTTGTCGAGCAGCCAGCCAAGGAGATTGACGCCGTAGCCCGCCGTGTTGGCGATCGGCGTGCGGATCACCTGGCCGGGGGCGGTGCTCGGGGTGTAGATCCACACCGACGTCCCGTCGATGACGATCGCTTCCCCCGGCGGATCGGTGAACCGCATCGAGAGTTGCGAGGCCCCTGCCTGCGCGAGGGCGCCGCGGCTCGTGAAGGTGCCGAGCATGTCGTTCCGGACGGTCTGCCGGAAGTCGGCCGTCAGCGAACGGAGCTGGCGATAGGCGGCAGATGTGCGCTCGACGATGGAGTCGGCGCGCTGGGCGTGCAGGGGCGAGGCGAGGGCAGCGAGGAGGGCGGCGGCGAGGGTTCCGCGGCCCGTCACGCCCGGGCCCCGGTGGGTTCGGCGATGCGGCGGCCGATGGCCTCCGCGATGCTCCGCAGTTCCCGCATCATCTGCTCGAATTCACCCGGACGGATGCTCTGTGCCCCATCGGAGAGTGCGAGGTCGGGGCTGGGGTGCACCTCGACGAGCAGTCCATCCGCGCCTGCGGCCACCGCGGCGCGAGCCATCGAGGGGACCATGTCCCGCCGGCCCGTCCCGTGGCTCGGATCGGCGATGATGGGGAGGTGCGAGAGCGCGTGGACCGTCGGGATGGCGCTCAGGTCGAGGAGATTGCGGTTCTGGGTGTCGTAGCTCCGGATGCCGCGCTCGCAGAGGATGACGTCCGGGTTCCCCTCGGCGAGCAGGTATTCCGCGGCGAGGAGGAGCTCCTGGATGGTAGCCGCGATCCCGCGCTTGAGCAGCACCGGCTTCCCGGCCCGGCCCGCGCGGCGGAGCAGGGAGTAGTTCTGCATGTTGCGGGCGCCGATCTGGACGACGTCGGCCACCTCCGCCACCGCTTCCACCCCCTCCGGATCAACCGCTTCCGTCACGATCAGCAGCCCCGTTTCGCGGCGTGCCTGGGCGAGGAGCTTCAGCCCCTCCTTGCCGAGCCCCTGGAAGGAATAGGGCGAGCTGCGCGGCTTGAAGGCGCCGGCGCGCAGCATCGTGGCGCCCCCCTCCTTGACGGCACGGGCGGCCTGGAGGAGCTGCTTTTCTCCCTCGACGGAGCAGGGCCCGGCGATCACGGGCACGTCCTCGCCGCCGATGGTGGCGCCGCCAGGCAGGACGACCACCGTGGAGGCCGGCTGCCACTCGCGCGACACCAGCTTGTAGGGCTGCGTCACGTGAATCAGTTCCTGCACTCCCTCGAGGGTGGAGAGCCGTGTGCCGTCCACCCGGGCGTCATTGCCAAGGATGCCGATGGTCGTGCGCTGGCGGCCGGGGATCGGGCGCGCCTGGTAGCCCATGGCCTCGATGGTCTCGACGACGGCCCGGATGGCCGCCTCGCCCGCGTCGTGGCGCATCACGACCAGCATGGGCCCTCGCAGGACGGGGGCGGCGGGACGGCGGCGGCGATCAGGGGACCGTCTCCCCCAGGCGGACGCCCACGATGGTGGACACGCCCGGCTCCTGCATCGTGACGCCGTAGACGGCGTCGGCCGACTGCATGGTCCGCGGGTTGTGCGTGATGACGAGGAACTGGCTGCTGTGCTTGAACTCGTCGAGCAGCCGCGTGAAGCGACCCACGTTGGAATCGTCGAGCGGCGCGTCCACCTCGTCCATCAGGCAGAACGGGCTCGGTTTCGTGAGGTAGATGCTGAAGAGGAGCGACACCGCCACGAGGGTCCGCTCGCCGCTCGAGAGCAGGTGGATGCGCTGGGTGCGCTTCCCGCGCGGCGCGGCGTGGATCTCGATTTCGCTCTCCAGCGGATCGTCGGCGACCGAGAGGCGGAGGTCGCACTCCCCCCCGCCGAACAG
>DASUFQ010000016.1:0-6253 GCA_036274515.1 Gemmatimonadales bacterium | reverse complement strand
GTCCTGCGGGGCGACCAGCACGAGCATCGGCGCGGCGGTGCCCCCCTGCGGCGTCGAATCGCTCACCCGCGGAGCTCCACCCCCGCTTCCGCCTCGAGCAGGCGGAGCGGTGCGAGGTAGTCGGCATCCTCGCCGAGGGCGTCGTGCGCCCGGCGGAGGAGCTGGGAGGCGAGGTGGAGCATGGGGCCGGGAAGTCCCTGCCCGTCGAGGAACTCGGCGGCGATGCCGGCGTCCTTGTCGAGGAGGGCCAGGCGGAAGGTGACCGGCCAGAGCCGGCTCAGCACCCGATCGGGCACGAGGGACTCGCTCACGAAGCTCCGCCCGCTCGAGGCGTTCAGCACCTCCACCGCCTTTCGCGCGCTGATGCCGCTCTTCACCAGCGCCGTCAGCCCCTCCCCGACCGCGAAGAGGTTCACCGCCATGAGGGTGTTGTTCACCGCCTTCATCGCGTGGCCGGCACCCAGCGGGCCCATGTGCTCCACCCGGCGCCCGAAGCACTCCAGGATCGGCCGCGCACGCTGGAACTGCCCGTCGGAGCCCCCGACCATCACGGTGAGGGTCCCCGCCTCGGCGCCGTTCGTGCCGCCGCTCACCGGGGCGTCGAGGAATTCGACGCCGGCCTCCGCCAGTCTGGCCCCGATGGTTCGAGTCGTGTCCGGGTCTCCCGAGGTGCAGTCGAGGAAGAGGGCGCCCCGCGCAAGGCCGGCCAGCAGGCCGTCGGGGCCATCGAGCAGCCCGGCCACGTCCTGCGAAGTGGGGAGGCAGGTCAGGACCACCTCCGCCTTCGCGACCGCCTCCCGGGGAGTGGCCGCCGCGGCGCAGCCGTGTGCGGCGGCAAAGGCCGTGGCCCGCGCGGCGGTGCGGTTCCAGACTGTGAGGTCGTGCTGCTTCGCGACATGCACCGCCATCGGCGCGCCGATGGCGCCCAGGCCGAGGAAGGCCGCCCGCATCCCGGTCAGCCCGCCTGGCCGCGCCGACCGAGCTCGCGGTCGAACATGTACAGCCCGGAGGTGTTGGTGCCGATCAGCCGGAGGGTGTCGACGATCTGGCGGCTGGTCTTCTCCTCCTCCACCTGCTCGGTGATGAACCACTGGAGGAGGGCCTGCGAGGCGTAGTCCTTTTCCCTGGCGGCCAGCTCGAAGAGGGCGTTGATGCTGGCCGACACGACCGCCTCATGCTCGGCGGCCGCCTCGAAGGCGGCGAGCGGCGAAGCAAAGGTGGCCGGCGGTGCGGCAAGCGCCCGGAGCACGATGGTGCCGCCCCGGTCCTCCACGAAATCGGTGAACTTCATGGCGTGCCCCACCTCCTCGCGCGCCTGGATGCGCATCCACGAGGCGGCGCCGGGGTAGTTGCTGCCGCTGAAGAACGCCGACATGGCGAGGTAGAGGTACGCCGACTCCAGCTCCTTGTGGATCTGGTCGTTCATGGCGCCCTGGATGGTCTTTCCGATCTGCATGAGCTCCTCCGCCGGGGCCCCGCCCCGGCCGGTTGCACGTTGACGCAAGCCCGGGAGCCGCGTACGCTACGCCCGAGCCATGACCGCCAAAGATAGCCTGCCCCGCGGGGCTTCGTCATCGAACCGGGTGCACCTGCCGTGGGCCCGCGTCACGATGGCGGCCCTTGGCGCCCTGCTGGTGCTGTTCATCGTCGGGCCGCTCCTGCGGCTTCTCTGGCTCGCCACCCCCGCGAGCCTCGGCGAGGCGCTGCGGGACCGGGAGCTGCTGTCATCCATCACCCTCACCCTCGGGACCGCGACCGCCGCCACCCTGATCGGCGCGGTGCTGGGCGTCCCACTCGCGTTTCTCCTGGCCCGCCGCTCGTTCCCGGGCCGGCGGCTCGTCGAGGCGATCGTCGAGCTGCCGGTGGTGGTGCCCCATCCGGTGGCCGGCATCGCCCTCCTGCTCTTCCTCGGCAGGAACTCCAGCCTCGGAAGCGGGTTCGCCCGGCTCGGCATCGAGTTCGTCAGCCACGTGCCGGGCATCATCGCGGGGATGCTCTTCGTCTCGGTGCCGATCCTGGTGAGCGGCGCCCGGGAGGCGTTTCGCGGCGTGGATCCCCGGCTCGAACGGGTGGCCCGGACCCTGGGCGACTCCCCCGCCACCGCCTTCCGCCGGGTGACCCTTCCCCTCGCCGGGCGCGGGATCCTCGCGGCGGCGGTCCTCGCCTGGGCCCGGGGGGTGAGCGAGTTCGGCGCGATCGTCATCCTCACCTACAACCCGCAGGTGGCGAGCGTCCTCATCTGGGATCGCTTCACCACCCTCGGACTTCCCGCGGCGGTGCCGGCCGCGCTCCTCCTGCTGGCCGTCGCGCTGGGGCTCTTTGCCGTGGTCCGCGTGCTCCAGCCGCAGGAACGGCGATGATCCGGCTCGAGGCGCTGACCGTGCGCGTCGGAACCTTCCGGCTGGAGGAGGTGTCGTTCGAGGTGCCGAGCGGCGGGTACGGGCTCCTGATCGGGCCCTCCGGCTCCGGCAAGACGACCCTGCTCGAAACGGTGGCGGGGCACGTCCCAACCCTCGGCGGGAAGATCCACCTCCACGGGGAGGATGTCTCCGCCGCCCCGCCGGAGCATCGGGGGGTGGGGTTCGTCTACCAGAACTACCATCTGTTTCCCCACCTCAGCGTGCGGGAGAACATCCGCTACGGTCTCGCGCGCGGCGCGACCGCCGCCTCGGCGCAGCTGGAACGGGTGCGGGAGCTGGCCGCGCTGCTCGGCATCGAGCCGCTGCTGGAGCGGTCGGTGCACGGCCTGAGCGGCGGCGAAACCCAGCGGGTGGCGCTGGCGCGCGCGCTCGCCCCGCGGCCCAGCATCCTCCTCCTCGACGAGCCGTTCGCGGCCGTGGACCCGGCCACGCGGCACATGCTGCGCCGGGAGCTGCGGACCATCCACGAGCGGGAACGGGTCACCACGCTGCAGGTGACCCACGATTTCGACGAGGCGCTGCGGCTGGGCGACGTGGTGGCGGTCCTGGCGGAGGGGCGCATCGCCCAGCTCGGGCGCCCCGACGAGGTGTTCCGCTACCCGAATTCCGCCTTCGTGGCGAGGTTCATTGGGACCGGCACCGTGCTCCGCGGGACGGTCAGCCGGCAGTCGGCGGGCGGCGCGCCGGGCCCCTTCGCCGCCTGGTTCGAGAGCGGGCCGCTCCGGTTCGAGGTGGTCGCCGACCGCGAGGGAGAGGCGCACGCCGTCCTCCGGCCGGAGGACCTGGTGCTGAGCCGGGAGCCGATCCCGGGGTCCGCCCGCAACCGGCTCCCGGCGGTGGTCGATCGCGTGGAGCGCGTCGGCCCCGTCAGCTATGTCCATCTCGATGCGGGCCGGCCGCTGACCGCCGCGGTCACCACCGCCTCGGCCGATCGCCTCGAACTCGCCACCGGAGTCCAGGTGGTCGTCACCGTGAAAGCCACCGCCATTCACCTTGTGTAAGTGAGGATGTGCCCGATGCGTGCCCTGATCCCTGTGTCGCTCCTGCTCGGCGTCGCGGCCTGCGCCGAGGCCCCGCCGGCGCTCCCGCCGCTTCCTCCGGTCAACGTCTCGATCCTGGCGACCATCGGCGACAGCGCCTCGACGATCGAGGGGATCGCGGCGTCCGGCGGCATGCTGTACGTGTGTGACTGGAAGGACGGCACGATCTACCGGGTCGACCCTGCCAATCCCACCCCGGTGGCGGTCGGGGGGCTGCCGGTACCGGCCGGCACCACCATCCTCGGGATCACGACCGACACCGAGGGGAACCTGTACCTGGCCGCGCCGGAGTCCGGCACGATCTACCGGGTGGCGGCGAACCGGCTCGGCGCGGCCAACTTCAACCGGAAGCGGGACGCCACCGTCTTCGCCACCGGGGCGACGGGGGCGAATGCCATGGCGTTCGACCAGGCCGCCCGGCATCTGTGGATCACCGGGGGGCCGACCGGCAACCTGTACCATGTCGGCCCGACCGGCGGGTCGGTCATGACCGCCGCCAGCGAGTACGCCGTGGCGGGGACCGACACGACGGTGCCCGTCCGGATCTACGTGACCAACGGGATTGCCATCGACCAGAACGGCGTGATCTTCACCGCGAACACCGGCACGGGAGAAATCAGCAGCATCACCATTGGCGCCGGCTACCAGCCCCGCGCAATCAAGACCGCGGTGCGCGACCCGCGGCTGGTCGGGGCGGACGGACTTCACTTCGACGGACAAGGCAATCTCTGGATCACGGCGAACTTCCGGAACACCCTGGCGCGCGTGGGCCCGGACGGGACCCTCGTGATCGTGGCCTCCAGCACGCCGTCGGGCACCTACGCCGACTCCACCATGATTGCCGCCTATCCCCAGGCCGGCCCGGGCAACGGACTCCGCTTCCCCGCCGAATTCACCCAGCTCGGCGACACGATGTACGTGGCCAACCTGAACTTCCCGATCGGCGCCAACTCCGGGCAGCCGGTTCCCGGCGCCACGATCGCCGCCGTCACCCTGCCCTGAGGCGATGTCGGCCCGCTTCCTCCACGTCGACCTCGACGCCTTCTTCGTGGAGGTGTGCCGCCGGCTCCGCCCCGAGCTTCGGGACATCGACCTGCTCATCGTCGGCGGCCAGCCGAAGGGCCGCGGGGTGGTGCAGTCGGCCTCGTACGGGGCCAGGAAGTTCGGCGTGCGGGCCGGCATGTCGTCCGCAGAGGCGGCGCGACGATGCCCCGGCGCCACCTTCGTCCGGACCGCGTTCGACGAATACCGGAAGGCGTCGCGGGCGGTGCGGCGGGTCCTGGAAGATTTTTCCCCGATCGTCGTGATGGCGTCGCTCGACGAGGGCTACCTCGATTTCTCAGGCACTGACCGGCTCTACCCGGTTTCCCTCCTGCCGGTGGCGGAACAGATTCGCGACCGGGTGCTGGCCGAGGAAGGGCTGGCCTGCAGCATCGGGATCGGGGGCAACCGGATGGTCGCGAAGCTGGCCTCGGACGCCGCCAAGCCGCGGGGGCTGATGGAGGTTCGGGCGGGGTGGGAAGAGGGGTTCGTGGCAGGATTGCCGCTCCGGGCGCTGCCGGGGGTGGGGCCCCGGACCGCGACGCGGCTCGAATCGCTCGGGCTGACGGAGGTCTGGCAGGTCCAGGCCCGGTCGGTGGAGGCACTCGAGAAGCTGATCGGAGGCGAGGCGAAGCTGCTCAAGCGCCGGGCGCACGGCCATGGCGGCCGGGTCCTGCGGACGCAGCGGCGGACGAAGTCGATGAGCCGCGAAACGACGCTGGACCGGGACACGAACGACCCAGCGCTGCTCGAGCGGTTGCTCCTGCGGCTCTCGGCGTTCGTGGCAAGCCAGCTCCGCGGGGAGGGGCTGGCGGCCCGGACGGTCACCCTGAAGCTGCGTCACGGCGACTTCGTGACCATCACTCGCAGCCAGACGCTCGAGGCGCCGAGCGACCTCGACGGGGACATCACTGGCGCCGCGCGCGAGCTGCTGCGGTCGGCATTCGGCGAGGTGCGCCGCCGGGGGAAAGGGGTGCGGCTCATCGGCGTTGCCGCCACCAACCTGGTGGAGGCGCCGATGGCGGACCTCTTCGAGCCCCCGGAGCGGGTCCGGCTCCGCCAGCTCACCACCGCGGTGGATCGGGTGCGGGAACGGTTCGGGTTTGATGCGGCAAAGGCGGCGAGCCTGGTGGCAAAGAAGCGGAGGGGCCGGGGGCTGGGGACCGAGGACTGAGGACTGGGGCCTGGGGGCTGGGGGCTGAGGGGCTGAGGGGCTGAGCGAAGCTGGGCGGACGTCGCCTGGGAGGGCATCGGCCAGCCGCTGGTCCGGCCGCGAGCGGGCTTGCCATTTGTCTCCTTTCCAGCCAACTTGCTATACAGCAAGCAAGTCCGATTCCGGGGGTTCCCATGGCCACCGCCGCCCCACAACTGCTCGATGCCGATCAGCCCGGTTCCCGCGCCACGCGGGAGGCGGTGCTCGACGCCGCGGAACGCCTCTTCGCCGAGCGGGGGTTCGAGCTCACCAGCCTCAACGATGTCGGCACTGCCGCCGGCGTCTCCCGCGGCACCCCCGGCTACTGCTTCGGCTCGAAGGCCGATCTCTACCGGGCCGTCCTCGAGCGCTGCTTCGCCGATGTCCGCGCGGCGGTCCGGAGCGGCCGGGAGCGGGCCCTGGCCAGCGGCGAGTCCGCCGACAAGGTGCTGGCCGGCATCGTGTCCGAGTACTTCGACTTCATCACCGCCAACCCGCACTTCGTCCGCCTGATCGAGTGGGAGGCGCTGACCGGGGGCCGGACGCTCGAGGACGTGCCG
>DASUFQ010000015.1:0-33517 GCA_036274515.1 Gemmatimonadales bacterium | reverse complement strand
TGTCGCGCGAACGCCTTGGAGCTGACCCCGGCCGGCAGGCGCACCCAGAGATACATGGCGGCCTTCGGCAGGCCGACCTCGAACCCCGCCGCCCGGAGCGCCGGGACCATGGCATCCCGGCGCGCCTGGATTTCTGCACAGATCGGCGCGATGTACTCCTCGGCGCGGTCGAGCACCGCGGCGCCCGCCTCCTGCACCGCCATGAGGGGACCGGTGTCCTTGTACGACTTGGCCGTAGTCAGCGGTTCGATCAGCTTGGGCCGGCCGACGGCAAACCCGATCCGCCAGCCGGTCATCGAGAAGCTCTTGGAAAGGGAGAAGAACTCGACCGCCACGTCGTGCGCACCCTCCACCTCGAAGATGCTGGGCGCGCGATACCCGTCGAAGGTGATATCGCAATAGGCGTTGTCATAGGCCAGGACGATTTGGTGCGCACGGCACACCGCGACCACCCGCTCCAGGTACTCCAGGCTCGCCACGGCGGCCGTGGGATTGTTCGGGTAGTTGAGGAAGAGGAGCCTGGTCCGCCGGAGCACCTCCTCCGGCACCGCGTCGATGTCGACCAGGAACTCCCGGTCCGCCGACAGCGGGAGGATGTGCGGCTCCGCGCCGGCCAGCACCGTGCCGCCGAGGTAAGCCTGGTATCCCGGTTCCGGCACCAGGACCACCTCGCCGGGGTTCACGAAGGCGAAGGGCATGTGGGCCAGCCCCTCCTTCGACCCGATCAGCGGCAGGAGTTCGGTGACCGGGTCGAATCGGTGGCCGAATCGCCGCTGGACATAGTCGCTCGCCGCACGCCGGAATTCGGGATGTCCCTGCTGGAAGCCGTACTTGCTGTTCGCCGGGTTTTCCACCGCGGCCTGCAGCGCCTCCACCGCCGCCCTGGGCGGCGGGGCGTCGTTGTCCCCCGCCCCGAGGTCGATGACATCCCGCCCCTCGGCCAGCAGCCGTCGCTTGATGGTGGGCAGGTCGGCCAGCGGGTATCCGGGAAGCGCGGCGAGCCGCGCGCTGGACCTGATCATGACGATCGTTCGCTCCGCACAGGGTTGGACAGCACGCCGACACCGGGAATCTCGACCTCCACGACGTCGCCATCGGCCAGCGGACCCACGCCCGCGGGCGTGCCGGTGGCGACGAGGTCTCCCGGCTCGAGGGTCATGACCGCGCTGATGTAGGCCAGCACGCGCGGGATGTCGAAGATCATCTGGGAGGTGGTGCCCCGCTGGCGCTCCACGCCATTGACCCGGCCGATCACCTCGAGCGTGCGCCAGTCGAGGCCCGGCACCACCGCAGGTCCCGTGGGACAGAAAGTGTCAAAGCCCTTGGCCCGGGCCCACTGGCCGTCGGTCTTCTGCAGGTCTCGCGCCGTGACGTCGTTCACGCAGGTGAAGCCGCCGATGCCGGCCTCCGCCTGCTCGGCCGAGGCGCGAGAGAGCCGGCGGCCGATCACCACGCCGATCTCCGCCTCGTGCTCCACCTGGGAGGAGGCGGCGGGGAGCACGATCGCCGCCCCCGGGGGGATGATCGCGCTCGGCGGCTTGAAGAACAGGAGCGGTCGCTCCGGCACGGCGTTGCCCAGCTCCCTGGCATGCTCGGCGTAGTTCCGGCCCACACAGACGATCTTGGACGGTCGCACGGCGTTCATTCCGGTACCCCGAGCCCATGGCGGGCAAAGAAGTCCTCGCACTTGGTGCGGACGTGAGCCCACGGACCCGTCACCCGCTCCGCGCGGGGAAGGCCCGAGAGCACCAGCGGTCCGTACCGCTTGGTGATCACCCGGCGGTCGAGCAGCACCACGACACCGACGTCCGTCGTGGACCGGACCAGCCGGCCAAACCCCTGCTTCAGCTTCAGCGCCGCATGGGGAAGGAGGTAGCCCATGAACCCATCCTCCCCCCCTTCCGCCAGCCGCTCGAGGCGCGCCGCGGTGATCGGCTCCGACGGGACCTTGAACGGCAGCTTGCAGAGCACCAGCCCGCGCAAGGCGCGCCCGGGCACGTCGACTCCCTCCCAGAAGGAATCCGTCCCCAGAAGAATAGCGTTGCCCGCCTCGCGGAAGCGCCGGAGCAGGGTGTCCCGGCTGCTCTCCCCCTGGACCAGCAGCGGCCAGCGCGGGTCGAGCATCCCGCGCAGCTGCTGCGCCGCGCGCCGCAGCGCGGCGTGGCTCGTGAACAGGACAAACAGCCCGCCGTCCGCCGCGTGCGCCAGGTCGGTCACCGCCATCGCCAGCGCGGCGTCGTGCGCGGCCTCGTCCTCCCGGGGGTCGGGAAAGTCGTCGGGGATGCCGAAGAGGCACTGCGACGGGTAGTCGAATGGCGAGGAGAAGATTTCCCGGGTCGTGACGGGGCTCGGCGGCGTGGAAAGGCCCAGGCGCCGCTCGAGAAACTCGAAATCCCCGCCCGCCGCCAGGGTGGCGCTGGTGAGCACGACCGTTTCGAGCCGCTCGAAGAGGAGCGCCCGGAGGACCGGCGCGAGATCGAGGGGCACCGCCGAAAGCTGGGTGTGCTGTCGCCTCGCGCCGGACCGCTCGATCCACCGGACGGTTGGGATGCCGCCCGCGGAGGGGCGGAGCGTGCGGTTCAGACCGTCGGACACCGCGCTGAGCCGTCGGACCACGGCACGCATCTCCTGCAGCAGCTGGTCGCCCCGCTCCGTCGACTCGACCTGCGCCAGCCGGTCCTCCACCGTCTCGACATGCCGGGTGACCTGGTCGAAGCTGGAGAGGAGCGCGTCGAGCTCCATCCGGAGCCCCTCGTCCCACGCGGCATCCTGGGCGAATTCGTCCGTCAGGCGCCGCTGCCCTCCCCCGCCCGCCTCAGCCAGGGCATGCAGCCGGAGGAAGAGCTGCTCGGCCGCCCGCCGCGCGTCGCCGATGGCGGGGAGCAGCCGCTCGTGGACGAGGTCGAGGGAGGCGCGGCTCAGCAGGTCGCCCCGCCCCGAGAGTTCCATGACGAGCGACGGTACCAGACCCTTCCGGTTCCGCTCGAAGCGGCCGAGGAGCCGCTGGAGCCCCCGGCTCGTGACCTGCGTGCCGAGGTGGGAGGCCGCCACATCCTCGAGATGGTGCGCCTCGTCCAGGATCAGGCGCCGGTACGGCGGCAGGACGGCCGCTTCTTCCCAGTTGTCGGAGGCCTGGCGCACCGCGAGGTCGGCAGCGAGGAGGTGGTGATTCACCACCACCACGTCGGCCTCCGCCGCCCGCCGGCGGGCCTTGAACAGGAAACACTGGTCGAAGAACGGGCACTGCACCCGGGTGCAGAGGTCAGCCTCCGCGCACACCTCGTCCCACACCTCGCCGGTCGGCTGGACCGGCAGGTCGCTGAGCGTGCCGTCGGCAGTGCGCGACGCCCACTCCGCCAGCGACACCAGCTCGTCCTGCCGCTCCGGCTCCAGCAGGCTCTGCTGCGCGCCGGTGGCGTGCTGCAGGCGCGACAGGCAGAGGTAGTTGCGCCACCCCTTGAGGAGGGCAAAGCGCGGCGCCCAGCCCTCCTCCGCGAGCGCCTCGCGGAGCATCGGCAGGTCCTTGCCGACGAGTTGCTCCTGCAGGTTGATGGTGTTGGTGCTGATGACCGTCCGCTCGCCGTTGGCCCGCGACCAGGCGAGCGCCGGGACCAGGTAGGCGAAGGACTTCCCCACCCCGGTGCCCGCCTCCAGCACGAGCACGCCGCCATCGTTGTACCCGTCGGCGATGTACGCCGCCATGTCGCGCTGGCTCTGGCGGTCCTCGTACTGGCCGAGCACCCGGGCCACCGGGCCGTCCTCGCCAAGCGACGCCACGATGGCGTAGGGGTCGAGCCGCACCGTTTCCCGGGCCCGGGGCACCTCGACCACCACGTACACTTGTCCGGCCTCATTGTCGATGATGCCGAAGCCGATCCCCTCATCGTGCAGGCGGGCGGCCACGGCCAGGTCCGGCTCCGACGGCTCGAGGTCGCCGCTCGGGTGGTTGTGGAGCAGCATCTGTCCTCGCTGCGCCGCACCGGGGAGGGCCAGGACCATCTGCACCGTCCCCCGCGCCACGGCGCGCGCGCCGGTGATGCACCCCTCGGCGTCGACGTCGGCCACAAAGGAAACCTCCCGGCCGCCGGCGGAGAGGATCTCGCCGGCGAGGACCGTGCGGGCCTCGGTGGAAATGCGGGCGGAGGTTACCGGCACGGCGTCAGCCCCGTGCCAGCGCGGCGTGGAGCGGGCACATCCCTACGGGGCCGGCGCGGGGTCGATCACGATGAACGGGGCGTCGTCCGCCCCCATTTCGCGGAACCACCGGATCAGGTCGTGAATCGTGTCGGGAGGAAAGATCCCGCGCGTCCCGCTGACGCGCCGGGTGATCTCGAGCGTGTCGTTGGCAAAGGCGTAGGTGCCGGAGAAATCGCCGAAGATGCTCGTGGCATGGACCGACGGCGGCAGCTGGGGCCGCCATCCCGCGGGGAGCGCCATGCGGATCCTGACCACGGTTTCCTCGGGTCCGATCACGCTGGAGGCGTCGATGGGGAACCGCCGGGTTGGCTGCTCCTCAAGCGCGTCGGCCACGTCATTGAACTTCCCGGCCGTCCCGATCGGGTTCTCGAGCATCCAGGTGGACCCCGAGCGACGCAGGGCCCGGCCGTCCTGGACCGCCAGCGATACCGCGGCAGGTTCGGCGAGTTTGAGTCCCTGGAACGCGCGCAGGCTGTCTCCCCGGGCGCCCGGGAACCACCCCTGCGCGATCCGCCGGGAAAAATTGGCGCGCGCCGCGGAGTCCATCGGGGTCTCGAACGACGCCCGGAGATCCCACTGGCGCGAGCCGATCACCGATTCCTGGTAGGTGCCGTTGAACCGGCCCTCGGTGTCGACGCGGCCCCGCAACTCCATCACGGACAACTGCTGCGCCGCCGTCTCCTCGGGGAAGGTGACGTTTTCCGTGCCGCCGGCCGGCGGCACGGCCAGCCCGAACTCCCCCTGCAACCCGCCGGGGATGAGGCCGAGGGGAAGGAACTCGACGGTGAGGTCGGTGTAGGCGCGGCCCTCCGGGAGGGTGACGTACGCGATGGCGTGGTTGAACTGCTCCAGCGAGGGCAGTTCGCGGTTCACCCCCCCGCCGCTGCTGGCCAGCACCGGTGCCGCGTCGAAGCCGAGCGAACGCATGGCGGCCACGAACAGGGTTGCCTTGTCCTTGCAATCGCCGAAGCCCGAGGCCACGACCTCCGCGGGGGTGCGCGGCTGGTACCCGCCGATCCCGAGCGCGATCGACAGGTAGCGAATGTCCTGGGCCACCCACTGCTGCACGATGGCGGCGGTGTCCCGTGCGGTCCGCGCCCCCGTCACCATCTGCCGCACCTGGCCGGCAAGGTCGGGCGGGAGGGCGTAGCGGTCGGCCGCCAGCTTGCCGTACCACTCTCCGATGTCCCGCCAGGTGAGCGGCGAGGACACCGCCACCGACATGTAGATGTCGTTCGAATCGGCGGCGTAGAGCTCCGGCTTGAGGCGCGGCAGGTTGGCGGTGGCCCAGGTCAGCACGCGGCGCCCCCCGCCCTCCTCGGTCCTGCGCGGAAAGTTCAGGTTGCGCTCCTCGATGCGCAGCTGCTCCCCGATGGGCGCGTCAACGATGAGCCGCGAGCGCTGCACGCTCAGCCCCGTGCTCACCCCCCACCACTGGTAGAAATCCCCAGGCACCCACGCCTTCGTCTTCACGGTGGTGTAGCTGTAGTCCACGATCGTCCCGACGGCCACGCCGCTCAGGGAGGCGCGGATCACCTTTCGGTTGGCGTACACCGGCGCGCCCATCTCGGCGGGTACGTCGCTCTCCTGCTGCTGCGCCGGTCCGGCGCTGATCACGGTGCCGTCGGGCCGGACCACCCGGAGCCAGTTGATGGTGAATTCCTCGTTGTCGGGCGACCACCCGAAGGAGTGCTCCGAGTACCGCTCCACCGCCGAGGGCTTGAGGATCTGCACCACCTGGCGGAAGGTGCGACGCTCCCGGCCGTCCGCCTCGACCACGATCACGCCGTCGTCGAGCAGGAACGCGGCCGCCTCCTCGGGGTGGTCCGCGGGGTCGACCGCCAGCCGGTAGATCGAGTCGGAGCGCACGGAAGGGTCGCCCGCCGGCGTGATGCGCGGCGCCTGGGCGGCGGCGGCGCAGGGCCAGGCCAGCAGCGCCGCGAGCGCGGCATGGCGTCGGAGGAATGTCACGTCTTCAGCTCTTTCTTCTTGGCGGCGGGAAACAGCACGTTGTTAAGGATCAGCCGGTAGCCGGGCGAATGGGGATGCAGCGACAGGTCGGTTGGCGCATCGCCGATCTGGTGCTGGGGGTCCTCCGGGTCATGCCCCCCGTAGAACGTCCAGGTCCCCTGCCCATGCTCCCCATGAAGATACTTGGCCCACGGGGCCCCCGGCTCGTCCGCCAGCACCGTGACCCCCGGCTTGATCCGGCTCTTCCGGAACGAGGTGGTCAGCCCGTAGAAGTCGGGTATCGTCTCCCGGTGGTTCTGCACCAGCATGGTGGCCACGGGGTCGATCTTGGCGCTGAAGTTAAACAGCCGGAAGCTGCCCAGTTCCTGCCGTCGGCTGAGGGCGTTGACCTCGTGGCCGTCGATGTCGGAAAACTGGGACACCGTCGGGCTCAGCTCGAGGCGTGCGTCCTGGAAGGCGAGGGACCGGCTCCAGTCCATCTTGGCGCTGGCGGCGGGATCCATCGGGGTCTGGTCGGCGTAGGCGGCGGCGATGTCCACGCCGGCGCTGGCAAGCGCCAGGTCGAGGGTCTCGGTGGCGGCGCACATGGCGAAAAGGAACCCGCCCTGCTCCACGTAGGCGGCAATCGCTTCGGCCACGGCGCGTTTCTCGGCGGGGACGTTGGCGAACCCGTACGCGCGCGCCATCGCGGTGTTCCGCTCCACCATCTCGGTCAGCCACGGCGCGCCGGCGTAGGTGAGGTAGAACTTGGAGTACTGCCCGGTGAAGTCCTCGTGATGCAGGTGGAGCCAGTCGTACGTGGCCAGCCCGGTGCCGCCCGTGGCGAGCACCTCCGGGTCCCAGATCTTGGCGAACCGGATTCCGGCATACTGGAGCGCCATGGTGACGGCATCATCCCATGGCGCCGCGTTGGGCGGCGCATAGACGGCCACCCTGGGGGCCTTCTCGAGCGGCACGGCCTCCATGTTGCCGGCCTGGATGTCCGCGCGAATGGCCAGCAGCGCCACCTCGTCCAGCGACTCGGTCGTCACCCCGGCCAGGGCGGCGTCGCGGGTGGTGATGGCGTCGGTCGGCACCAGGAACGAGCCGTTGCGGTAATTGAGGAACCACTCGGCGCGGCCGCCGCGCTCCAGGAGCCGGAAGACCACGCCGTACGCCTTGAGGTGGTCCGCCTGCTGGTCGTCCATCGGAACGAGCAGCCACGGCGCCCGCCCCTCGAAGGTGCGCAGGCCCGGGATGGCGGGCAGCGCGGCGAGCACCCCGCCGGCGCGCCAGAGGAAGTCGCGGCGGCGCATCAGCTCTCCGGAATCGCGCCGCGCGCCGTGTCGAGGAGCCGGCGGGCCTGCGGGACCGCGGCGCTCCCGGGATAAGCAAGAATCAGGTGCTCCAGGCGCGCCACCGCTTCCGTCTGGCGCCCGAGCGCGAGGAGCAGCCGGCCCAGCTCGAGTTCCGCCGCGGGCGCCGTGGCGGGCGCCGTGGAATCGCTCGCGGCCAGGAGCAGCGGCTCGGCAGCGGCGAATCGACCCCGTGCCGCTTCCACCCTGCCGGCCAGCAGCCGCAGCTCGGAGCCGCCCCCCTTGGCGGGCAGTCCCTCGGCCACGGCCAGCAGCTTCGTCACCGCCGCCGACGAATCCCCCCGCGCCAGCGCGAAGAGCGCGTCGCCGAGGGCAGGAAGGGTGTCCGCCTCGACGGGCTGGATGAGCGCCAGGAGGGCGGTGCGCGAGGTGGCCTCCTCCCGGCTGCCGGCGAACGGCCCCGCCGAACGGAGTGCGCTGGCCGCGCCGGCAAGGTCGCCGCGGTAGAGCCGGACGACGCCGAGGACGGCCAGCGCCTCGACGGTGCTGTCGCTCGCGAGCACCCCCTCGGCCCGGTCGAGATTTCCCTGGCTGATCCAGCCCTCCGCCACCTGCCGCGTCAGCCGACCGGCGGCGTCGACATCAAGATTGGCCCGGAGGTCGGTGAGCCGGCGCTCGGCCTCGGCCACCTGGCCTTCGCGCAGGAGCACCGACACCAGCGTCGCCGTGGCGCCCGCCGCCATGTCGGGCGGCGCCGTGCCGTCGGCGGCCAGCGCGGTGAGCATGCGGCGCGCGGACACGGCGTCGCCGCCGTCGGCATAGGCGCGCGCCGATTCCAGGCGCATCCGCGACGCACCCGCGCCGCTGGTTCGCGAGGCGATCTCCTCGAGGGTCTGGCCGCGAACGCGGGCCGCCTCCGGGCCCTCGACCGTCCTGGCCGCCTCCAGGAACTGCCGCAGCGCTTCCAGCGCCTGGTCGCTCGCGGTCGGCAGGTTTGCGGTGAGCAGCGCGTAGGCCTGCGTCGGGCTGCCCCACTGGACCCCGAGCTCGGCGCCCAGGCGCCGCGCCGCCGGCGAGCCTCGGCCCAGCTGCCGGAGCACCCGGTCATGATCCGCCGCCGGCGCGCGGACGAGCGCGTTCCGCGCGGTGAGGCGGTAGCCCGGGTATCGGTCGAGGGCGAGCCCCCATTCGCGTGCCGCCCCCTCCCAGTCGTTCTGGGCGGCGGAGAGCAGCGCCAGTTCGCCGGCCAGCGCCGTCGAATCCCCGAGCCGTTCACGGCCAGCGAGGTACGCCCGGCGCGCGCCGCCCCCGTCGCGCTGCCCGAGCATGGTGTTTCCCCACTCGCGGTACGGGGACTCGCTCCCCGGTTCGACCGCGGCCCACCGCCGCGCGACCGCCGCCACGCTGTCGGGCCGGTTGGCCGCCGCCCATCCCCGCATCGCCACCGAGTACGCCGCCAGGTTGCCCGGCGTCTGCGCCAGGAGCGCCTCCGCCGGCCTGGCCAGTTCCGCTTCCCGGCGGAGCGGGGTGAGCGCGCGCTCGAGTCCGAGCAGGGCGGAGAGGTTGTCGGGCTGCTGGCGCAGGACTTCCAGGTAGGCGTCGGCGGCCGCGCGGAAATCGCCGCGCCGCTCCCGCTCGTACGCGCGGGTCATCTCCTCGGACTGCGCGGCGAGCTGGGCCGCCGCGCCGAGGCAGACCAGCAGGATTCCCAGGCCCCGCCTCACGGCTGCCCCCGGTCGGTCAACCGGCGGAAATACTCGAGCACCAGCCGCCGGTCCTCCGGCGAGAGCTGCTGCAGCTGCTCCCAGGTTGGCAGGCGGAATGGCTGGTCTCCCTCGAGCTGCGCCTTCAGGGCCGGCGGGATGTGGAGCTGGTCCTGCGCGCCCGTCGTGCTCTGCCGCTCCTTCTGCTCGTCTTGCTGCTCCCCCTGCAGCGTGCGGCCGGCATCCAGCATCCGGCGGAAGAGCCGTTCCTGGCGCTCGACGGTGCGGCGGTCGAGCCGGCCCGACTCCATTTGCCGCGCCAGGTCGCGCGCCTCGTCGGCCAGCTCGCCGGTGCCGGCGGACTGGGTTTCCGCCCGCAGCCGTTCCAGCTGCTCCGCCATGGCCCGCTGCTGCGCCGAGAGCTGGCGAATCTGTTCCTGCATCCCGGCGCCGCCCACCATGGGGAGCATCTGCGCGCCCTGCTCGCTGAGCTCCCCCTGCTGCTTCGCCATCTCGCTCATCCGCTGCATCGCCTCCGCGAGGCCCGAGCCGGAGCCGGCCCCCGACACGTCACCCCGCGCCCGCACCATCTGGTAGGCGGCGGCGTTGAGGGCGTCGACCGCCTCGCCGGCGTGGGAGGTGGCCTCCCGCTGGCCGGGCGCCGCCGTCGAGAGCGCTTCGCGGGCCTGGCTCATCTGGCGTCGCGCCGCTTCGAGGGTGGCCCCGATCTGCGGCGGGACCAGCGCGTTCTCGCCCGAGGCCTCCCGGTACTGCTCCGTCAGCTTCTCCACCCCCTCCTCCACCGCCGCCTGCTGGGCACGGAAGGTGGAGGGCGACTCCCCCGCGCGGAGCGCATCGGTGATGGCGAGCTGGCGGTCGGCCAGCCGGCTGGTTTCCGCCATCATCCGGTCGATCGCGGCGACCACCTCCGCCTTCCACGCCCCCTGCATCGACTCCCGCTGCGCGTCGAGCTGCTCTCCCATCGACTGCAACTGCTGCTCGGCCTGCTCGCCTCCCCGTCTCGCCGCCTCCCTGTTGCCCTGGCTGGCCGCCTTGGCGGCCTGCTGCATCGTCCCGGCCGCCGAACGAGCGCTGTCCGCCCTGGACGCGAGCGCAGCGGCCTGCGCCTGGTCCGTCATCCGTGACAGCTCCTGCGCCGCCTTGCCAAGCGCCGACGCCAGCGAGTCGGCGCGCTCCGCCAGCTGCGCCTCCTGGGCCGCTGCCCTCGCGGAGTCGGCCCGGGCGACCTCGTCGTTCCACCGCCCCTGTTCCTGAGCCAGGTCGCGCGCCTCATCGGCCAGGTTGGCCATCTGGCCCTCCATGGCCGCGCGCTCGAAGAGCTTCTGGCTCCGTTCCAGCGCCTCCTGCAGCTGCCGCTGCGCCTCCGCCAGCTGCTCAAGCGCCCGGCGCGAGCGGGCGGCGTCGAGCTGGCTGAGCGCCTCCCGCAGTTCCTCGAGCTGCTGGCGCATTTCCGGCGTCAGCGCCCGGTCGAGCTGTTCGGCGATCTCCTGCATCCGCCGCTGGAACTCCGGGTCCTGGATCCCCGCGTCATCGGCCAGCTTCTGGAGCTCCTCGATCGCCTGCCGCGTCTCCTCCGCCTGCCGGACCAGCTCCTCCTGCTGGCGCGCCACCGCCTCCGCCCGCTTGGCCTCCTCGAACGACAGCGTCGACGGATCGCGCTGGCCTCCGGCCGCCTCGGCGCGCGAGGCCTCGCGGGACAGGTCCTCCGTCTGTCGTTGGAGCCGCTTGCTCGCGGCCGAGAGCGAATCAAGCTGCGCGCCGACCGATTCGGTGGCGGTCCGCTCCGCCGCACGCACCTCCGCGAGGGTCGGCAACCGCAGGATGTACTCCCGCGACCGGCCGCTCCGGGGCCGCGGCGCATTGTCCGTCGCGACCGCGTAGTACCGCACCGTGTCCCCCGGCAGGAGGGCGCGCCCCTCGAGCCCGAACAGGTAGGGCACGATGACCCGGTCCGGGCTCTCGCCAGGCAGGGGAACGACCTCGCGCCGCTCGGGATCGGCCACGCCCAGGCGGCTGATCCGACGGCTCACGACAGCGACCTCCGAGAGCCCATGGTCGTCGCGCGCATCGATGACCAGCGGCACCGCGAGCCCGACGGGCGCCAGGGTATCCGCGCCCGGGACCGGGATGTTGACCACCGGTGCACTGTCGGGCGCGAGGCGCACATGCAGGAGGGCGTCCGCCACATCGAGAGGGACGCCGCTCGTCGTGGACAGCGCAAGGTGGTACTCGCCCGATACGGTCGGGACCGGGCGCCCGGTGAACCGCCCGCCATCCAGCGCGAGCGTGGTCGTACCGGCCGGTCCGACCCATGCGGCCGAGGCGAGGGCCGCCGTGGCCTCGCCGGCAATCAGGAGCCGGGTGCCCTCGGGGAGCACGATCGGGTCGGGGCCCGGCGTGAGCGGCTCGTCCTCGATCTCGAGATACCGGGGATACTCCGCCGTGACGCTCAGCGAGCCGAGGAACGCGGGCAGCCGGACCACCACCTGCAGCGTGTCGGAAGTCCTGCCCTCACTGGTGGCACGGACGAATCGGTCGGCGGTCAGAGGGCCGGACGCGATCGTCGCGGCGCCGAGAGAATCCAGGGGCACCTCCTGCGGCTGCCACCCCTCGCCCGGCGCGCGCTGCCACAGCGTCGCCCGCTGGCGGCCGGGTGCGCGGATGGTGAAGCGCACCTCCTCTCCGCGGTCGACGCTTCGTGCCGACGCCTCCAGCCGGACCGAGCCCACCGCCAGCCCCAGGGCCTCGACCGGGTGCCAGAGCATCCGGACGGGGGCACGGGCGGGCCCGGCCCCGAGCAGCCCGATGGCCCCCAGCAGCAGGGCGATCACGCCCGCGCGGCGCTGCCGCCTGATCCGCTCGTCGAGCGGCCGCAGCGCTCCGGGGCCGTTGCGGACGAGGTCCTCCGCCCGCGCGCGGTCGGCGACGGCATACAGCTCGCTGCTCAACCCCGGCGCAGGAGAAGCCAGGAGCCCCGTCAGCGCACCCAGCCTCCACGCGCCGTCCGCCTCGAGCGCGGCAGCCAGCGCCGGGGGACGGCTCTGTCGAACCAGCCGCCGCGCCACCGCCATCGCGGACGCTCCCGCGCCCAGCGCCACCAGCCACCCCATCGGAACCCACCACAGCGTGTGCACGACTCCCAGCCGGGCGAGCCACGCGGCACCGCAGAGGCCGAGGAGGAGGGCGCCGACGGCGAGGGCGCCACCTCCCGCCGTGGCGCGGCGCCGGAGCGGGGTGGCGAGGGATTCGAGAGCAGCGCCCGTGGTGCCGGGGGTCATCGTCCGGTCCCGACGGCGTACGCCACGAGGTTGACGCCCATCTGGAGTGCCGCCTCCCGCACCGCCGGCGGGTCCTTATGCACCTCGGGATCCTCCCACCCATCACCGAGGTCCGACTGATAGGTGTAGAAGACCGCGAGCCGGCCGTCGATCATGATGCCGAACCCCTGGGCCGGCTTCCCGTCATGCTCATGGACCTTCGGCACCCCGTTCGGCAGGCGATAGACGAGACTGTAGATCGGGTGGTCCAGCGGCACCTCGATCATCGGCCGGTCAGGGAAAAGCCGGGCCAGCTCCCGCCGGAACGACGCATCCATGCCGTAGTTGTCGTCGGCGTGAAGAAATCCGCCCTGCTGGAGGTAGCGGCGGAGCGTGACGAGATCCTCTTCGGAAAACCGGACATTTCCGTGGCCGGTCATATATAGGTACGGCACATCCCAGAGGGCGGGGCTCGACAGGGTCACGACCTGCTCCCGGGCCGCCGGCTGCAGGTCGGTCCGGGCCCGGACGGCGGCCAGCAGGTTGGGCAGGCTTGAGGGATTGGCGTACCAGTCTCCACCTCCGTCGTAGTGGAGACGTCCGATGGTGACCGGGGCCGACTCCTGCGCGCGCACCGGCGGCGCCCCCGCCAGGCAGGCGGCGATGAGGCAGGAGACGAAACAGCCCCGCACGCGGGGCCCGGCGATCCTCACGAAAGCTCCATGACCAGGCGATACACCTCATTACGGCTGAGGCCGGTCGTTTCCGTCAGCCGCCGGACGATGTCCTTGCGCGTCAGCCCCTCGCCCAGCAGCGCCGCCGCCTCATCCCGCACGGCATCCGGGGTGACGGCAGGAGGTGCCGGCGCCGGAGCGCCCTCCAGCAGGAGGGTGATTTCCCCTCTCGGCGGAGAGGCCTCGTACCACTCCGCCAGCTCCTCCAGCGTGCCGCCGCGGAGTTCCTCATGCAGCTTGGTCAGTTCGCGCGCCACCACCGCCCGCCGGGTCGGGCCGCAGTGTGCCGCCAGGTCGCGGAGCAGCCCCACAAGGCGGGGCGGCGCCTCGTAGAACACCACCGTCCACCGCTCCGCGGCGGCGCGCGTGAGGTCCTCCTCCCGTGCCTTGCCCTTCCGCGCCGGAAAGCCGAGGAAGAGGTAGCGGTCGGCCGGCAGCCCGGACGCGGAAAGCGCGGTGGCGACCGCCGACGCTCCGGGGATGGGGACCACTGGACAGCCGGCGTCGCGCACCGCCGCGACCAGGCGAGCACCGGGGTCGCTCACCCCGGGGGTTCCGGCATCGGTCACCAGCCCGACCGATTGGCCGGCCCGGAGCAGCTCCAGGATCGACTCCGCCTGGCTCGCCTCGGTGTGGGCGTGAACCGCGATCAGGCGGGGTGTGGCGCCAATGTGCTGGAGGAGGGTCCGGCTCCTCCGGGTGTCCTCGGCCGCCACGACCTCGACGGCGCGCAACACCTCGGCGGCACGGGTAGTCAGGTCTCCGAGGTGTCCCAGCGGCGTCGCGACGACATACAAGGTGCCCGGGCCTACCAGGTGAGGCTCCAGGGAAAGTGGGCGTAGAACCCCGCCGCCTGGAGGAGATGGCGCTGGTCCCTGGTCGCATCCTGCAGGATCCGCGGCCCGCAGCCCGGCGACACGACCTCCAGCTCGGTGAGCAGCGCGCCGGTCCACGCGGCGAGGTCGCTGGTCAGGTCGGCCGCCGGTGTGGCCACCATGGAGGGATCCCCGCCGTTCGACGGGAGGAGGTTGGCGAGCGCGGCGCGCTCCGGGAGGAGGCGAGTCGTGACCCGGTCCACCCGCCGCATTCCGTCTTCGGGCAGCTCCTGCTGGACCGCTCCGGCGATGCGCTGGAAGAGTTCCCGGTACATCCGCACCTGGGAGGGGAGCACCTGCGCCGGGAGCCCCGCCACGGGCGGCACGCCGCTCACCGCCAGGGCGGGTTGGACCCCGTCCGGCCCCGGCTGGAACAGCCCCTCGATGTACGCCGGGAGCGGCACATGATCCGGGCGGGCGTAGAAAAACCCGCTGCGGAATTTACCGGCCTCGAACTGCAGGTAGTTCACCCGGCCGTTCGAGATGATCTCGAGCGCCCCGGTGAGCGACTCCTCGGCGACCCGCGGGAAGACCCGCTCCGGGTGCTTGGAATCGACGACCCAGGGCTCGGCCGGCGCGGCGCAGGCCTGGTACATCAGCTCGAGCTGCGCCATCGGCGCCGCGCAATAGGCCGCCTCCCCGCGCTCGGGGTCCGCCTTCAGCCGCCGCACCGCTTCCGCGATCGGCAGCACCGACCGCCGCCCCGCCCCGATCCCCGCCGCGGTCACCAGCTCCCCCTGCCGGAAGAAGAGCAGGATCAGCTCGTCCGGGAGGTAGCCGAGGAAGTAGGCGTCGACTTTGCCGTCCCGGTCGCGCTTGGCGAACGAGAGCAGGTTGTCGAGGTGGACGTAGATCAGGCGGGTGCGGGCAAGGAGGGTGTCCGCCGCCGGAAAGGCGACGTCGCTCAACCGGATGGCGGAATGCAGCAGGCGGGTGCCACTGACGCGCATAGTCCCTCGGCGGGCCGGGCCGCCGCGCGGCGGCCCGGGCACGCGACGCCTTACGCCGCGAGGTGGTGCTGGATCTTCGACTCGATGGCCGGCTTCGGCACCGCGCCGATGACCGTGTCCACGTGCTTCCCGTCCTTGAAGAAGAGCAGCGCCGGGATCGACCGGATGTTGAAGCGGGCGGCGACGCGCTGGTGCGCGTCGACGTCGAGCTTGGTGACACGGATCTTCCCGGTGTAGTCGGCGGCCAGCTGGTCGAGCACCGGCGCAATGATCTGGCAGGGCCCGCACCACGTGGCCCAGAAGTCCACCAGCACGAGGCCCTTCTGCTGCTCCACCTCCGACGCGAAGGTGCTCTCGGTGACGTCAATCGTGTTCTGCCCCATCGTGGTCCAGCCTCCCAGAGTGCGGCGGGGTGCACGCCTGCGCACCCCGCGGTTAAGTTCAGCGCTGTTCACCTGCCACCGCGGAGTTCCCGTGTCCGACGGCCCTCGCATTGCCCACATCGGAATTGCGGTCACGAGCATCGACGAAGCGCTCGGGTTTTACCGCGACGTGCTCGGCCTGGCACCCCACCCCGCCGAGCAGGCCGATGGCGCCAGGATCGTGTCGTTGCCCTTCGGTGATTCCGAGGTCGAGCTCCTGGAGCCGGAGGCCCCCGAGTCGCCGATCGGGAAATTCCTCGCGCGGCGAGGGCCCGGGATTCACCATGTCTGCTACCGCGTTCCGGACGTCGAGGCCGCCCTGGCCGATGCCCGCCGTGCCGGCTACCGGCTGGTGGACGAGGCGCCCCGGGTCGGGGCCGGCGGGTGCCGGATCGCGTTCCTGCACCCGAAGTCCACCTCGGGCATCCTCATCGAACTGACCGAATGACGCCCCGGCCGCCGCCGGCGCTCAGATCGGGTTGCCCTGGTCGTCGCAGGGACGGGCCGGGTTGCCGGCCGAGGTCACGTCGACGTTCTGCACCAGGTACTGACTCTTCCACTTCCCGACGATGAACGGCACCGAGTTCTGGCACTTGCCGAGGAAGAGGCGCATCGTCACCAGGACCTGGTCGGGGTGCCCGTCCACCGTCCCCAGGTTGGCCACCTTGGCGGAGTCGTTCATCAGGTACTTCTGCATGATCCGGATCCGCTTCTCGTAGTCGTCCGGCTTCTTCGAGACCGCCGCCGGGCCGGCCGAGCCCCCCCAGTAATTGGCCATGAGGGTGAGGTTCGTGTCGCGGGCCGCCGAGAGGAACGCCCGGACCGTCGTTTCCGGGGACCGGTTCGCCATCGGGTCGCTGGTTCCCGCGCCGCCGGCACAGGCCGCCGTGACGAGCAGGAACGATAGGAAGCGCAGTCGCACGGCTGAACCGCCTCGAGTAAAGGGACTGCTCAAACGTAAACCGCGCGCGGAGTGCGAGCAATGACGGCCATCAGGCTTTTCGTCAACATCGATCACGTCGCGACCGTCCGCCAGGCGCGGCGCACCGACGAGCCGGACCCGCTCGCGGCGGCACACGCCGCCATGGCGGGGGGCGCCGACGGGATCACCGTGCATCTCCGCGAGGACCGGCGCCATATCCAGGATGCCGACGTCATCGCCATTGCCGAGTCCCGCGCCGGTCCCCTCAACTTCGAGCTGGCCCTGAGCGACGATATCCTCGCCCTCGCCTGCCGGCTCCGGCCCCGGCAGGCCACCCTCGTGCCGGAGCGCCGCGAGGAGGTCACCACCGAGGGCGGGCTCCTGGTCAGCTCGCGCGATGCCCGCCTGCGGGCGGCAATCCGCCGGCTCGACGAGGCCGGGTGCCGCGTGAGCCTCTTCATCGACCCCGACCCGGACGTCATCGACGCCGCGAAGGACCTCGGCGTCCCGGCCGTGGAGCTCCACACCGGCGCCTACGCCCACCACTGGAGGGAGGGGCCCACCACACTCGACCAGCTTCGGGACGCCGCCCGCCACGCCGCCGACATCGGCCTCACGGTGCACGCGGGCCACGGACTGACCTACCTGAACGTCGCGAACGTCGCCGCGGTTCCCGAAATCGAGGAGCTCAACATCGGCCACAGCATCGTGAGCCGCGCCATGTTCGAGGGGCTCGAACCGGCGGTCCGCGCCATGCGAAGGGCGCTCGACGGGGCCCGGGCGGGCTAGCAGGGCAGGAACCTTTCCCGCGGGCGCCCCCCACCCTAACTTGATTCGACATGCCCACTCCCCTCGGCCCAACGGATTTCTTCGCGCTGGAGGCCGGCGAATACCTCGAGCGCCTCGCCCGGCTTGCCGCGACGGCCGGCGGTCCCCGGCCCGATGAGTTCGTGCGGTACGCACGGGCCCTCCGCGGGTCTGCGCTCATGGCCAACCAGCCGGAAATCACCCGCGCCGCCGGGGCGCTGGAAGGGGTGGCCCGCGCCTTTCAGGACGGAGCCTGCCTCTGGGACGCCGCCCTCGCAGAAGTCGTCGGGCAGTCGGTCGACGACCTGAAGCGCCTCGTCCGCCAGGCCCGCGAATGGACCCCGGCGGACTCCGAGCGCGCCGACCAGCTCTCCCGCTCGCTCGAATCGATCAGCGGCCGTCCCCCTGAAGGGAGCCGCCCCGCCACGCGCAGCCGGGGCGAACTGAACGCCGGCGTCCGCGCCTTCGTGGCGCGGGAGGGAGCGCTGGTGGCGAGCGCGCTCGACCGCGCCGCCCGGGCGCTCGAGGCCGAACCCTCAGCGCGGGATCCCCTGCACAACATCCTGCGCCGGATGCAGTCGCTCCGGGGACTCGCCGCCCTGACCGACCTGGCGCCGCTCCCCGAACTCCTCGACAGCCTGGAAATGGCGGTCGGAGACCTGCTCCGCCGCCCCGCGCTGCCGACGGGCATCAGCGAGGTGTTCGACGCCGCCGCCCAGGCGCTCACCCGTGCCTCCCGCGACGTCGCCGAAAACGGGCGCCCGGCCGCCGACGCCCCGGAACCCCGGCACTTCGCCGTCCTGCTCATCCGGCGGCTGGCCGACGATCGCGACGTGGTCGGGATCGAAACGCTTTGCCCCGCCGGCGAGGCGAGCATCGTGCGGGCGGGCACGCCGCCGGAGCAGCCCTCCGCGGTGGCGCTCGGGTCGGTCGAGCTCCTGACTCACGGCGAGTTCCTCGTCCAGGCCGCCGACCAGCTCGAGCGGGCCGAATCCGACACCCAGCGCGACCTCCGCCTCTACAGCCTCACCGGGACCCTCGAGTCCCCGCGCCTCGCTACGGCGGTCATCGCGCACGGCCTGGAGACCTTCGCGCAGGCGGTCCGGCGCGCCATCGTCAGTGGACACGCCGCCGGCGACCCCGGGGGGTTCGCCGCGGCGCTCCGCTCTGCCGGCACCCTGATCCGCGGGCTGGGGCCCCGGAGCGACCCGGACCGGGCCTCGACCGAACTCGCGGGGCTCGCCGCGGTGCTGGGGCAGGCGCCGGACGACATCGTGCCGATCGAGTCGCTGGCCCCGGACGACGATGCCATCCCGGTCGAGCACCTCGCGCCGGACGAGCAGACCGGAAGCGAGGCCCCCCCAGAGGCGGCCGAGGACGCCTCGCTGGCCGGGAGCTTCCTGACCTTTGCGCGGCTCTCGGGTGCCCGGGGCCGCACGTCCGGCAATGGCGGCGGCGCGCGGACCTCTGCGCCCGCCGCGGCCGCGCCGCCGGGACCGGATGACGCCATCGAGATCGGGGGCCTGCTTTACCGCGGAGACGCCGCCCTCCGGCGTGCCGATGTCGTCCGCCGCGACATCGCCAACCTCCTGCGGAGTGGTGCCGAGCTGCACCGCATCCGCCCCCTCCTCGACGAACTCCTCGACCTGGTCCCGCTGGCGCTCGAGCCTTCCGCTTGACCGGATCGGGTCACCGCGCGTGGCAGTTGCTGCTCGCCATCCTGGTGTCCGGCCTCCTGCTCTGGTGGGCGTTTCACGACGTCGACTTCCGTGAGGCGGCCGGCTACCTCCGGTCTGTCCGGCCAGGATGGCTCCTGGCCGCGGTGGTGGTGGCGACCTCCCTCTTCCCGCTCCGGCTCTTTCGCTGGCGGCTCCTCCTCCGCCGCGAGGACGGCGGGCCCTATCCGTTCCTCCCGTTGTGGCACGCCATCGCCATGGGATTCGCCGCCAACAACCTGCTCCCCTTCCGCGCCGGCGAGGTGGTGCGCACCGTCGCGGCCAGCCGCCTCACGGGGGCCCGCTTCACCACCTCGCTCGCTTCCGTGGCGGTCGAGCGGGTGTTCGATGCGCTGACGATGGTCGGGCTGCTCGGCGTCGCGCTGCTGTCGCCCGGGATGCCGGCCACCGTGACGATCGGGGGGATCTCCGTCCAGCAGGTGGCGGCCAGCGCCGGGCTGCTCGCCCTCGCGGCGCTGGCGGCCGCCGGCGCCGTGGTGGCGTTCCCGCGCGTCGCGGAACGCACCGTCCGCCGCCTGGTTCCTTCGGACGCAATCGCCACTCGCCTAACCGGCATGATCGATGGTGTGCGCCTGGGGTTTACCGTCCTCCGTTCCCCCGCCAGGCTGGCGGGAGTCGTGGCCTGGTCGATCGTGCTCTGGCTCGTGAACGCCCTGTCGTTCTACCTCGCGTTCCTGGCCTTCGACCTCCCCGTCGGCTACCCCGGTGCGGTGATGATGCAGGGGGTGCTCGCCTTCGGCATCGCCATCCCCTCGGCCCCCGGATTCGTCGGCCCCTTCGAGGCGGTGATCACCGCGATCCTGGCCCTCTATGGGATCGGGGCCAGCCAGGCCGTCGCCTACGCGGTGGGCTATCACCTCTCCACGTTCTTCCCGATCACCCTCCTGGGGATCTGGTCGGCGGCGCGCACCGGCCTCGGGCTCCGGCGCACGGCGCGGGAGGCACCGGCCGATGCCTGACACGCCGCTCCGGCGAAAGGCCTTCGCCAAGGCAAACCTCTTCCTGCGCGTGCTGGCTCGGGAGGCCTCGGGATATCACGACATCGAGACCCTCTTCTGCCTCCTCGACCTGGCCGACGTCCTCACCGCGGAACGGCGCGAGGGTCAGACGGTGACCATCGAGGTCCGCGGCGCCGATGTCGGACCGGCGGCGGACAACCTGGCGGTCCGTGCCGCCGAGATGGTGCTGCAAGCCACCGGGCGCCGGTTCGGGATCCACCTGACCCTCGAGAAGCGCATCCCGGTGCAGGCGGGGCTCGGCGGCGGCTCGAGCGACGCGGCGGCGGCCCTCGTCCTGGCCAACCAGCTGGCCGGCAACGCCGTCCCGCGACACGAACTCCTCCAGTTCGGCGCCCGGCTCGGCAGCGACGTCCCCTTTTTCGTGAGCGAGGCGCGGCTGGCCCTCGCCTGGGGTCGGGGTGAACGCATGATCCGCCTCCCTCCCCTGCCGGCGGCGCCCGGGCTCCTGCTGGTGCCCGCCGAGGGGATGCCCACGGCCGAGGCGTACGGGTGGATCGATGCCGGAGGGGACGCGAACCGGCGGGGCGGACTGAGCCTCGACCTGGAGGTCCTCAGGAGCTGGGGGGACATCGCCCGGATGTCGGGAAACGATTTCGAGGCGGCGCTCTTCGCGAAGCGGCCCGCGCTGAAGGCGGCGTTCGAGGCGCTGGCGGGTACGCACCCGCTCCTTTGCCGGTTGACCGGGTCGGGGTCGGCCTTCCTCGCGGTGTATCGGACCCCGAAGGATCGTGAGGACGCTGCGATGATGCTGGGCCGCAAGCACGGGAAGCTGCTGGAGGTCACCGCCGGCGGCTAGGAGCGCACGGCAGTGCGCTCTTACCCGCCGGGACAGGCCCCGTCCGCCTGGCGCCCGCCGCCTTTCTCCTTCCCTCCCAATGCTTTACCTTTGAGGTCGCTGGCCCTTCGTCCAATGGCAGGACAGCAGACTTTGGATCTGCGAATGGTGGTTCGAATCCACCAGGGCCAATCCTCCCGGCAGCCGATCCTGTTGCCCTCGCACAAGTTGACTCCCTCCCGTGGGCCCGGTTAGATTTGAGGGCTCTATGGCGCCCATTTCGCTTGAACGCAGCCAGATTCTCCTCCTCAGCGGAACGGCCAACCGGCCGCTCGCCGAGGAGGTGGCACAGCACCTGAGCCAGCCGCTGTGCAAGGTCACGATCAAGCGATTTGCCGACGGCGAAATCTTCGTCAAGATCGACGAAAACGTCCGCGGCCGGGATGTATACATCATCCAGCCGACGAACCCGCCGGCCGACAACCTGATGGAGCTCCTGCTCCTGATGGACGCGGCAAAGCGGGCCAGCGCGGCGCGGGTCACGCCGGTCATTCCCTACTTCGGGTATGCCAGGCAGGACCGGAAGGACCAGCCGCGGGTGGCCATCAGCGCCCGGCTGGTTGCCAACATGGTGAGCATGGCCGGGGCGGACCGGGTGCTGGGCATGGACTTTCACCAGCACCAGATGCAGGGCTTCTTCGACCTGCCGGTGGACCACCTGTACGCGGCGCCGGCGTTCGTGAACCACTTCCGGCAGAAGCGGCTGCACGACCCGGTGGTGGTGGCGCCCGACGTCGGGTCGGCCAAGATGGCGCGGGGATTCGCCAAGCGGCTCAATGCCACGCTGGCCATCATCGACAAGCGGCGGCCCTCGGCCAACATCGCCGAGGTGGTCAATGTCGTCGGCGAAGTGAAGGACCGGGATTGCGTCATCCCGGACGACATGATCGACACCGCGGGCACGATGTCCGAGGCGGTGCGCGCCCTCAAGCGGCTCGGCGCGCGCGACGTCTACTGCTGCGCCACCCACGCCCTGCTCTCGGGGCCGGCGGTCGAGCGGCTCAGCAGCTCCGGCGTCACGGAAGTGGTGGTCACCAACACGATCGCCATTCCGCCGGAGCGGCGGTTTGCCCAGTTGACCGTTCTCTCGATTGCCGGGCTCCTGTCCAAGGCGATCGGCTACACCCACAGCGACCAGTCGGTCAGTTCGCTGTTCGATTGAGGGCGCATCGGCGCCCCTTACCTCGAAGGATCGGAACATGGCACAACAGCTGAACCTCGCGGCGGTTTCCCGCCCCCAGACCGGTACCGGCGCCGCGCGCGAACTGCGCCGCCAGGGCCAGGTGCCGGCCGTCATTTACGGCCACGGACGCGAGCCGGAGGCGCTGGCCATCGACGCCAACATCCTGTCCCGGCTCCTGCCGTCGATGACCGCCAGCACCATCCTCGACGTGGAGGTCGACGGCCGGGCGCCGGTCAAGGCGCTGGTGCGCGAAATCCAGCGCCACGCCCTGCGGTCCAGCACCATCATGCACATGGACCTCTACGAGATCCACGCCGACGAGGAAGTGGACGTGCGGGTGGCCATCCACCTGAACGGCATCCCGGACGGGGTCCGGAACTTCGGCGGCGTGCTCGACTTCGTGCATCGCGACGTCGAGATCCGCGTCCTCCCCGGCGACATCCCCGCCAGCATCGACGTCGACGTGACCAACCTGGCCATCGGGCACTCGATCTTCGTCCGGGACCTGACGCTCGCCAAGGGCGAGATCCTCGACGACCCGAGCTCGCCGGTCTGCACGGTGGTGGCGCCGCGGATCGAGGAGACCACGGTGGTGGCCGCCGAGGACGCGACGGCCGAGCCGGAGCTGATCCGCAAGCCGAAGGAAGACGGGGACGAGGCCGACGAGAAGGAGTGACGCCCTGCGCGCCATCCTCGGGCTCGGCAATCCCGGCCCGGAATACGCCCGCACCCGGCACAACGCCGGCTTCCTCCTGGCCGACCACCTCGCCGCGCGGTGGGGCCTCGGGCCCTTCCGACGAGGGGAGCGGGCCCGGGAGGCGGCGGGCCGCCGCGGCGGCGACGACATCCGGCTGCTCAAGCCGACGACCTACATGAACCGGAGCGGGGCGGCACTCGCCCCGCTCCGTTCGCTTGCGGGCTTCGACCCGGCGCAGGACCTGCTCGTCCTGGTGGACGACGTCGCCATCCCGGCGGGCACCTTCCGCCTGCGCGGCGCGGGGTCGGCGGGTGGGCACAACGGGCTCAAGAGCGTGGAAGGCGCGCTGATGCGGCAGGACTACGCGCGGCTCCGCATCGGGGTCGGTCCCCTGCCCCCCGATGGCCGCGACCTCGCGGACTTCGTCCTGGATGTGTTCGAGCCGGACGAGTGGACCCAGCTCGAAGGATTGCTCGACCCGATGGCGGACGCCGTCGAGTGCTGGCTGGCGGAAGGCATCGAGCCGGCCATGAACCGATTTAACGGAGGCTGAGTGGTGAATTTCCCAGTGTACGCGATGGCCGGCGGCGTGGCCGGGCTCCTGATTGCCCTGTCGATCTATCTCTACCTGCGCCGGCAGCCCACGGGCACGGCGGCAATGCACGACCTCGCCGCCCTCATCGCAGACGGCGCCATGGCCTTCCTGCGCCGCGAGTACACCGTGCTCGCGCCGTTCCTGGTCCTGGTGGCGGCGCTCCTGGCGTGGGCCATCGGGCCCTGGACGGCGGGGGCGTACCTCTTCGGCGGCGTCTGCTCCGTCATGGCGGGGCTGGTCGGCATGAAGGCCGCCACCAAGGCGAACGTCCGGACCTCCGAGGCGGCGCGGGCGGTCGGCCAGGGCAAGGCGCTCTTCCTGGCGTACAACGGCGGGGCAGTGATGGGGCTGGCGGTCGCCTCCCTCGGCCTGATCGGCATCGGCACCGTCACCTGGCTGGCGCTCGACCCGGCCACCGCCGACCTCCTGGGCTTCACCCGGTTTACCGAAATCCTCAGCGGCTTCGCCATGGGCGCCAGCTCGATCGCGCTGTTCGCGCGGGTCGGCGGCGGCATCTACACCAAGGCGGCAGACGTCGGCGCCGACCTGGTGGGCAAGGTCGAGGCCGGCATCCCGGAGGATGACCCCCGCAATCCCGCCACCATCGCGGACAACGTCGGCGACAACGTGGGCGACGTGGCCGGCATGGGCGCGGACATCTTCGAGAGCTACGTGGGGGCGGTCATTGCCACGGTGGCGCTCGCCGCCACCAGCGCGGCCATCCCGGACATGTTCCGGATGAACGCCGTGGCCCTCCCGATCCTCATGATCCTGGCCGGCCTGGCCGCCTCGGTGGTGGGCATCGCCGCCATGCGGCTCCTCGAGCACGGCGACCCGGCCAGCGCCTTGCGCAACACCACCCTGATCGCGGCCGCCCTCTTCCTGGGTGCCGCCTGGTGGCTGGCCGACACCTTTGCGCTCGGGATGGAGGGCCGCCCCGCCCTCGGCGCCTTCTACGCCGTGCTGGCCGGCACCATCAGCGGCATCGCCATCGGGGCCGTCACCGAGTACTACACCTCCGGCAAGCCGGTGCGTGACATCGCCGAGGCCTCCAGCACCGGCGCCGCCACCAACATCATCGCCGGGCTGGCGGTCGGCATGATGTCGACCCTGCTGCCGATCCTCCTCATCGGCGCCGCCATCTTCGTGTCCTACTGGGCCGCCGACCTCTACGGCATCGCCATCGCCGCGGTCGGGATGCTGGCCACTGTCGGCGTCACGATGACGGTGGACGCCTACGGGCCGATCGCCGACAACGCCGGCGGCATTTCCGAGATGAGCGGCCTCGGGCCCGACGTCCGCAAGATCACCGACGGCCTCGACGCCCTCGGCAACACCACCGCCGCCATCGGCAAGGGCTTCGCCATCGGCTCGGCCGCGCTCACCGCCCTGGCGCTCTTCTCCGCCTTCGCGACCGCGGTGGCGCCTCCCGGCGAGGTGCTGCGCCTCGACATCGTCAACCCGATGGTGGTCATCGGGATGTTCATCGGCGGAACCCTTCCCTTCGTGATGGGCTCCCTCACCATGACCGCCGTCGGCCGCGCCGCGCAGGGCATGGTGGCGGAGGTCCGCCGCCAGTTCCGCGAGATTCCCGGGCTGATGGAGGGCACCGCCAAGCCGGACAGCGCCCGCTGCGTGGACATCTCCACGCGTGCCGCGCTCCGCGAGATGATCGTCCCGGGCGTCACCGCCGTGGCCGTCCCGGTCCTGGTCGGCGCCTTCCTCGGCGTCCAGACCCTCGGCGGGCTCCTGGCCGGCGCCACGGTGACGGGCGTGCTCCTGGCGCTCTTCATGGCGAACGCGGGCGGCGCGTGGGACAACGCCAAGAAGTACATCGAGGGCGGCGCGCATGGCGGCAAGGGCGGCGAGCAGCACAAGGCCGCCGTCGTGGGCGACACCGTCGGCGACCCGTTCAAGGACACCTCCGGTCCCGCGATGAACATCCTCATCAAGCTGATGAGCGTGGTCAGCCTCGTGCTGGCGCCGTGGTTTGCGAGTTTGGCGAGGTAGACGGGCAGACGGGCAGACGGGCAGACGGGCAGACGGGCAGACGGGCAGACGGGCAGACGGGCAGTAAGCTAGAACGGAGGGATTCCCCTGGGGATCCCTCCGTTCGGCTTTTCCCGCCCGTCTGCCCGGCGGCCCCGCCTCAGACCTTCCAGGTCTTCCCCTGCGTCAGCAGCGCGCCGACGTTTCCGCCGGTGGTCGGGCCCTGCCCGTACACCGCCGTCGTGAAGTCCTGGACCGGCGCCGCGTAGATGACGCCGAGCGCGACGGGTGCCGGCGGTTCGAGGGCGGCCAGCAATCCCGCCAGGGCGCGATTGGTCTCGTCATGCACCAGAATGTCCTCCATCGTCACCCCACCCTCGCCGAGGGTGACCGCCTCCAGCGAGAGGGTCGACGCGTCGAGCCGGAGCCCGCGCTGCCGTCCCTTGCCAAAGAGCATCGGCTTGCCGTGCTCGACGTGGACCTGCCGCTCCTCGGCCACTGACCGGTCGGTGAACTCGTCGAACACCCCGTCGTTGAAGACGAGGCAGTTCTGGAAGACCTCCACGAAGGAGGCGCCCCGGTTGGCGTGGGCGCGCTTCAGGACCTCCACGAGCGGCCCCTGCTGGGTGTCGATCCCGCGCGCGACGAACCGCCCGCCGGCACCGAGCGCGAAGGTGGCGGCCGAGAGGGGCCGTTCGATCGACCCGCCCGGCGAGGTGGGGGTCCGCGTGCCCTGCCGCGAGGTGGGCGAGTACTGCCCCTTGGTCAGCCCGTAGATCTCGTTGTTGAACAGCACGATCTGGAGGTCGACGTTCCGCCGCAGGACGTGCAGGAGGTGGTTGCCGCCGATCGACAGGCCGTCGCCGTCGCCGGTCATGACCCAGACGTCGAGCTCGGGATTGGCCAGCTTGACCCCGGTGGCGACCGCCGGCGCCCGCCCGTGCACGGTGTGGAATCCATAGGTCGAGATGTAGTAGGGAAATCTGGACGAGCACCCGATCCCCGAGACCACCACCGTGTTCTCCCGGCGTGCCCCCACCTCCGCGAGCACCTTCTGCATCGCCTTGAGGATCGCGTAGTCGCCGCATCCGGGGCACCACCGAACCTCCTGGTCGGAGGCGAAGTCCTTCGGCTGGAGCTTGACCGGCGCCGTGGTGGCGGTCATGCGGCACCTCCCTTCCCGTTCCCGCTCGTCCTGGCCAGGATGGCCTCGTGGATCGTGGACACCTTGAACGGCTTCCCATTGACCTGGCAGAACCGCTCCGCCGGCAGCAGGTAGGCGGCGCGGAGCAGGGTCACCAGCTGCCCGTTGTTCATCTCGGGCACGAGGATCTTGTCGAACCGGCCGAGCAGGTCCCCGAGGTTCCGCGGGAAGGGCGCGACATACCGGAGATGGATGTGCGACACCTTGCGCCCCTGCACGCGGGCCCGCTGGACCGCCATGTGAATCGGGCCGAAGGTCGAGCCCCACCCCACGACCGCCAGCTCGCCACGATCCTCCCCCTGCGAGACCCCCTGCTCCGGAATGTCGGCCGCGATGCCCGCGACCTTCGCGGCACGGAGCTCCGTCATCCGGGCGTGGTTGTCCGGGTCGTAGGAAATGTTCCCCGTGTCGCCGCTCCGTTCGAGGCCGCCGACCCGGTGCTCGAGCCCCGGCGTGCCGGGCACCGCCCAGGGGCGCGCCAGCGTGGCGGCGTCTCGCTGGAACGGCTGGAAGCCGTCCGGATCGGTGCGGAACCGGATCGGGAAGCTTGGCAGGCCCGCCGGATCGGGGATATGCCACGGTTCGGCCGCGTTCGCGAGATAGCCGTCGGTCAGGAGGAAGACGGGGGTCATGTACTTCGTCGCGAGCCGCACCGCCTCGATGGCCACCTCGAAGCAGTCCGAGGGGGTCGCCGCGGCGAGGACCGGGAGGGGGGCGTCGCCATTCCGGCCGAGGACGGCCTGGAAGAGGTCGGACTGCTCCGTCTTGGTGGGGAGGCCGGTGGAGGGCCCGGCGCGCTGGGAGTCGATGACGATGAGCGGCAGCTCGGTGGCGATGGCCAGCCCCAGCGCCTCGGTCTTGAGCGCGATGCCCGGCCCGGACGAGGATGTCACGCCCAGCGAGCCCGCGAACGAGGCGCCGATGGCGGCGCAGATCGCGGCGATCTCGTCCTCCGCCTGGAAGGTGACTACCCCATGCGCCCGAAGCCCCGTCAGCACCTGCAGGACCGGCGACGCCGGGGTGATCGGGTACCCGGCGAACACCATCTTTTCGAGGCCGGCCGCCCGGAGCCCCGCCACCAGCCCCCACGCCACCGCCTCGGTGCCGCTGATGGTCCGGTAGGTGCCGGGCGACGCCGGCGCCGGGCCGACCAGGACCGGCCGCAGGTCGCTCGGGAGCTCCGCTGTTTCGCCATAGATGTGGCCGGCGTTCAGCACCGCCACGTTGGCGGCGGCAATGGCCGGCTCGTCCCGGAACTTCCGCTCCAGCCAGTCGGTCGTCGTCTTCCGGTCCCGCCCGTAGAGCCACAGCACCAGGCCAAGGGCCCACATGTTCCGGGAGCGCGAGGTCTGCTTCGAGGTCAGCCCCATGCCTTCCACGGCGACCTCGGTCAGCTTGCCGATGTCGACGGGAATGAGCCGGAAGTCGGCCAGGCTCCCATCCTCGAGCGGATTGGTGGCGTATCCCGCCTTGCTGAGGTTCCGCTCGGTGAACGCCCCGGCGTCCACCAGGAGCGTCCCGCCCCGCCGCAGGTCCTTGATATTGACCGTGAGCGCGGCCGGGTTCATGGCCACCAGCACGTCGAGGTCGTCGCCGGCGGTGGTGACCTCCACGGACCCGAAATGGATCTGGAAGGCGGACACCCCGAAGGTGGTGCCGACCGGTGCGCGGATCTCGGCGGGAAAGTCGGGGAAGGTGGCGAGGTCGTTCCCGGCCAGGGCGGTCTCCATGGTGAACCGCGAGCCGGTGATCTGCATGCCGTCGCCCGAGTCCCCGGCAAACCGGACCACGGCCTGCTCGCGGACGTTCGAGGCGCTCGCGGGTGCGGCGCCGGCGGTTGACTTGGCTGAGGGAGACATGGGACCCGCCTTGCGTGGGAGGGACGGCTGCCTCCGAATTGTATCCGCGGTGCGTGGCACGGCGCCAGCTTCACGCTTCCCTTGAGGGGCGAGTCTGGCGATTATTCCGCGTGCTCAGACTCGGCATCGTCGGCCTCCCGAACGTCGGCAAGTCCACGCTCTTCAACGCCCTCACCTCGGCGGGGGCGCTGGTGGCGAACTATCCCTTTGCCACCATCGAGCCCAACACCGGCGTGGTCCAGGTGCCGGACCCGCGCCTCGATGCCATCGCCTCGTTCGTGCGGCCCCAGCGCACCCTCCCGGCCACCGTCGAGTTCCTGGACATCGCCGGCCTGGTCAAGGGGGCCAGCCAGGGGGAAGGGCTGGGCAACCAGTTCCTGGCGAACATCCGCGAAGTGGACGCGGTGGTGCACGTCATCCGCTGTTTCGAGAACGACGACATCCAGCACGTCATGGGCGGCGTCGACCCGGTGCGGGACCGCGAGGTGATCAACATTGAGCTGGGCCTCGCCGACCTCGCCTCGGTCGAGAAGCGCCTCGACAAGGCCACCCGCACCGCCAAGTCGGGCGACGCCCAGGCCAAGCTCGAGGCCCGCCTCCTGGAGGCGGTGCGCGCCGCCCTGGCCGACGGCCGGCCGGCCCGCACCGTGGTCCCGACGCCCGAGGAGGCGGCAACCTTCCGGAGCTTCAACCTCCTGACGGCCAAGCCGGTGCTCTACGCCGCGAACGTCGGGGAACAGGAGATTGCCGGGGGCAACGCGCATGTCGAGGCGCTCGGCGCGGCCCTGGCCCGGGACGGGGAGCCGGCGGAGGTCGTCACCTTTTCCGCCCAGGTGGAGGCCGAACTCGCGGAGCTCGAGCCGGCGGACCGCGCGGAGTTCCTGGCGTCGCTCGGCCTCACCGAGTCGGGGCTCGACCGGCTGGCCCACGCCGCCTATCACCTCCTCGGGCTGCAGAGCTACTTCACCGCCGGGGAGAAGGAAGTCCGCGCCTGGACGATCCCGAAGGGCGCCCGGGCTCCCCAGGCCGCAGGCGTCATCCACTCGGATTTCGAGCAGGGCTTCATCCGCGCGGAAACGGTGGCGTACGACGAATTTGTCCGGGTGGGGGGGTGGAAGCCGGCGCGGGAGCAGGGGCTGGCCCGGGCCGAAGGGAAGGAATACGTCGTGCAGGATGGCGACGTCATGCTGTTCCGATTCAACGTCTAGGAGATCGTCATCATGACCAATCCATTCGGCGCCGCCCAGGCGCGCACCGGATTCGTATCCGATATCGACAGCGCCCGCGTCGCCACCTTCATGCGCGGCGTCTACTGGTGGATGTTCGGCGGGCTCGCCGTCACCGCCGTGGTGGCGCTGGCGGTGGCCAGCTCGCCCGCGGCGGTGAGCACCCTGGCCCGCACCCCCCTGCTCTTCTACGGGGTGATCTTCGCCGAACTGGGGCTCGTCATCTACCTCTCGGCGCGGGTATCGAAACTCGCGCCGAGTACCGCCGGCACCCTCTTCATCGCCTACTCGGCGCTGAACGGCGTCACCTTCTCGCTCATCCTCCTGGTCTACACCGGGGCCTCCGTCGCCACCGCCTTCTTCGTGACGGCGGGCATGTTCGGCGCGCTGGCCGTCTACGGCAGCGTCACGAAGCGGGACCTCAGCGCCATGGGCCGCTTCATGTTCATGGGCCTGATCGGGCTGGTGATCGCGGGGGTGGTGAGCCTCTTCTGGCAGAATGACGCCATGCAGTTCGTCATGGGCGTCATCGGGGTGCTGGTATTCTCGGGGCTGATTGCCTACGACACGCAGCGGCTGCAGGGGATGGCGCTGCAGGTCCAGGGCGAGCGGGCCGGAACCTACGCGATCCTGGGCGCCCTGAGCCTGTACCTCAACTTCATCAACCTCTTCCTCTCCCTCCTCCGGCTCTTCGGCCGGCGGGACTGAGCCTCAGGCGGCGGGCGCGGCAGCCGACAGGGTGCCGCGCCAGCTCTGGCTCAGCGCCGGACAGGCGGCCAGCCGTGCCGCCTCCTCCCGGCGCTGCGCCCGCTCCACCATCAGCACCGACGCCTCGAAGACCGGCCACTGCGGATAGGGCCGGTCGGCGAGCGTGACCTCCATCCCCGCCTCGACCCATCCCTCCGTCAGCACCCGCAGGTACCACCCGGTCCGGTGGTGCGCCTGCACCAGCTTGACCATGTCCTTCCGGTGGAACCGGCGATTGAGGGTGGCGCAGGGCTGGCGGGGCTGGGTCACCTCCAGCCGGGCCTGCCCGATGGCAAGCCGGTCGCCGATGCAGGCTGTCCGCTCCTCGAGGCCGGCGATGGTCAGGTTCTCGCCGAACCAGCCGGGGCCCACATCCGCACGGCCGAGGAGCTCCTTCCAGCGCGCGTAGTGGGCGTAACCATAAGCCAGGACGGCCTTTTCGGGCCCGCCGTGCACCCGCCGGTCGGCCTGCATATCGCCAGCGACCCCGAGGCGGCCGACCCAGACCGCGCCGCTGATAGGCTGCTTCGCGATGGCGCTGGTCCAGGGCCGGTCGAGGGAGTCCTCGGCGCCCTCGGACCCATAGGACCGCGGTACCCCAACCTGGATCGAGCGCAGGATCATGCCGGAAAGATAAGGGCCTCCACCTTTGACTCAAGTCCGCGTCACGACTATACTTCCCCGCTCACAATACTCCTCCTCAGTTCCACACCAGGACTGGGGCAACTGTCCAAAGGAAGGTGTCATGACCCGTCAGTACGAGGCGGTCTATATCTTCGATTCTGCCCTCGAAGAAGCCGCCATCAACGAGCGCCTCGAGCGCTATCACGCGCTGCTCGCCCAGCCCGATGCCGAGGCCCCGCAGCTGTCCCACTGGGGCAAGCGCACCCTCGCCTACCCGATCAACCGCCACGAAACCGGCTATTACGTGATCGCCAAGCTCGAGACGGCGCCCACGGCGCTGCCCGAGTTCGAGCGCGCCGTGAAGCTCGACGAGGGCGTGCTCCGGTTCCTCATCGTGGTCAATGAGGGCCCGCAGCCGGTGCCCGCCACCGCCGACAAGGGCGACGGGGAGGACGACGAATGAGGCGCCCACAGAAGAGCTGCTCGATCTGCGAGTCGGGCGTGCGGGTAGTGGACTTCAAGGACGAGCGCACGCTCTCCCGGTTCCTCTCGGAGCGCGGCAAGATCCTGCCGAGCCGGCTGTCGGGCACCTGTGCCCGGCACCAGCGGCAGTTGAGCACGGCCATCAAGCGCGCGCGCGTCCTGGCCCTGCTGCCGTACCTGAAGGGCCACGGCGGCTGACGATGCCCTCCGGGCGGCCCGTGGAGGGACAGGTGCTGTCCTTCAGGGCCCGCCTGGCGGTGGCGGCCTACGTGCTGTTCACGTGGCCGGTCATGACCGCCTTCCTCTTCGGCCCGCTGGCGGCGCTCCTCGCCGCGGGCCGGCCGCGGAATCGGCGGAGCTGGCTGTGGCTCGCGGCCCTGACGTGCTGGCTGGCGCTCTGGGCGGCGCAACCAGGGGCGGTGCTCGAGGGCGTTGTCCGGGCCGCCGCGGTGCTCTCGACCGGTCTGGGGGTGCTGGCCCTGGCGCTCTCGACCGGTCCGGTGTCCACCCGGGCGCTCCGCGGCACCGCGACGGCCGTGCTCGGCACCGTGGCGCTCGCGGGGCGGATGGGGCTCCGGTGGCGGGACCTCGAGCTCGCGGTCGTCCAACAGGGGGTCATGGCGCAGCGGGCGGCCACGGCCCTCCTGAGCCGGGGTGGGACGGTCGAGCTCGACCCGACCACCCTCGACGCGCTCCGCACCCTCGGGGAGGGGCTCCGGCCGATGGCGGCCTTCTTCCCCGGGGTGCTGGCACTGCTCGCGTTCGCCGGGCTTTGCCTCGCAGCCAAGTTGGCCCCGCGGCTGGCCGGGCGGGCGGTGGCGCCGCTCCCCGGGAGCTTCGACGACTTCCGGTTCAGCGACCACCTGGTCTGGGTGCTGATCCTCGGGCTGCTGGGTGTCTTGTTCGCGGGCGCCACGCCGGTGGCCGGGCCATCCGCCAGCCTGGTGGCGTTCGGGGTCGGTCTGTACATGATTCGCGGTGCCGCCGTGCTCGCGACGGCGCTGCGCCACGCGCCTCGCTTGTTCGTGACGATGCTGCTGGTTGGTGCCCTGTTCCTGTTGCCGTTTGCCGTGGGTGGGCTCACCCTCCTCGGACTGGCGGATATCTGGCTCGACTTCCGGCGGCGCATGGCGCCGCCGACCTCCGGAGGAATGGATCGATGATGGAAGTGATTCTGCGGGACGACATCAAGTCGCTGGGCAAGGCCGGCGAACTCGTCCGCGTCAAGCCGGGCTACGCCCGCAATTTCCTGCTGCCCCAGGGCCTGGCGTACGAGGCCACCGAGGGCAACAAGAAGCGGATCGTCGCCGAAACGAAGGCGCGGAACATCCGCCTGGCCGCCGAGAAGGACGCCGCGGTGGCGGCGGCGGCCGGCCTGGCCGCGGTGGTGCTCACGTTCACCCGCAAGGCCGGCGAGGAAGGCAAGCTCTTCGGGTCCATCACGTCGCAGGACATCGCCGACAGCCTGGCCGCGCAGGGCCAGTCGGTGGACAAGCGCAAGATCGAGCTGACCCATCCGATCAAGACCGTCGGGGAGCATTCGGTCGCCGTCCGCCTGCACCCCGAGGTGCACGCCGACGTCCGCGTCACGGTCGCCGCGGAGTAGGGGCCGCCCGCCGGTGGGCGTCGGCATTGCCTACATGGACGGGCCCCGGCTCGCCCGCAGCCTCTTTGCCGCCTCCGACTGGGTGGCCGCCGGGCGCGAGGAGATCAACCGGATCAACGTCTTCCCGGTCCCCGACGGCGACACCGGCACCAACTTCAGCCTGACCCTTCGTGCCGTCGCCGACGCCCTCCGGGCGCTCGGCGACGCGCCGCTTCCGGACACGGCGCGCACCATGGCCCGCGCCGCCGTGCTCGGCGCCCGGGGTAACTCCGGGATGATGCTGGCCCACTTCCTCATGGGCGTGGCCGAATCCCTCGGCAACAAGGCCACTGCCACGCCTGCGGAGCTGGCCGCCGCCCTCTCGGCCGGAGCCGCCCGCCTTGAAGGCGCCCTCGACGACCCCCGTGAGGGCACCATCCTCACGGTGGCGCGCGAGGCCGCCGCGGCCGCCGGGCGCGCGGCCGCGCGCTCGCCCGACATCGCCACCTTCATGCGCGAAATGCACGCCGAGGGGACCAAGGCCCTGGCCCGAACCCCGGACCTGATGGCGGTCCTGAAGG
>DASUFQ010000014.1:0-14218 GCA_036274515.1 Gemmatimonadales bacterium | reverse complement strand
CGGCGGTCGATCACCGCCGCCAGCGCGATATGCGCGAGCGCCTCGGCGTCGGGTTCGGGCACCACCCCGCAATCGGTGAAGGTCAGCACCCGCTCGCCTGGGAGGATCATGTAGAAGGCGGAGCTGAGGAGCGGAATCCCCGGGGCCATCCCGATGGCCCAGAGCGCCGCGCGGAGCACATCCGCGGTGGCGTGGGCGGCGCCCGCCACGCACGCCTCCGCCTCGCCGAGGGCCACAAGGCCGGCCCCGAACCGGAGCGGGTCGGCGGCGAGGTCGAGGGCGTGAATGCCGTCCCGCACCCGGTCGGGCCGGCGGCTCCGCAGATGCTCCGCGATCCGCCCGAGGCGCGGGTCGGTCGAGAGCGAGAGGCCGGGACCGCCGACCAGGATCGGCTCCGCGATCCCCTCGCGGCGCAGCCGCTCGGCGGCGTCCTGGACGCGCTGGTCGCCCCCCTCGGCGAGCACCACGCGAGCGCGCCGGGCCCGCGCGCGGTCCAGCAAGCCGTTCCGGATCGTCACTTGGCGAATCGCGCCCGGAGCGCCTCCGCCACCGCGGGGTGCACCAGCGCGGAGACGTCGCCCCCGAAGCGGGCCACCTCGCGGACCAGGCTGGAGCTGAGGTAGGTCAGGTCGAGCGCCGGCACCAGGAAGACGGTCTCGAGGGCGGGGTGGAGCTGCCGGTTCATCAGCGCCATCTGGAATTCGTACTCGAAGTCGCTGACGGCGCGCAATCCGCGGACGACCACCGAGGCGCCGACCCGCCGCGCGAAGTCGGCCAGGAGCCCGTCGAACGAGACGAACTCGATGCGCGGGTCGGCCCCGACCGCCTGCCGCAGCATCGCCAGTCGCTCCTCGACGCCGAAGAGCGGCTGCTTCGTGACGTTCACCGCCACGGCCACGATCAGCCGGTCGGAGAGGAGGAGGCTCCGGCGGATGAGGTCCTCGTGCCCGCGGGTCGGCGGGTCGAACGAGCCCGGGTAGATCGCGATGCGAGTCATGGCGCGTGGCAGAAGGTGAGGGCGGTGTCGCCGTAGCGACGCGTCTCGTCGCCCGGCAGCGCCACAGCGGCGCGGTGCTCCACCGAAAGAATGCGGGCAAACGGCGTCTGGCGGAAGAGCGCCACCAGCTCCCCGGCCGCGGCGTGGTCGTAGGGTGGGTCGGCAAAGACCACGTCGAAGGCCCCGGGCGGGAGCGCCCGCGCGAAGCGCAGGGCGTCCCCCTTGTGGACCGTGCACCGCGAGGCGACGTCCAGGGCGGCGATGTTGGCCTGGAGCGACTTGAGGGAGGAGGCACCCAGCTCGACGAAGTCGGCGGTCGTGGCGCCGCGCGACAGCGCCTCGAGTCCGAGCGCGCCGCTCCCCGCGAACAGGTCGAGCACCCGGGCACCCGGCAGGCCAGCACCCAGGATGCTCATCCAGGCCTCCCGCACCCGGTCGGCGGTGGGACGCACGCGGGCGTCCTTCGGCACGGCCAGCCGGCGCCCGCCGAATTCCCCGGCCACGATGCGCATCAGCGCTCGTCCGACGCCGGGACCACCGCCAGCAGCCGGGCCTGCAGGGCGTCGCGGTCCCGCCAGGTGTTCCGCTCCAGCTTGAAGGCCACATCCACCGGGGCGCCCGCGGGCGGCGCCTGGTCGAGCATGTTGAACCCGATCGCGTCGAGGGCCGTGCCCGCCGCCCGCAGCGTGCCCTTCAGGTGCCCCTTCCCCACTTCGCGCGCGCCCTCGAGAAGGACGCCGCGCACCGCGAACACCGGACCGGCGTTGCCCATGCCGCAGGGTTCCAGGTGCTGGCAAAGCGATTCCAGCTCGGCGGTGGCCTCGTCGAGGCGCAGTACCACGTCGACGCGCTGCTCGGGGACGAGGTCCTCCTGGTCCAGCCGCCGGTTGGCTTCGGCCACGAACCGTTCGCGGAAGGCAGGCACCCGGTCCCGCTGGATCGTCAGCCCCGCCGCCATCCGGTGGCCGCCGAACCGGTCGAGCAGGTCCCCGCACTCCGCCAGCGCGTCGCGCAGGTGGAACCGGGAGATACTCCGGCCGCTCCCCTTCCCGAGGGCCGTCGTCCCCTCGTCGAACGCGATCATGAACGCGGGCCGCCCGTACCGCTCGACCAGCCGGGACGCCACGATGCCGATCACGCCGGCGTGCCAGCCGTCGGCGGCGAGCACGATGGCGGCTTCCTCGTCGAGGCGGCAGGTTGTCTCGACCTGCGCGATCGCCTCGTCGAGGATGCGCTGATCGAGGGCCTGGCGCTCGGCGTTCTGACGCTCGAGCTGGGCGGCGAGCCGGCGCGCCTCGTCGTCGTCGTCGGTCAGGAGGAGGCGAAGCCCGTCCTTGGCATCCCCGACCCGGCCGGTGGCATTGAGGCGCGGCCCCAGCACGAATCCGAGGTGCCCCGCCTTGATCGGCTTGTCCTGCAGGCCCGCCGAGGCGATGAGCGCGCGGAGGCCGGGCCACCGGCTGGCGGCGAGGATCTTGAGTCCCTGCTGCACCAGCGGGCGGTTCTCGCCCTGCAGCGGGACCACGTCCGCCACGGTGGCGAGCGCCACGTAGTCCAGGAGGTGGAGCGGGAGGTTCGGCGGCAGTCCGAGCGCCGGCACGAGCGCCTGCACCAGCTTGAACGCAACGCCGGTGCCGCAGAGCATGCCGTAGGGAGAGTCGTCGCCGTCGAGCTGGGGATCGAGGAGGGCGGTGGCGGGCGGCAACGAGGCGCCCGGGAGGTGGTGGTCGGTAACGACGACCTCCAACCCCTCCGCCCGCGCGGCGGCGACCGTCTCGACGGCGGTGATGCCGCAGTCACAGGTGAGGATCAGGCCGGCGCCGACCTCGCGCGCCCGCGCCAGGCCGGCCTCGCGAAAGTCGTAGCCGTCCTCCATCCGATGGGGGACGAACGGCTCGACCGCGGCGCCCGCGGCACGGAGGGCGCGGGTAAGCAGCGCCGCGGCGCACTGGCCGTCGACGTCGTAGTCGCCGTGCACCAGAATCGGCTTCCCGGACCGTACCGCCGCCGCGACCGCCTCGACGGCGCCGGCCATCCCGCCCATCGCCAGGGGATCGCCGAGCTGCTCGAGGGCGGGCCGCAGGAACCGGCGCGCGGCGTCGACGTCGCCGATGCCGCGCTGGAGCAGGAGCGAGGCGAGCGGCCGGGGCACCGAGAGCGCGCCGGCCAGCGACGCCAGCACCGCCTCGTCGGGGGCAGGAGCGTAGACCAGCCGGACCGCCCTCGGGAACGCCGCCGAGACCATCAGGGCCGTCCGGTCAGGAAATCTCGACATAGTACAACATGACGCCACACCCCTCGCAGCTGTCCACGATGCCGGTCATCCGCATCTGCGCGCGGCGGTTCATCGGCACGGCCGTGAAGCAGGCACCGCAGGCGTCGCCCGCGAGCGGCACCACGGCCACCGGCGTCCGGGACCCGCGCAGGCGCTCGTAGCGGGACCGGAGCGGCTTGGGAACCTCGCTCGCGCTCGCGTCGCGCGCCGCCAGCGCCACCGCCCGTTCGCCGTCGAGCTCGGCCCGCGCGGACGTCAGCGCCGCGCGCGGCTCGGCCTGCTCCGCTTTCAGCGCCTCGACCCGGGTCTCGGCCTCCGCCACCCGCGCCTCCTGCGCCTGCACCGCCTCCTGCGCCCGGAACCAGTCCGACTCCTCGCGCGCCAGGACCTGCCGCGAGAGGTCGAGCTCGGCCATCAGCGTGGTCGTGTCCTTCCCGGGTCGGGACACCTCGATCCGCTTCCGGCGGCCCTCCTGCAGCTTCCGGTAGGTCTCCACGCGGCCCTCGACCTCGATGCGGCGGCGCACCGCCTCGGCGACGCTCCGTTGCGCCACGCCGATGCTCGCTTCCGCGCCGCGGATCGCCTCATCCAGCGCCTCCTCCTCGGCGGCGAGTGCCTCGAGCCGCTGGTCGACGGCCACCAGCGCCTGGTCCTTCGCCTGCAGGTCGAGCAGTCGTTCGAGATCCGAATTCATCCTGGGTCCTCTCCGGTTCGGGGCCGGGACGCCGCTATTGCGGCGACCGCGGCCGTGGATTCTGCCAATGCATTGCCTTCTGGAGCGCCCGCGGGAACCTCGCGTGCAGCTCCTTCTTGCGCGCCAGCTTTTCCGCCTGGTCCGTCAACTGCTGGTACAGCCGCCACTGCGGCCGGAACTCGAGCGCCTCCGAGGCGCTGGCGTACTGGTCGTCGAGCACCGGTTCGGTCAGCTGGGCGCCGGCCTCCCGCAGTTCGCTCCAGACGGCCTGGGCGGCGGGGGAGGTCCCCTCGATCCCCCCGGCCACCGGTGTACCGACCGTGCCGACCAGCGCATCGAAAAGCTCCCGGTGGACCGGCTCCTCGAACCACTCGGGGCGCACCTCGTGCCGCGCCCGCTCGCGGTAGGCGTCGCTCGTGACCAGCACCCGGAGCAGCTCGACTTCCGCCACACCGCCCATCCGGCTGCGGCGCGGCGCCTCGCGCCTCGGCGGGTCGTCTCGTCGGCCCGCCGGTGCCGGGGTGTGGGGCTGCGGTCGCGGCATCGCCTCGACCTCGCCCAGCAGCACGTCCTTGCTGACACCCGAGCGTTCCGCCACCCGGCCGAGGTAGAGCTCGCGCGTGATGGCATTGCTCGCGGCCCGGATGGTGGGCAGCAGCCGGTCGAGCGCCTCGCGCCGGTGTTCCACGCCCTCGAACCAGCCCTTCCGCTCGAGGATCTGGATCTTCCGCTCGAGCACGTCGACGGCGTCATCGAGCACCGCCTCCAGCGCCGCGGCGCCGCCCTTCTGGACCAGCGTGTCGGGATCCTCGCCCGCGGGCAGGGTCGCGACCCGCACCCGGACATCGTGACGCAGCAGTTCGTCGCCGGCGCGGAAGGTGGCCCGAAGCCCCGCGGCGTCGCTGTCATACAGCAGCGTGACCGTCTTGGTGTACCGCTTGAGGAGCTCGGCCTGGTCGCCGGTCAGCGCCGTGCCGAGGGGAGCCACGACGTGCTCGACGCCGGCCTGCACCAGGCGCAGGACGTCGAAGTATCCCTCGACCACCAGGGCGCCCTCCTCGCGCCGGATCGCGTTCCGGGCGAGGTGCAGGTTGTAGAGCGAGCGGCCCTTGTGGAAGATCGGGGTCTCGGGGGAGTTGAGGTACTTCGGCTCGCCCGGGCCGAGGAGGCGGCCGCCGAAGGCCACCACCCGCCCGCGCAGGTCGTGGATCGGGAAGAGGAGCCGGCTCCGGAAGCGGGGGCCGACGCTCCCGTCCTCGCGCCGCACGACCAGCCCCGCCTCCACCAGCACCGCCTCCTTCACGCCCAGTTCCGCCATCGCGGCCTGGAACTCGCCGCGGCGCGGCGCAAAGCCGAGCCCCAGCTCGGCGGCGGTCTCCGCCGGGATCCCCCGCTCCTCGAGGTAGGCCCGCGCCCCCTTGGCCTCCTCGGCCTCCCGCAGCTGCCGCGCAAACCAGTCCTGCGCCACCGCCGTGGCGGCGTACAGCGGCTCGTGCGGATCCGGGCCCTGGCGCTCGCTTCGCTCGGGAATGACGATCCCGACCTTCCGCGCCACCTCGCGCACCGCCGTCGGGTAGTCCATCCCGAAGCGCTTCATGAAGAAGCTGAAGACATCGCCCGCCTCGTGGCAGACATAGCAGTAGAACATCCCCTTCTTCGGGATGACAGCGAGGTTGCGGTGGGTCCCGCCGTGGAAGGGGCAGGCGCCGCGGTAGTCCGACCCCGTCCGCTTCAGGTCGACCGAGTCGCCCACGATGGAGACAATGTCGGCGGCGTCCCGCACCTGCTCGATCACGTCGTCGGGAATCCCGCTCACGGCTTCAGCTCCGCGACCGTGGCGCCGGTGCCGCCCTGGTTGGGCGGCGCGAAGGCGTGACTGCGCACCCGCGCGTCTGCCTGGAGCACCCGCTGCACCCGGGCGCGGACCACGCCGGTCCCCATCCCGTGAATGATCCGGAGGTAGGGTCGCTCGGCGAGCACCGCGGCGTCGATGGCAGCCAGGGCCGCCGCCTCGGCTTCGTCACCAGTCAGGCCGCGGAGGTCGATTTCCATCGGGGCATCAGGCGGGGCGCCATGCTCCCGGCGGCCTGACTCGGGGTCCCGTTCCCTGGGCGCCTCGTCGGGCAGCACCTCGAGCTGGCTGGGATCCAGCACGAGCCGGATCCCCCGGACCATGACCACCGCCCGGCCGTCCCCGCGCAGCTCGGTCACCTCCCCGACCCCCGCGGCGGCTGTGCGCACCCTGCTGCCGACCGCCACCGCCGCCGCCCGGGGGCCCCCCTCGTCGCGCGCCGACGCGGCGAGTGCCCGCGCCCCTTCGGCGATCCCCTCCTCCACCCGCCGCCGCGCCTCCCGCGCCGCCGACTCGTCGACCGCGGTGCGGGCCGCGCCGAGGGCCTCCTCGACGAGCTGGCGGGCGGCAAGCAGGTGGTCACGCGCCTGCTCCCTGGCACGCCGCTCGGCGTCGCGCTCGCGGCGCCGGAGGTCGTCGTCACGCTTCGCGACCGCCTCCAGCTCGGCGGAGAGCCGGGCCGCCAGCCGCTCGCTCTCGCTGGTCCGCTCGGTCAGCGCCACCTCCGCCGCTTCCAGCGCGCGCGCCCGGCGCTCGGCGTCGGCCAGCAGCGCGTCCAGCGTCCGTGCGGCCCGCGGCACGTCCGCTTCGGCCTCCTCCAGGACGGCCCGGTCGATCCCGAGCCGGCGCGCGATGGCCAGGCCGTATGACCGGCCCGGCACGCCCTTCTCGAACCGGTACGTCGGCCGGATCGTCTCGGCATCGAACTGGAGGGAGGCGTTGACGATGGCGGCGTCGCGCTCCGGCAGCGTCTTGAGCGCGCCGAGGTGCGTGGTGGCCAGGGTGGTCGCTCCGCGCCGGGTGAGGGAGAGCAGCGCGGCGGCGGCGAGGGCCGCCCCTTCCGCCGGATCGGTGCCGGAGCCGATCTCGTCGAGGAGGACGAGCGTCGCGTCGTCGGCGTCGGTGAGGATGTGCCGCAGCGCCGCGAGGTGCGCGGAAAAGGTCGAGAGATTGGCGGCCAGCGACTGGTGGTCGCCGATGTCGGCAAAGATTCGGGTGAAGACCGGGAGCTGGCTGCCGGCGCCCACCGGGGGCACCACCCCGCTCTGCGCCAGTGCGCCAAGGAGGCCGACCGCCTTCAGGAGGACCGTCTTGCCGCCGGTATTGGGCCCGCTCACCACCAGGGTGCGTTCGGCTCGGTCGAGGGAGAGGTCAAACGGCACGACCGCCTCCCCGGCGGCGAGCAGGAGCGGATGCCGGCCGTCGACCACCACCAGCGCCGACGGGGCGAGCACCGTCTCGGGGCGAAATCCGCTGGCCGCCGCGGCATACCGGGCCCGCGCCACCAGGTCGTCCATCCGGACGCACATCTCGGCGCCCGACCGCAGCTCCGCGTGCGCGGGGCGCAGCAGGTCGGTGAGGTCCCGGAGCACACGCAGCCGCTCCCGCTCCTCCGCCGATTCCGCTTCGCGGAGGGCGTTGCCGAGTTCGATGGCATCGGTCGGCTCAAGGAAGAGCGTTCCCTGGCTCGCGGACTCGTCGTGCACGATCCCGGCCGGCCGCTGCCGGGCGTCCCGCCGGACCGGAATCACGTACCGGCCGCCGCGGACCGTCACGCCGGCGTCGCCCGCCCCCTCCGCGGCGCGCAGGATCGTTTCCAGTTTCCTGATCAGGCGGGCGCGTGCCGCCTGCACCTCGCGGCGGGCGGTGGCGAGCGCCGGGCTCGCCCCGTCGAGCAGCTGCCCGTCGTCGTCGAGCGCCGTCTCGAGCCGGCGGTCCAACGCCTTGTCCGGGACCGGCACGAGAAGGGCGCCCGCCAGCGGCGCCTCGTCCGCCACCCGGCGCAGTTCGGCAGCGTTCAGGCGGGAGGCACGGAGCAGCCCCCGCACCCGCACCAGTTCGGGCCCGTCGAGCACGCTGCCCTCGACGCGCAGCCGGGCGAGCGCGCTCCCCGCATCGGGGACCGGCTCGACCACGACCGGCGTCTTGCGGCGGAAGAGGACCGCCAGTTCCTCGACGCCGGCGAGTTCGCGCCGGATCCAGGCGATGTCATCGGTGGGCCGCCGCGCGAGCACCCGCCGCGCCCCGAGGGGGCCGGCGGCGAACCCGGCCACGGTCTCGAGGGCACGCGCGAACTCGAGGGTCTCGAGGGCATCGTCGAGACGGTCCCCCGGCAAAGGGGACGGGGTGCCGGCCTCCGAAGAGGCCAGCACCCCGTGATCCGCGCCGGCAGGATGGGTCGCCATCATCCCAGGGACAGCTCCGTGCGCACGATTTGCTGGATGATCTTTCCGTCGGCGCGGCCCTTGAACTGCGGGACGACGCGCCCCATGACCTTGCCGATGTCGGTGGCGCCTCCCGCGATCGCGGCGCGCACGGCGGCGCGAATCTCCTCCGGGTCGGCGGCGGGCGGGAGGAACTCCTCGATGATCCGGATTTCCGATCGCTCGATCTCCGCCAGGTCCTCCCGCCCCCCGGCCAGGTACTGCTCCACCGCCTCGCGCCGCATCTTGACGCCCTTCTGCAGGACGTCGAGCGCATCCTCGGTGGTGGGGGGGCGGTTCTGCTCGAGCGAACGGTTCTTGAGAGCCGCAAGGACCGTCCCCAGAAGCTGGGTACGGTCCTTGTTCTTGGACTTGCGAGCCGCCGTGAGGGCGGCGTGCAGGTCGTCTGCCAGGTTAGACACGCGGCTTCCGGGGACCACGGCGCACCTTTCGCGCGGCGGCGTTCATCTTGCGCTTCCGCTTCTCGCTCGGCTTCTCGTAGTGCCGGTGCTTTCTCAGGTCGGACAGGATTCCGGCCTTCTCGCACTTCTTCTTGAAGCGCTTCAGCGCCCGCTCGAAGCTTTCGTCATCGTGAATGACGACTTCGGACATCAGCAAATCACCCCTCTCCGGCCCGTGTCAGGGCGTAATGTTATGCAGTCATTAAACATAGACGGATGGCGGCGGAGGGGCAAGAGGAGCGCTTCGGAGGAAGGAGAAAGGGGCTTGGGACTCCCCCACTGTCATTGCGAGGAGGCCCCGAAGGGGCCGACGACGCAATCTCGGTCTACGTCCGGCCGCCCTATCCCGGTGGCCAGCCCATGGCCCGGCCGCCGAGGATGTGCAGGTGGAGGTGGTCCACGCTCTGGCCTCCGTCCTTCCCGGTGTTGGTCACGATCCGGTAGCCCCTGGCATCCAGTCCCAGACCGGTGGCCGTCTCTGCGGCAAAGGCCAGGAGGTGCCCGAGGAGGCGTTCGCCCTCCGGGCCTCGCGGGTCGCGCGCGGCCGCATGGTGCGCCGCGGGGACGACGAGCACGTGCACTGGCGCCTGCGGGTTGAGGTCGCGGAACGCCACCGCCTCCGGCGTCCGCGCGACCACGTCGGCCGGGATTTCGCCCGAGGCGATCCGGCAGAAGATGCAGTCAGCCATCGACTCCTCGTTTCCTCGCCACGCTGGTGTAGACGGCCGCGGCGAGGGCGGCCGTCTCGAACCGCAGGATGTGATCGCCGAACCGGACCGGAAGAAATTCCGCCGATTCGAGCGCCCAGCGCTCCTCCGGGGTGAACCCGCCCTCGGGCCCGATGGCGACGGTGACGCCGACCGACCCGATCCCCGCCGGGGGGACGCCGCCCTCCAGCGCGCCGAGCCAGCGGACGCCCGACCGCGGCTCGGCGGCCCACTGGGCGACGGGAACGGGGTCGCGGACCACCGGCGCCCAGGTGGCGCCGCACTGCTTGATCGCCTCGAGGGTGCGCCGGCGGAATCGCTCGACTTGTGCCTCGCGGATCCGAGACGCCACGCCGCGGGTGTGCTCCGATTCGAGCGGCACGATTTCGGTGACGCCGAGCTCGGCCGCCTTCTCGACCACCCAGGCGAACCGGTCGCGCTCCCCCGCCCCGATGGCGAGGACCAGCGCGAGCGGGGCCGGCTCCTGCTTCACTGCCTCGACGGTGACCGCGGCGTCCTTCCGCCCGAGCTGGAGGGTACCCTGCCCGACGCCTCCGGCCCCGTCGAGGAGCCGCACCGGTTCCCCGGCGGCGGCGCGCCGCACGCGGAGGTGATGCACCTCGAGGGCATCGAGGTGGATCCGCGCCCCGGACACGAGCGTGCCCGCCGGCACGAGCACGTTCACGGGGCCCGCCCCGCCACGGCCCACCACGAACCGTCGACCTGCTCGTCCACCACCGCGAAGCCGGCGGCGGCCAGTTCCGGCCGGAAGAGGGGGGCCTCGCCGACTTCCATGCCAGAGAAGATCGCGAGGCCGCCCGGCGCCAGGGCGCCGCGAATGGCGGGGAGCAGGGTCAGGTTCACGGAGCGGAGGATATTGGAGAGCAGGAGATCGACGGGTCCGAGGAGCTCGGCGAGATGCGCGGCGTCTCCCTCGATGAAGCGGCACGCCGCGGCAACATCGTTCCGCGCCGCGTTCCGGTCGGCAACGAGGTTGGCGTCGGCGTCCACCTCGATGCCCGTGGCCCGGGCGGCACCGAGCCTGGCGGCCGCCACGGAGAGAATCCCACTGCCGCTCCCGAGGTCGAGGACGCGCTGCCCCGCGGCGAGGTGCCGCACCAGCAGCGCGAGCGCCGCCCTGGTGGAACCATGCTCCCCGCTCCCGAAGGCCATCTCAGGGTCGAGCACCACCACGACCTCCTCCGGGCCCGCCCCGGCCTCCTCCCAGGAGGGGGTGACCACCAGCCGACCGAAGCGACGCGGGCCGAGGCCCGCCCGCCAGCGGGTGGACCAGTCGACCATGTCGAGGGGGCGAAGCGCCGCCCGCGCGGCGGGGTCAACGCTGGTGGCGAGCGCCGCCACCAGCGCATTGGCTGCCGTTTCGTCCTCGGCGAAGGTCACGAAGGTGCCGTCGTCGCGCTCCTCGATCGCCTGTCCGGTGCGCGCCACGAGCCAGGCGGCCAGCGCGTGCCCAGTCGCGGTGGGCTCCGACGGGGTCACGTCCACGGCCCACCATCCCATCAGCCGAGCGCCTCGCGCACGCGCGACCAGAACCCCTTCCCCTGGCCGGGCGGCTCGCCCTCGTGCTCGGCGAGCTCCTTGAAGAGGCGCTTCTGTTCCTCGGACAGGCGCTCGGGCGTCCAGACATTGATCCGGACGTGGAGGTCGCCGCGCCCGGACTGGCCGAGGCGGGGCAGCCCCTTCCCCTTGAGCCGCAGGACGGTGGCCGTCTGCGTCCCGCTCGGCACGACGACGTCCTCGGTGCCCCACGGCGTCGGAACCGGGAAGGTGCCGCCCAGGGCTGCCTGCGAGAACGCCAGCGGCAGGTCGGTGGCCAGGTGCTCCCCCTGGCGCTCGAACCGGTCGTCCTCCTCCACCTCGATCATGAGGAGGAGGTCGCCCTTGCCGCCGTTGCGCGGGCCGGAGGCGCCCTGTCCACGCATCGTCAGGTAGTTGTTGGTCGACACGCCGGCCGGGATGTCGGCCTGCACCGTCCGTTCGGCGCGGATCCGCCCCTCGCCACGGCACACCTCGCACGGCGTCCGGATGACGCTGCCCTCGCCGCCGCAGGTGGGGCACGGCGCCACCTGGACGAACTGTCCGAAGACGCTGCGCGCCGCCCGCCGCACCTCGCCGCTCCCGCCGCAGGTGTCGCAGGCGGCGGCGCTGGTGCCCTTCTGCGCCCCGGAGCCGTCGCAATGCGCGCAGGCGTCCAGGGTCTTGAGCTTGATGGTCCGCCGCACCCCGGTGGCCACCTCCGCGAGGGTCATCCGGACCGTGACGCGGATGTCCTGGCCGCGGCGGGCCTCCGCCGCGGCGCGTGCACCGCCGCCGGCCCCGCCGAAGAGCGACTCGAACCCGCCGAGCCCACCGAAATCGCGCATGAAGATGTTGAGCGCCTCGGTCAGGTCGACATGGTGGTACTCGAAGCCCCCGCCGCCCCGCCCGAGGCCCGCCTTGCCGTACCGGTCGTAGGCGGCGCGCTTCTGCGGGTCCCGGAGCACCTCGTAGGCCTCGGTGACCTCCTTGAACCGCTGCTCCGCGTCGTGGGACGGGTTGCGGTCGGGATGCAGGTCCATGGCCTGCTTCCGGTACGCCTTCTTGATTTCCGCTTCGGTTGCGCCGCGGTCGACGCCCAGCAGGGAGTAGAATTCGCTCACGTCAGCAATCCTTCGACGAGCTGGCTCGTATGCTCGACCAGCCCGATGATCTTGTCGTAGGGCATCCGGGTCGGCCCGAGGACCCCGATGACGCCGCGAAGCTCGCCGGCGCGGTAGGAGGCGGTGACCAGCGTGAAATCGTTCAGGCGCGGGTCGAGGTTTTCGCCGCCGATCGTGATCGTCAGCCCCTCCCCTCGGGTCTGGAGGGCGGTGCGCAGCAGGTCCCGGCGGTGGGTCAAGTGCAGCAGGTCCCGCATCTTCGAGTTGGAGGAGAACTCCGGCTGGTCCGCCAGCAGCTCCGCGCCGCCGAGCACGACCTCGCGCCCCTCGCTCGACAGGTCGAAGATCTCCTCGCGCTCGGCGAGGAAGATGTTGAGCAGTTCGTGGCTTTCCGGCTCCTCGGCGGCGTCGCGCAGGCGCTCCGCCAGCGACGTGCGGATTTCCTGCACGGTCAGGCCGGCCAGCCGCTCGTTCAGCACCTGCGTGACCCGCTCCAGGGCCGGCTTGGCGATGTTGCCACGCACCTCCACGAACACCGTGCGCACGGCGCCGCTGCGGAGGGTCATCACCATCAGGATCCGCTCGCTCGACACCTGCACGAGTTCCAGGCGCTCGAGGACGATGTGGTTGAAGGCTGGCGCCACGGCCACCCCCAGCTCCTGCGTCAGCACGCCGAGGACCTGGGCGGTGCGCCGCAGCAGCTGGTCCATGGCGTTGCGCGACCCGGGCAGCTCCGCCTGGAGCGTCTGTCGCGCCTCGTCACTTGGCGGCGAGAGGTGCATCAGGCTGTCCACGTAGACCCGGTACGCCAGGTCGGTGGGGATGCGCCCCGCCGACGTGTGCGGATGGTACAGCAGCCCCTGGTCCTCCAGCTCGCTCATGATGCTGCGAACGGTGGCGGAGGACACCCCGAGACCGAACCGCTGGGCCACGGTCCGGCTCCCGGCCGGCTCCGCGGTCTCGATATAGGTCTGGATGACCGCCTCGAGGACGTGCAGGTGGCGGCTGGAGAGGTGTTCGGCTGGGGCCATGCAGTGAATCTAATCAGGCCGCGTCGGCCACCAACGCATCGAGGCGGAGCCACCCCTCGGGGGAGAGCCGGAGCCGGCCCTCCTCGAGCCGGGCCCACCCGGCGGCAATCCAGCGCTCGCGGACGGCCTCCTCCAACAGTCCGGCGGCCACCCCCGCCGCAGTCCGGAGCCCGAGATAGAGCGCCTCGATCCGGAGCTGGGCGGCAGCCAGGCGCTCCCGGCCTTCGACGGTCGGGCGGTCCTCCCGAAGAGCGAGGTCCCAGGCGGCGTACTCCCGAATGTTCCACCGCCGCTCCCCCGCGGTGGCGCTGTGGGCCGAAGGGCCCAGGCCGATGTACGGCGCGCCGGTCCAGTAGCCGCTGTTGTGGCGGGCCCGCCGGCCCGGGCGCGCGGCGTTCGACACTTCGTAGTGATCCCAGCCGCGCGCGGCGAGTGCGGCGCTGAACTGCAGGAACTCATCGGCGTACTGCACCTCGTCGACAGCGCCCGACTGGCCGCGGGCGGTCCAGTGGCCGAGCGGGGTGTGCGCCTCGACGGTGAGTCCGTAGCAGGAGAGGTGGTCCGGCTCGAGCGCGAAGGCCTCCTCCAGATCCGCCTCCCAGTCCCGCCGCAGCTCCGGCGGGAGGCCATAGATCAGGTCGATCGACAGGTCCTCGAAGCCGGCCGCGCGCAGGACCGCCACGGCGCCCCGAGCCTGCGCGGCAGAGTGGGTGCGATGCATCCACGCGAGCACGCCCGGGGCGAACGACTGCACGCCGAGGGAGGCGCGGGCGATTCCGGCCGCGCGCCAGCGATCCGCCGCCTCCGGTGTCACATCATCCGGGTTGGCTTCGAGGGTGATTTCCGCGTCCGGGGCGATCGGGCGCTCCGCGCGCAGGCCCTCGAGGATCGCGGCGAGGCTCGCCGGGTCGAGCCGCGACGGGGTTCCGCCCCCGAAATACACCGTGTCGAGGGCCGGCGATTCGCGCCAGCCCGGATCGCCCTGGGCGCCGCGCCACTCCTGCAGCACGGCGTCGGCGTACCGGCGCGACGGGACGTCCCGGCGCACCGCGATGGAGAAATCGCAGTAGCTGCAGCGCCGGGCGCAGAAGGGGACATGCACGTACAGGTTCACGGAG
>DASUFQ010000013.1:0-11324 GCA_036274515.1 Gemmatimonadales bacterium | reverse complement strand
GGCGGAGGTCGGCGGCGCGGCTTTCCGTGCTCGGGCTCCGCTTGAAGGCGGCCACCAGTTCGCGCACCGCGCCGGCCTGGTCGGTGAGCGACGCCGGGACGACCGTCCCGCCCGCCGCGTCGGCCGCGGCGCGCAGGACCTCCTCGTGCAGGCTGGTTTCGACCACTTCGCCGTGCTGGTCGAGCTTGTACTCGATCAGCTCGCCCGAGGCGTCGCGGAGGGGAATCTTGACCGGCACCGGCGTGCCCTCCCCCACGAGGATCAGGCGCACGCCCGCCTTGCGGATGGCGGCCGCCGCCTCCTCCACCGCCGAGAGCGAGTCATGCGTCTCGCCGTCGGTGAACACCACCAGCACCCGGTCGGACACCTCCGATGTCGCCTCGAGGAGCTCCCGGCCCTGCCGGAGGGTGGCCGAGAGGCTGGTGCCCCCCTCGCTCGCCAGGTCGGGATCGAGCCCGTCGAGGTAGAGGGACACGGCGCCGCCGTCCACGGTCAGCGGCGTGAGGATGTAGCTCCGGCCGGCGAAGGCGATGAGCCCGAGCCGGTCGCCCTCGAGGTCCTGCACCAGCCGCCGCGCCTCCCGCTTGGCGCGCGCCAGGCGGCTCGGCTGGACGTCCTCGGCGAGCATCGAGCGGCTGATGTCGGTGGCGACGACGAGGCTCAGCGCGCGGGCCTCGGTCATGACCGTCGTGCGCCCGCCGCGGGGGCCGGCCACCGCCACCGCCACGCAGAGCACCGCGGCGCCCACGACCCACGGCGCGAGGCGGCCGCGCCGGTGCGCGGCCCGGCCGAGGCTCGGGCTCCACGCGACGGTGGCCGCGATGCGCCGGCGGCGCCCCCACCAGGCGAGCGCGGCGCCCGCGGCCCCGATCAGCGGCGCCAGGTACAGCAGCCAGGTGGAGTCGAAGATCATGGGACCCGCACCGCGATCGTGGCGCCCATGAGCAGCTCGAGACCGAGCATCGCCAGCCCGGCGATCGCGAGCGGCCGGGTCAGCTCCTCGTAGTGCAGGTAGCGCGTCACCTGCACCGGCGTCTTCTCGAGCCCGTCGATCTGCCGGAAGATGCGGGCGAGCGCCTCGCTGTCGGTCGCGCGAAAGTACCGCCCGCCCGTCGTGGCGGCGATCTCCTTCAGGAGCGGCTCGTCGATCCGGACCGGCAAGACCTCGTACCGGAGTCCCGTGGCGCTCCGGCCGGTCGGGATCGGCGCCTCACCCTCGGTCCCCACGCCGATGGTGTAGACCCGGATGCCGAACGAGGCGGCCGTGGCCGCCGCCGTGCGCGGGTCGATCAGCCCGCGGTTGTTCTCGCCGTCGGTGAGGAGGAGGACCACCTTCGACTTTTCCGGGGCCCGGCGCAGGCGGTTGACCGCCGTGGCAAGCCCGCTGCCGATCGCCGTGCCGTCCTCGAGGCTCCCGATGCGCAGGTCGTTCACCGCCTGCTCGAGCACCGGGTAGTCGAGGGTGACCGGCACCTGCGTCAGCGCCTCCGCGGCGAACGCCACCAGCCCGATCCGGTCGGCGCTCCGGCCGCGGATGAAGTTGATCGCCTGCGCCTTCGCCACCTCCAGCCGGTTCGACGGCGCGAAGTCCTCGGCGTACATGCTGCTCGAGATGTCGATCGCGATGGCGATGGCGATCCCTTCGCGCTTCATCTCGATGCGGCTGCCGCCCACCCGGGGGCCGGCCGCCCCGAGGATGAACGAGGCGAGGGCGGCGGTCCGGAGGATGGGAGGCAGGCGGAGCCACCACGGTGGCCCCCCCAGCGCGGCGGGGAGCGAGACGTCGCTGTAGAGCAGGCCGCGGGACGGCTGGCGGCGCCGCCACCACCACCAGATGAGGGGCAGGAGGAGGAGGAGGAAGAGGGGCCGCGCGAGCGTCACGCCGGCACGCCTCCGCGCAGCCGGCGCGCCAGCGCCAGCGCCTCCTCGGCCTGCGACAGTGCCGCGGTGGCGTCGCCGGGGCCGAAGAGCGCGGCGTCGAGCACGGCGAGGAGTTCCCGCGCCTCCGGCGCCGACTCCACGCCCGGCGCGCCCCGCAGGCGGGAAGCGGCGGCGGCCAGCACCGCCCGGGGCTCCCCCGCCTCCCGCCACGCGTCGAGCGGCAGGGCGGCGGGGGCGGCCGGCGCCGGGACTGTGGCCGGCTCGAGTGCACGACCGCGGCGGCGCCACCAGGCGTGCACAGGGATCAGGAGCAGCGTGGCGAGCAGGAGCAGGACGAGCACCGGCACGGCGGTCTCCACCGGGCGGAGGATCGGTGCCGCCTCCGGCTGCGGTGGCGGCAGCGAATCGCCCGGCAGCGGGGGGAGCACGCTCGCGATGGTTATGGTGATCCGGGTGGCCGGCAGCGAATCGGTGGTGCCGTCGGGCGACACCAGCACGGGGCCCGGTACCTCGACGGTGTGCGACCCGGGCAGCCAGCCGACCGCCGGGTAGCGCACCTCCACCGAATCGCCTCGCGGTGCCAGGACCCCCGGGCCCAGGGCCTCGACGGCCCCTTCCGGGTTCCACGGCGCGACCCGCACGATCCGCCCGCTCGGGGTGGGGATGGTCCGGACCAGCCAGACGGTGTCCCCCACCTGGGGGAGCGGGGCCTGCAGGACGGCGGCGAGGAGCAGCGCGCCGATCATCGGTGCAGGCGCCGCGCGCGCAGGGCGAACGCTCGCCGGAGGGGAAGCGCGTAGTCCTCCCCGGTGAGGAGCGCCACGTGGTCCACGCCGGCGGCGGCCAGCCCCCGACGACGCTCCTCCGATCGCCGTTCGGCGAGGCTGGCCAGCCGGGAGCGGACCTCCCGGTTGCCTGAATCCACCATGATGCGACGCCCGGTCTCGGCGTCCTCGAGGTCGAGCCAGCCGGAGGGGGGCAGCGCCCGTTCGCGCGGGTCGTCCACCGTGACGGCCACGACCTCGTGCCGCGCCGAGAGCCGCTGGAGCGGCCGCTCCCAGTTCGGCGCCAGGAAATCCGAGAGGACGACGACGATGCTGCGGTGGTTCAGGAGCCGGACGGCGTAGGTGAGGCCGGCGGCGAGGTCGGTGCGCCGGCCGGCGGGGGCAAAGGCCACCAGGTCCCGGATGACCCGCAGGGCGTGCCGGCGACCCTTCCGGGGCGGGATGACCTGCTCCACCCGGTCGGAAAAAAGCAGCGCGCCGACCCGGTCGCTCTGCCGCGCCGCCGCCAGCGCGAGGACCGCCGCCACCTCCGCCGCGAGCCCGGCCTTGGTGCGCGGTTCCCCGAAGCGCGTGGAACCGGAGTGGTCCACGACCAGCAGCACGGTGAGCTCGCGCTCTTCGGTGAAGGTCTTGACGAAGGGGCTGGCCAGGCGGGCGGAGACGTTCCAGTCGATCGTGCGGTAGTCGTCACCGATCTCGTAGGCGCGGACTTCCGCGAACTCCATCCCTTGCCCGCGGAACGTCGACCGGTACTCGCCGGCAAAGAGCGACGACACCAGCCCGCGCGTGCGAAGCTCGATCGTCTTGACCTGCTTCAGGACTTCCTGGGACACCACGCTCATGTCGGGGGGCGCCTCCAGGCGGGGGCGCCGGCGGTCACGGGACCGGGACCGCGGCCAGCACCCGCTGGATGACCACGTCGGCGTCGACGTCCTCGGCCTCCGCCTCGAACGTCAGGACGATGCGGTGCCGCAGGACGTCGGGGGCGAGCGCCCGCACGTCCTCGGGCACCACGTAGGACCGGCCACGGAGGAAGGCGTGCGCCTTCGCCGCCTGCGCCAGCGCGATGGACGCGCGGGGCGAGGCCCCGAAGGCGATGAGCGGCTTCAGCTCCGCCAGCCCGACGCTCCCGGGCTCGCGCGTGGCGCGGACCACGTCCACCAGGTAATCGAGCACCTTCTGGTCCGCGTACAGCGCGGCAATCTCGGCGCGGGCCGCCATGATGGCGGCCGGGTCGAGCAGCTTGCGGACCGGGATCGGCGCCCCGCCCGCCATCCGGAGGAGGATTTCGCGCTCTTCGTCCCGCGTCGGGTAGCCGACCCGCACCTTCAGCATGAACCGGTCGAGCTGCGCCTCGGGCAGCGGATAGGTGCCCTCGTTCTCGATCGGGTTCTGCGTGGCCAGGACGAGGAAGGGTTCCGTCAGGTGAAAGGTGGCCCCGCCGATCGTCACCTGCTTTTCCTGCATCGCCTCGAGGAGCGCCGACTGGACCTTCGCGGGTGCCCGGTTGATCTCGTCGGCCAGGATGATCTGGGCGAAGAGCGGACCCTTCTTGACGCGGAACTCCTGGTTTTTCTGGTCGAAGACCATCGTGCCGATCACGTCGGCCGGGAGGAGATCCGGGGTGAACTGGATGCGCGAGAACGTGGCGGAGATGATTTCCGACAGCGACCGGACGGCGAGCGTCTTGGCGAGCCCGGGGACCCCTTCGAGCAGGACGTGCCCGCCGGTGAGGAGGCCGATCAGGAGCCGCTCGATCATCACGTCCTGGCCGACGATCCGGCGTCCCACTTCCTTGACGACGAGGGGAAGGCGTTCCGAGGCGGGGCTGGGGGTGGGCGCCGGCTGCACGGTCATGCGTACTCCTCCGAGGGGTGGTCCGGGGCGGGCGCGCCGCTCAGTCGCCGGACGGGTCGAGCCGAATCGTCTTGTAGATCGCCGCTTCCTCGCGGGGCGTCAGCGGTCGCGAGCGGCCGACGGGCAGGTCGCCGAGACGGACGGGGCCGTACGACAGCCGGGCCAGCCGCTCCACCTTGAGTCCCATCGCCTCGCACCACCGGCGCACGATGCGATTGCGGCCCTCGGTCAGGGTCACGTCGAGGATGCACCGCCCTTCCTTGCCGGGCCGGACCCGCACCTCGTCCGCAATGACCGGGCGGCCCTCGATGACCACCCGCTCGCGCACCAGCTGCCCGAGTTCGGCGGCGCCGCGCCCGTGCACCAGCGCGGTGTAGCGCCGCGGCACCCGGTACTTGGGGTGGGTCAGCCGGTGCACCGCCTCGCCGTCGGTGGTCAGGAGGAGGAGCCCGGTGGTCATCACGTCGAGCCGGCCGACGTAGGTCAGCCCCGCCGGATCGTTGATGAACTCGAGGACGTTGCGCCGGCCCTCTTCGTCGCTGGCGGTGGTGACCACGCCGAGCGGCTTGTGGAAGGCGAGCCAGCGGCGGGACACCACCCGGACCGCCTTGCCGCCGACGGTGATCTGCTGCCGGTCGGGATCGACCTTGCTGCCGAGCTCGGCCACCCGCCCGTCCACCCGTACGCGGCCCGCGCGGATTAGTTCCTCGGCCGCGCGCCGGGAGGCGACCCCCGCGCGGGCCAGCGCGCGCTGCAGCCGCATTTCGCTCACGACTCGGCCGGCACGTAGGCGGCGGCGTCCTCGGCTTCGGGCGTCAGGGGCTGCGGCGGCTGGATGGCGATGCTCAGTTCCTCGGCCCGCGGGAGGTCGGACAGGTCCCGCAGCCCCAGCAGTTCGAGGAAGAGCGGCGAGGTGCCGTACAGCAGCGGCCGGCCGAGCGCCTCGCTCCGGCCCACGACCTCGATCAGGCCGCGTTCCTGCAGCGACCGGAGGACGCCGCCGGCCGACACGCCACGGATCTCCTCGATCTCGCTCCGGCCGACGGGCTGGCGATAGGCGATGATGGACAGGGTCTCCAGCGCGGCCGGGGTCAGCCGCGACGCGCGCACGGTGAACTGCGCCCGTTCGAGCGCCTGCGCAAACGCCGCCCGCGTGAGCACCTGGTACCCGCCGGCCATCTCGACCACCTCGATGGCGTGCTGGTTGAAGTCGTACAGTTCCCGGAGCTGGTCCAGCGCCGTCCGCACGTCGGCCAGGGAGGCCTCGGGATCGAGGACGGAAAGCTCCTCGACCGTCAGCGGGCGCGACGCGGCGAAGAGCGCCGCCTCAATCAGTTGGGCGAGCGGAGTCACGGCGAATCACCATAGGCGCGAAGGCAGCCGCCTGGGTCAGGGTAACGGCGCCCCGCCGAGCCAGCTCCAGCAGGGCGAGCAGCGTCGAGAGGACGTCGGTGATGGTCGGCGCGGGGCCCAGCGCCTCCTGCCAGGAGAATTCTTCCCGCGCCTCAAGCAGGGTGTGAAGCCGCCTGGTGGCGCCCTCCACGTCGAGGGGACGGGCCACCACCCGGTGCAGGACCGGCGAGGGGATCCCATCGATGACGCGCTGCACCGCCTCGAGGAGCGCCACGAGGTCCACCTGCAACGGTGGCGGCGGGAGGTCGGGCGGCGCCGGGAGGTAGCCGCGGGCGTACTGGTCGGCGCGCCGCTCGGCGGCGCGCCCCAGCCAGAGCGCGACCTCGCGGATCTGCTGGTACTCGAGCAGCCGCCGCACCAGTTCGGCGCGCGGGTCCTCCCAGCCATCCTCGCCGCTGCCCCGCGGAAGGAGCATCTGGGCCTTGAGGCGCAGCAGCCGGCCCGCCATCTCGAGGTAATCGGCGGCCTGGTTCAGCCCGAGGTCATGGATGACGAGGAGGAACTGGTCGGCAATCCTCGCCACCGGGATGTCCGCGATCTCGAGCTCCTCCTCGCGGAGGAGGTGGAGGAGGAGGTCGAGCGGGCCCGAGAATGCCTCGAGTTCGACCATGAAGGCCGGTGAGGCACCCAGCGCCGAAGTCGGCGGATCTGGCATCGTCAGGGCGGAAGGCTGTTCCAACCGTCGTCCGGATCAAGGGTGGGGTGGACCGGGTGTGGCGCCACTGGCGGCGCGCGGAAGAATACACCCCGTCCGGAGGCAAGTCAAAGTACCGTGGTGCTTGACGTTGCGGGCGGGCGCCGCTAGCTTTCGCGCTTGCTCATGATGGGGGGGATGGGCCCTCCCGCTGCACCGTTTCCGAGAGGTTCGCTGTGCCCCGCATCAAGTCCGCGAAGAAGCGCATGCGCCAGACCAAGACCCGCACCGCCCGCAACAAGGCGCAGCGGAGCCAGCTGCGCACGGTCGTCAAGAAGGTCCGCGCCGCGGACACCAAGGCGCAGGGCACGGCCGCGCTGGCCGAAGCGGCGAGCCTGCTCGATCGCGCCGGCCGCAAGCACCTGATCCACCCCCGGACCGCCGCCCGCCAGAAGAGCCGGCTGGCCAAGGCCGTGGCCGCCAAGGCCTGACCGGGCTGCATCTCCAAATGACGCGGGGCCCGGCGGACACCGCCGGGCCCCGTGTTGCATCCCCCCGGCCGCGAACCTAGAGCGCGGCCAGCTCCGCCCCGCAGCGCTCGCAGTACCACTCCGTCGGACGGTTCAGCGTCCCGCATTCACCGCACTTGAGCGTCTTCGGCGCCGCCGCCTGGCTGGGCCGCTCGTTGCCGGGCGTCGTCGGCGGCGGCTCCTCGGCCGGCTTCGGTCCCGAGCCGCTGAGCCGGGCCCCCGCCCCACTGCTCCGCTTCGGCGTCGGCTGCTCATCGGCCATCGACTTGAGGAAGGCGAGGTCATCGGGCGACGGCTCGGCGCGTGACGGGAACGGCAGCGTGCGCGGCGCCGGCTCCGAGGGGCGCGAGGCCCCGCGCGGAGTGAATCGCGGCGCGCTCGGCATCGGCGGCGGCGCGGCCTCGGGGGCCGGCGCGTCGGCGAGCGGAATCAGCGGCTCCCAGTCGTCCCCCGCATCGGCCTCGGGTTCGGCGGCTGCCGCCGGCTCGGGCTCGGGCTCCGGCTCCGCGGCCTTGGGCGGCTCGGCAGCGATCAGCGCCTGGACCTCGCCCAGGCGGGTGATCTCGTCGCTCACCCGGGCCAGTTCCTCGCGCACGTCGATCAGCTGGCGCTCGCTCCCGCCCCGCACCCGCTCCCACTCCGCCTCCTCGTACTCGCCGACGGCGTGGCGCAGCTCGGCCTCGGCGAGGGTTTCCTCCGCCTTGGTTTCCTTGGTGGCGAGGTCGTCCTCGCGCACGCGCAACGTGGCCAGCTGCTCGGCCACCGCCGCCGCGTGGGTCCGCAACTCCGCCACGACCTGGTCCAGCCGCTGCCGGTAGTCACCCCGGATCTTGTCCCGCACCGCCAGCGGCGCCTCGGAACCCGCCGAGTCGAGCCGGGCCAGCCACGTCTGGAAACGCGCCCGCTCCTCGAGCAGCGCGTCAATCGGATTCGCGGGTGGGGGGGACGATTTCGCCATGGTCAGACTTCCCTCTCGTGACGGCGGAGACCAGCACCGGCGGCGGGTCCTCGGGCATGGATGCCAAATGTAACGCGGTCCCTGCGGGTGGGAACCCCGCCCGGCTGGGGCGGGGGCGCTAGCGGGCGGCGATGTCGAAGGCGATCCGCCCCCGGACCACCGTGAGGTGCGTCCGGCCGACCAGCTCGGCCCCCGCGTACGGCGTGTTCCGGCTCTTCGAGCAGAACCGATCCGGCTCGACGATCCACCGCTCCTTCGGATCGAAGACGACGACGTCGGCCGGCGCGCCGACGGCCAGCGTGCCGCCCGGGATGTTGAAGATCCGGGCGGCCCGGGTGCTCATCCGCTCGACCAGCGCCGGCAGGGTGAGGACCCCCGTTTCGACGAGGTCGCGGACCGCCACGCCGAGCGCCGTCTCCAGCCCGATGATGCCATTCGGCGCGTGATCGAACTCCCGTTCCTTGGCGTCGTAGTGGTGCGGGGCGTGGTCGCTCGCAATGACGTCGATCGTCCCGTCGCGGAGCCCCTCGCGGATGGCCTCGACATCCTCCGGCTCCCGGAGCGGCGGGTTCATCTTCGCGTTGGTGTCGTACCCCTCGCAGCGGGTGTGGGTGAGGGAAAAGTGATGCGGCGTCGCCTCCGCGGTCACCCGGATCCCCTTCTCCTTGCCCCGCCGGATCAGCTCGACCGACCCCCGGGTCGACATGTGGCAGAGGTGGACGTGCCCGCCGGTGAGCTCGGCCAGGATGATGTCCCGCGCCACCATGATCTCCTCGGCTGCCGCCGGGATCCCCTTGAGCCCGAGCCGCGTGCTGACCAGCCCCTCGTGCATGGCGCCGCCGGCGGCGAGACTCATTTCCTCGCAGTGGTTCGCCACCGGGATGCCGAAGGTCCTGGCGTACTCGAGGGCGGTCCGCATCATGTGGCTCGAGCCGACGGGCTTCCCGTCGTCGCTCACCGCCACCGCGCCGGCGCCCACCAGCTCCCCGAACTCGGCCAGCTGCTCGCCCCGCTGGCCCAGCGTCACCGCGCCGATCGGGTAGACCCGCGCCTTGGCGGCGCGCTGCGCCTGGCTGACGATGAACCCCACCGCCGCCTGGTTGTCGGTGACGGGGTCGGTGTTCGGCATGGCGCAGACGGCGCTGAAGCCCCCCGCCGCAGCCGCCATGGCGCCCGAGGCCACCGTCTCGAGGTCCTCCTGCCCGGGCTCCCGCAGGTGCACGTGCAGGTCGATCAGCCCGGGGGCGACGACCTTGCCCGCGGCGTCGATGACCGTCACGCCGGGGGCCGCCTCGATCCCCCGGCCGACCGCCGCCACCAGGCCGCCCTCGAGGAGGACGTCGGCGATGCCGTCGGTGCCGCGGGAGGGGTCGATGACCCGGCCGCCGCGAATCAGGATGGCGTTCATGCCGCTTCTCCCCGCGCCGCGGCGGCCACCGCGCCGGTGCCGCCGGCCAGCAGGTAGAGCACCGCCATGCGCACCGCCACGCCGTTGGTCACCTGCGGCAGGATCACGCTGTGCTCCCCGTCGGCCACGTCGCTGTCGATTTCGACCCCGCGGTTCATGGGGCCGGGATGGAGGATGACAAGGTCCTTCGGCGCGCGGGCCAGCCGCTCGCGCGTGACGCCGAAGACCCGGTTGTACTCGCGGAGCGAGGGGATGAACCCCGCCTGCATCCGCTCCAGCTGCAGCCGCAGCACGTTGAGGGCGTCGGCCCAGGCGATCGCGTCCTCGATGCGCGGGAGGACGGTGACGCCGAGGCTCTCGATCCCGCGCGGGAGGAGCGACGGCGGGCCGCAGACGCCGACCTCGGCGCCCAGCTTGACCAGCCCCCAGATGTTGCTGCGCGCCACCCGGCTGTGCAGGATGTCGCCGCAGATGGCCACCTTGAGGCCCTCGATCCTGCCAAACTTGTCGCGGAGGGTCAGGAGGTCGAGGAGGGCCTGGGTCGGATGCTCATGCTTGCCGTCGCCGGCGTTGATCACGTTGGAGGCGATCCGGTCGCCCAGGAACTGGGCGGCCCCGGAGGAGCCGTGCCGGATGACGACCATGTCGATCCGCATCGCCTCGAGGTTGCGCGCGGTGTCCACCAGCGTCTCGCCCTTGGACACTGACGACCCGGCGGAGGCCACGTTGACGGTGTCGGCGGAGAGCCGCTTCTCGGCGAACTCGAACGAGATGCGGGTGCGGGTGGATGACTCGAAGAAGAGGTTGACGATCGTCTTGCCGCGGAGGGCGGGCACCTTCTTGATGGCGCGCTCGCTGACCTCCTTGAACGGCTCGGCGGTGTCGAGGATGAAGCGGAGCTGGGCGCCGGTGAGGAGTTCCAGGCCGATCAGGTCCTTGCCGAGGGCCGGCACCGCGGCGTCAGCCGACACGGGCCAGCTCCACGGCGTCGCGGCCGTCCAGTTCGGTCACGAAGACATCGACCCGCTCGCCGGGGCCCACGCGCACCGTCTGGCCGGCGATGTCGGGCTGGATGGGCAGCTCCCTGCCCCCGCGGTCGATGAGGACGCAGAGCAGCACCCGCTTCGGGCGCCCGAAATCGGCGAATTCGTCGAGCGCCGCCCGGATGGTGCGGCCGGTGTGAAGGACGTCGTCGACGATGACGACGGTGCGTCCGTCGAGGGTGCCCGGGAGGGTGGTCTCGCCGACGACCGGCCCGACGCCGACGGTCTGGAGGTCGTCCCGGTAGAGGGTGATGTCGAGCTTCCCCAGCGGCAGCGCGACGCCCTCGGAGGCCTCGATGAGCCGCCCGATCCGTTCCGCCAGCTCGACCCCGCGCCGCTGGATCCCCACAAGCAAGACGCCTTCCGTCCCCTGGCAGCGCTCGACGATTTCAACGGCCATGCGCGCGAGGGTGCGTGCGATGGCTCGTTCATCGAGCAGCGGGGAACGTGAAGGCATCGGGGGCGGAAGCTAGCGGGGCCTCCGGGGCGAATCAAGCGTCGGGCGCGGGTGCTTCCGGGGCACGGACGGGCCGGGCGCGCCCCGGGCGGGCCGCGGTCCGGAGCGCGAGGGCCGGGAGACGGAACGCCAGCAAGGCCACGAGCACCAGGCCGAAGAGGGCCGGGGTCGAGACGTCCTTCTTGACCAGCCAGAGGAAGTGGAGGACACCGGCGGCGGCGGAGAAGTAGATCAGCTGGTGGAGCCGCCGCCACCGCGCCCCGCCGAGCCGGCGGAGCATGGCGGTCGGCGAGGTGACGGCCAGCGGCACCATCAGGAGCCAGGCGGTGAAGCCCGCGAGCACCCAGGGATGCTCGAC
>DASUFQ010000012.1:0-17913 GCA_036274515.1 Gemmatimonadales bacterium | reverse complement strand
CATCGTCTACCGGTTGAGCGTCGTCACGGGACGCCGGCTCGATCCCCATGTGCTGCTCCTCGGCGGTGTGGTGGTCGGCGCCTTCGCCGGATCGCTCATGAGCGCCGTGATCACCCTCGCCCCGGCGGCAGAGCTGCGGAGCGCCATGCTCTGGCTTCTCGGCGGCTTCGGGATGGCATCGTGGCCGGGCCTGCTGCTCTTCACCGTCTACGCGATCGTGCCGGTCGGGGTGCTGCTCTGGAGCGCCCGGGGCCTCGACCTCCTGACGCTCGGCGAGGAGAACGCACAGCACCTGGGCGCGGAGGTCGAGGTGCTGAAGCGGCGGGTGTACCTCAGCGTGGCCGCGCTTACCGGCGCGGCGGTGGCGGTTTCCGGCATCATCGGGTTCGTCGGACTGGTGGTGCCCCACATCGTGCGGCGGTGGGGCACCCCCCTCCATCGCCAGCTGCTCCCGGCGGCGTTCGTGGCCGGCGGCGCCTTCCTCGTGCTCTCCGACCTGCTGGCGCGGACCCCGTTCCGGCCGCTCGAACTGCCGGTCGGCATCGTGACGGCGCTCATCGGCGTGCCGATCTTCGCCCTCCAGCTCCGGAGGTCGCTCGCATGATTCTCGGCGGCACGGAGCTCTCCGTCCGATATCCCGGCGCCGCCAGCCGCGCGCTGGACCGGGTGAGCTGCGTGGTGGAACCGGGCCGCCTCCTCGCCGTGGTCGGCCCGAACGGAAGCGGGAAATCCACCCTGCTGCGGGCGCTTCTGGGCCTCGCCCCGATGGAATCGGGCGCGGTCACCCTGAAGGGCCGGCCGCTCTCCGCCTGGCCCCGGGCAACGATCGCCACGCTGGTCGGCGTGGTGAGCCAGCGCGAGGAAATCCTCTTCCCGCTCGATGTCGAGGCGACGGTCCTGATGGCGCGGTATGCGAGGCTCGGGCCCCTTGCGGCGGCAGGCCCGGCCGACCGGGAGGCCGTCCGCTCCGCGCTGGAGCGATGCGACGCGTGGTCGCTCCGGGCGCGGCGCACGGAGACGCTTTCCGGCGGCGAGTGGCAGCGGGTGCGTGTGGCGCGGGCACTCGCCCAGGAGCCCGAGGCGCTCCTGCTTGATGAACCCACCGTGGCGCTGGACGTCCGGCATGAGATGGAGGTGTTCGAGCTGGTGCGCGGGCTGGCGAACCGCGGGCTCGGCGCACTGGTCGTGACGCACCACCTGAACCTCGCGGCGCGCTATGCCGACGGACTGCTGCTGCTGGACCAGGGGCGGCTCGTGGCGCAGGGAACGGCGGCGGAGGTGTTCCGTGAAGAGATCCTGAGTTCGGTCTTCCGGTGGCCGGTGGCGGTCACTCCCTGGCGCGGCGGCGCCCCGCAGCTGGTGCCGCTCAGGCCCGGCGAGGCCGTCACATGAGGTGTTCCCGCCTGCCAGCGCTCGCCCTGCTCGTCATCTGGCCGGTGGCGCTCGGCGCCCAGTCGTCCGCCACGGTGCGCGGTCAGGTGGTGGACGCCGCGTCAGGGGCGGGGATCCCCGCGGCCCGGGTCACGCTGGGCGCGGTGTCGGCGCTCACCGACGCCGATGGGCGGTTCGAATTCGCCAACGTGGCCTACGGCCTCTCCGTGGTGGTGGCGGCCGCGGTCGGGTACCGCCCGGCCCGACTCACCCTCGACGTCCTGCCCGGCCTGGCGGTGGAGCGCACGCTGCGGCTCGCGGCCCTCCCCCCCGATCTCCCGACGATTGCCGTGCAGGGATCAGCCGGGGAGGAGACACTGCTCGACCACGCGACCCTGGTCCGGCGCGGCGCCGACATGGCCACCGCCATCGACGGGTGGCAGGGGGTGGTGGTGCGGCGGAGCGGGAGCAACGGGCCGGCGTCGCCACAGGTGCGAGGCAGCGCGCCGGAAGAGGTGATCGTGCTGCTCGACGGCTTTGCCATCAATGATCCGCTGACCGGGCGCGCCGACCTGAGCCGGGTCGCCACCCGGGACGTCGCGTCGGTACAGGTCCGTGCAGGGGCGCAGTCGGCCGGTGGCGCCGGCACCGCCATCGGCGGGGTCATCGACATCCGCAGCCTGCCCGGCAGTGGGGCCCAGGCGTCGGGGTGGCTCGGCAGTCATGGGAGCGGTGGGGGTACCCTCTCGGGCGCCATCGGCGAGTTCCGCCTCTTCGCGCAGGGCGAGCGCCTGGCCGACAACTACCCCTATTCGGTTCCCCCCAACCGCGGCGGGGGCGAGGCGGAGCGTGTCAACGCTGGCGGCACCATCGGCACATTTTCGATTCGCCGGTCAGGGAAACTCGGCATCCAGGGTCGGGCGAGCTTTTCCGAGCGGGGGCTGCCCGGGGCGATCGGCAACGAAACTCCGCACGCGACCGCTTCGGACTGGTCAGCGTTCCTCGGGCTCACGGTCGACGGCCGGTCGACATGGAGCGGCTCGCTGCAGTACCTCGGGAGCGACGTCGCCGATCCCGACCCGCCGCTGGCGGCGCCGTACGCGGTGCACTCCAGAGGGGTCAGTGGCACCCTCGACTGGACGCTGCATGGCGGGCTGGCGTTGCTGGGGTGGGGGGGCACCGGGGAGCTGGGCGCCGCGGCCCGGCATGACCGGTACGAGGGGGACGTGGTGACCGCCGACGCGCAGTTCAGCCGGGGGAGCATCCGGGCGTCCGGGTCGTTGAACCCGTCGGAGGAATCCCCCTGGACCCTCCGCCCGTCGGCACGCCTCGATCTCTGGACCGGCTCCAGCGGCCCCCTCGGCAGCGCGCGCCTCGACGTACTCTGGCGGCGCGGGAGTACGGCCTTCCATGGCTCCGCGGGAAGCGCCGTCTCGGCCCCGGCGCTGGCCGACCTCTTCTTCCGCGAAGGCGTCGGGGTGGTTCTCAATCCCGGCCTCCGGCCCGAACGGGTGCGGTGGGAGGTCGAGGTCGGTGCCACGCAGCAGTGGGAGCTCCTGGGCCGGCCGGCAACCGCCTCGGTCCGGGGCTACTACGGGCTGGTGGACGACATGATCCTCTGGTCACCGGGGGTGGGATTCATCTGGAGTCCCCGCAACTACGACGTCATCCGGAGGGGGGTCGAGGGCTCACTGAGCATCCGGCCGGCGGCCACCGTCACCGTCGAGGCGCAGGGTGCCTGGACTCCGATCACCTACGACGTCCCAGGCGGCGCCCAGGTGCAATACCGTCCGCGCGCGTCGTGGGGCGCCGCGGCCACCTGGACCGGCGGAAAGTGGGGCGCCGACGCGCGCTGGCGCTGGGTCGGCGAGCGGTACCCGAACCCTGGGGGCGTCAACCCACGCCCGGCATTCGGGTTGATGGATGTCGGGGCGGAGCGGTCGATCGGTGCGGCGGTCGTCCGGGCCGACATTCGCGACCTCTTCGACACCCGCGCAGAATTTCTGGCCGGCTACCCGACTCCGGGGCGCACGGCAATCCTTTCCATTACACTGGAGTGGCAATGACCTCGTTCCCTTTCCTGCGCTCCCTCCTGGCCGGCGGCGTGGCGCTCGCATCGGTGTCCTGCGCCGATCCGGCGGCGCCGTTGCCCGCGCCGTCCGAGGTCGTGCTGGTCGTCAACTCGATTTCAGCGTCGCTGAGCGTCATTCCCGTCGACGCCCCCGGGGCCGCCTACGAGATCCCGCTCGGCGGGACGACGCCGACGCCGGTCGGAGTCTCGGCGTCCGGCGGCTACGCCGTCGTGCCCATGGGCCTCGACCACTCGGCCTCGATCGTGGACCTGAGGCTCGGGGCGGTGTCCCGGGTGGTGCCCCTCGCGAACGGCTCGTCGGCCACCGGCTCGGCCATCGTCGACGATTCGATCGCCTACGTGGCCAACCCCGGGCTCAACACCGTGACGCGGATCAACTACCTCACTGGCGACACGGCGAGCGTGGCGGTCGGCATCTACCCGCAGGGGGTCGTCGCGACCCGCGGCAAGGTGTTCGTCCTGAACGGCAACCTCGTCAACTTCGCCGTGGCCGGCGCGGGGTGGATCACCGTCATCGACCCGGTCACCAACGCCAAGGCGGTGGGCATCGACTCGATCCCGCTGCCCCTGCCGGGGAACCCGCAATTCGCCGTCGTCGCGGGGGACGGGCGGATCTACGTGATGAATGTCGGCAATTACGTCGATGACGGGCGGCTGTCGATCGTCGACCCGGTGGCGCGGGTCGAGCTCGCCAACTTCGGCGGTTTCGGCCCCGGTCCCGGCGACCTGGCCACCGACGGCGGGGCACGGCTCTTCGTCAGCTCGTTCAACGAGGGGCTGATGGAGTTCGACATCGACGCACGGGAGGTGGTCCTCGGGGCGGGCGACGGAATTCCCGTGGCGGACAACTCGGGCGTCGCGGTGGACTCGGACGGGCGGATCTACGCCATCTCCGCCGGGTGCGGCGGTGGGGCAGGGGGCGAGGCGCATGTGCTCCGGCCCGACTTTACCCAGCGGGCGCTCGTGCCCCTGGGGATCTGCGCCATCGGCTCCGCCGTCACGAGGATTCCCGCCGAGTAGATTCCGGGCATGGCCCCCGTCACCACACCCGCCATCATTCTCGGCGCGCTGCGCTATGGCGAGACCTCCAAGATCGTCCGGCTTGCCACCCGGGACCTCGGCATCCGGAGCGCCCTCGCCAAGGGGGCGCTCCGGCCGCGCAGCCGGTTTGGTGCGTCGCTCCAGCTCCTGAGCGAAGGGGTCGCCCATCTCTATCTCAAGGACACCCGCGACCTCCAGACCCTGGCGGCCTTCGACCTGACGCACCTGCGGGCCGGCCTGGCCGAGGATCTGCCGCGCTTCGCCGCCGCCGCCGCCCTCGGCGAGGTGGCGTGGCGGTTCTCGCCGGCGGAGGGCCATCCCGACAGCTTCGACCTGTTGAGCGGGGGCCTGTCCGTGCTCGAGACGGCGCCGACGGAGGCCATCGAGGTGCTGGGGCTCCGCCTCCTCTGGCGCCTCGTCAGCGTCCTCGGCTTTGCCCCCGCGCTCGCCCGGTGCGCACGCGACGGCGCACCGCTTCCCGAAGGCGAGCCCCTTCGGTTCAGCGCCGCCGAGGGCGGCGGACTGTGCGCCCGCTGCGCGGTCGGGCAGCAGGTCACGACCCTCTCCGCGCAGGACCGGGCGGATCTCGAGGCGCTCGTGAGCGCCGCCGCCGATCTCCCGACGCTCGATGAACGCCACGCCGCCTCACACCGGCGGCTCTTCGGCCGGTTCCTCCGGCACCACCTGGCCGAGGGGGGCGCCATGCCCGCGATCACGTTCTGGGAAGACCGGCCCTGGGTGGCGGCATGATCATCGGGACGGCGGGCCACATCGACCACGGCAAGTCGGCGCTGGTGGAGGCGCTGACCGGGCGCCGCGTGGACCGGCTGGCGGAGGAGCGGGCCCGGGGCATCACGATCGACCTGAACTTCGCCCCGCTGGCGCTGGAGCACGGGGTCATCGCCGGCATGGTGGACGTGCCGGGACATGAGGATTTCGTCCGGACGATGGTGGCCGGCGCCGGCGGGGTGGACCTGGTGCTGCTGGTCGTCGCGGCCGACGAAGGCGTCATGCGCCAGACTCGCGAGCACCTCGCCATCGTCGAGGCGCTCGGCATCCGGCGGGGAATCCCCGTGCTGACGAAGGTCGACCTGGTCGATCCCGACTGGCTGGCGCTGGTCGAGGAGGAAGTGACGGGCTGGCTGAGCAGTTCCCCGGTACAGTTCGGCCCTGTCATCCGGAGCTCCGTCCGGAGCGGCGCCGGGCTCGAGCTCCTGCGCGAACGCCTCCGTTCCGAAGCGGCCAAGCTGGAGCCGCGGGATGAGACTTCATCGTTCCGGATGCCGGTCGACCGCGCCTTCTCGATGGCCGGCTCCGGGACGGTCGTGACGGGGAGTGTCTGGTCCGGCAGCCTCGAGGTGGGAGGCCAGGTCCGGCTCCTCCCGTCGTCGCGCCCCGCCCGCGTCCGCACCATCGAGGTGCACGGCTCGCCGAGGGAGCGCGCCTCCGCGGGGCATCGGGCGGCGCTTGGCCTGGTGGGCATCGATCGCGACGCGGTCCGAAGGGGCGATGTCGTCGTGGACGATGGTCTGCCGTGGCGCGCCACCTCCGCGCTCGATGTCCGGATCCACCTGCTTCCGGAAGCCCCGCGGCCCCTCACCTCCCGTACCAGGGTGCACCTGCACCTCGGGACCGCCGAGGTGGTCGCGCGCGTGCTCCCACGGGCGCCGATCCCGCCGGGTGGGCGGGGAATGGCCCGGCTTTCCTGCGAGGCGCCCCTCGTGGCGGCGGGCGGCGATCGGTTCGTGATCCGGAGTTACAGTCCTGTTGCCACCATCGGCGGGGGAACGGTGCTCGACCCGCTGCCCCCCCGGCGGCGGGCGCAGTGGCCGGTCGAGCTGGAGTCACCGGTCCTCCCGGAGAGGATCCGTGCGCTCGTCAGCCGACATCCGCCCGGCGTGACGACAGCGTCGCTGGCCCTCGCAACCGGCGTCGCCCTGCGCACAGTGGAGCGGGCGGCGGGAGAAGATTCCTCCCTGCGGAGCCTTGCCGGGGCCTGGGTGACCACGGACCAGGTGAATGCTGCGCGTGAGAAATCACTTGAGGTCGTTCGAGTCTATCACGAAACGCACCCGTCACTCCCGGGCATGTCGCTGGAGACCTTGCGCCGGAGGGTCGATCGCTCCGACCTCGTCTCCGAGGCGGCCGTCGAGGAGGCGATCGCGTCCGGGCTCCTGGAGGTGGAGGGCGGCGTGGCCAGGTTGCCGGCGTTCGAGCCGAGGATCGCCGGCGGGATGGCCGCCGTCGAGCGAGTCGTGGATGCGGTTGTCACGGCCGGCCTGGCGGCGCCCGGGCTTCAGGAGCTGGAGCGGCGGCTGGAGCGGGTAGACGTCGGGGGAGCGCTCCGGCTCGCGGCGGGCGCGGGACGGGTTGAGGCGGTCACGGCCGACTGGTACGTTGGACGTGAGGCACTCAGTGAATTCCGGACGCTCCTCCTCGAGGCCGGCAAAGGGGGGGAGATCACGGTGGCCGGGGTCCGGGAACGGACCGGGCTGACCAGGAAGCACCTGATTCCCCTGCTCGAGTGGGCGGACCGCCAGGGAATCACCCGGCGGGTTGGGGAGGTCCGGCGGCTCACTTGACAGGGCACTCGAGGTCCGCGCATACTTAGGCCGAGGGGGCGTAAGTGCGCCCCTATCAATCGTTTCGACGGAGGTGCTTCCACCCGCTTCACAACCCTTGTTCGAGTGAGGTTCCGTATGGCAGGCCGTGCCTGGACGGGGCTGTTACTCGGGCTCATGGTAGGGATGGCAGCGCCCGCCCCCGCGCAGGTCCCGTCTCCCACGCCGGTTTTTGAGCTTGGAGACAACTTCCCCAACCCGTTCTTCCCGGCCACGTCCATCCCGTTCGTGCTCACCCCGGAGGCTTGCACCGACGGACACGTACCGCTGGTCACGCTGGAGATCTACAACGTGCTCGTGCAGGTCATCGCCGTCCCCGAACTCCAATCCGGGGGGCGCGAGCGGGTGCGCGGTCTCCGTCTGCGGTGCGGGTCCTATGTGGCCTACTGGAGTGGTCGCTACCTGGACAACGAGCGGGAGGTGTCGCCGGGGGTGTACTACTATCGCCTGACCGTGGACGGTCAGAGTCAGGTGAAGAAAATGATCGTTCGCCGGGAGAACCAGCCAACCCAGTGAGCGAGGCGACGGGCGAGGGACATTCCGCGGGAATGTCCCTCGTCTTGCTTTCGCCGACGACGTCGTACGCTGTCAGAAAGGCAGACTTGCACGGTATGACCCTTGCCCCCGTGGCGCGCCATGCTGAGACCTGAACGACTGACCCTGAAGGCACAGGAAGCGTTCCGCGACGCCTCGGAGGATGCGCGCCGGCGGGGGAATCCGGTGCTGAACGACACGCACCTCTTCGCGGCGCTCCTGGCGCAGGACGAGGGGGTGGTCCAGCCGCTGCTCCAGAAGGCCGGGCTCAACATCGCCGCCCTCCGCGACGCGGTGGAGCGGGAATTGGCCCGCCTCCCGCGGCAGGAAGGCGCGACCGGCGATCCCACCTTCAGCCGCGAGCTGCACAAGGTGTTCGACCGCGCGGAGGCCGAGGCCAAGGCGCTGAAGGATGCCTACGTCTCGACCGAGCACCTGATCCTCGGCCTGGCGGAGGAAAAGGGCACCACGGCCCGCAACCTCCTGAACGAGTCCGAGGTCACCGCCGACACGCTGCGGACGGCGCTCGAGGGGGTCCGCGGCGGACACCGGGTGGCGGACCAGTCGCCGGAGGACCAGTACCAGGCGCTGCAGCGCTTCACCCGCAACCTCACGGACCAGGCCCGCCGGGGAAAGCTCGACCCGGTCATCGGGCGGGACGAGGAGGTCCGCCGGGTCATGCAGGTGCTCTCGCGCCGGACGAAGAACAACCCGGTGCTGATCGGTGAGCCGGGCGTCGGCAAGACGGCCATCGTCGAGGGGCTGGCCCAGCGCATCGTCGACGGCGACGTGCCCGAGTCGCTGAAGCACAAGGACATCGTGGCGCTCGACATCGGGCTCCTCCTGGCCGGCGCCAAGTACCGCGGGGAGTTCGAGGAGCGCCTCAAGTCCGTCATCAAGGAGCTGACCGAGGCCGAGGGGCGCTATGTCGTCTTCATCGACGAAATGCATACCCTGGTCGGCGCGGGGGCGGCGGAGGGCGCGGTCGACGCGAGCAACCTCCTCAAGCCGGCGCTCGCCCGCGGCGAGCTGCACGTGGTCGGCGCCACCACCCTCGACGAGTACCGCAAGCACGTCGAGAAGGATGCCGCCCTCGAGCGGCGCTTCCAGCCGGTGCTGGTGGGCGAGCCCAACGTCACCGACACGATCGCCATCCTGCGCGGGCTCAAGGAGCGCTACGAGGTGCACCACGGGGTGCGGATCACCGACAACGCACTGGTGGCGGCCGCCACCCTCTCCGACCGGTACATCGGCGACCGCTTCCTCCCCGACAAGGCGATCGACCTCGTGGACGAGGCAGCGAGCCGGCTCCGCATCGAGATCGACAGCCTGCCGCAGGAAATCGACGAGGTCGAGCGCCGGCTGGTGCAGCTGGAAATCGAGCGCCAGGCGCTGCTCAAGGAAAAGGACAAGGCAGGGAAGGAGCGCCGCCGCGCGGTGGAACAGGAAATCTCCGGGCTCAAGGAGAAGAGCGCGGCGATGAAGACCCAGTGGCAGTCGGAAAAGTCTGCCATCGGGGAGCTGCAGGCGGCGCGGGCCCAGGTGGAGGAACTCCGGACCGAGGTGGACATGGCCACCCGGAGCGGCGACCTGCAGAAGGCGGCGGAGCTGCGCTATGGCCGGATCCCGGAGCTGGAGGCCACCCTGCAGGCGCAGGAGGCCAGGCTCGTCGAGGTCCAGCGGAACGCCCGCTACCTCAAGGAGGAGGTCGACGCCGACGACATCGCCGAGATCGTCGCGCGGTGGACCGGCATCCCGGTGTCCCGGATGATGGAATCGGAGCGGACCCGGCTCACGCGGCTGGAGGAGGAGCTGGCGCTCCGGGTGGTCGGGCAGCCGCAGGCGGTGGCGGCCGTGGCCAACGCCGTCCGGCGGAGCCGCGCCGGACTCCAGGACCCCAACCGGCCCACCGGCTCGTTCATCTTCCTCGGCCCCACGGGGGTCGGCAAGACCGAGACGGCCCGCGCGCTCGCCGACTTCCTCTTCGACGACGAGCGCGCCATCGTGAGGCTCGACATGTCGGAGTACATGGAAAAGCACGCCGTGGCCCGCATGATCGGCGCGCCCCCGGGCTACGTCGGGTATGACGAGGGAGGGCAGCTGACCGAGGCGGTCCGGCGCCGGCCGTACAGCGTGGTGCTCTTCGACGAAATCGAGAAGGCGCACGCGGACGTCTTCAACGTCCTGCTCCAGATCCTCGACGACGGGCGGCTCACCGACAGCCAGGGCCGGGTGGTCGATTTCCGGAACACCGTCATCATCATGACGAGCAACATCGGGGGCGGGCACATCGTGGAGGCCGGCGCCACGCACGACGAGGCGTCGTGGGCGGTGGTCGACCGCGCGGTCCGGACGGAGCTGCGGCAGCACTTCCGGCCGGAGTTCCTGAACCGGGTGGACGACATCATCGTCTTCCGGCCGCTCTCGCGTGACGACATCCGCCACATCGTGGACCTGCAGCTCCGCCGGCTGGCGGCGCTGCTGGCCGACCGCAAGGTCGGGCTGGACGTGACCCCGGAGGCCCGCCAGCTCCTCGCCGAGCAGGGCTACGATCCGGTGTACGGCGCCCGTCCCCTCAAGCGGGTCATCCAGCAGCGGCTGCAGAACCCGATCGCCATGGAGGTGCTCGAGGGTCACTACCCGGAGGGGTCGACCGTCACCGTCGAACGGTCGGGCGAGGAGCTCCGGTTTGCCGGCGCGGTGGGGCGAGGGGGGCCGGCTGCGTAGGGGAGGCGCCACCGCGGCGGACGTGGCCTGGATGGAAGCGGCCCTCCGCCTGGCGCGGGCCGCCGCGGTGCACGGCGAAGTCCCGGTCGGGGCGCTCCTGGTGCGCGAGGGGCAGGTGGTCGGCCAGGCCCACAACGAGATGTCGCAGCGCCGGGATCCGACCGCGCACGCCGAGCTCCTCGCCATCCACCGCGCCCTCGATGCGGTGGGGGAGGATCGCCTCTCCGACGCTGCGCTCTACGTCACGCTCGAGCCCTGCGCGCAGTGCGCCGGGGCCATCGTCCTCGCCAAGGTCGGGCGGGTGGTCTTCGGCGCCTGGGACAATCGGGCCGGCATGGCCGGGTCGGTGCACGACCTCCTCCGGCACCCCCGGCTCAATCACCGCCCGGAAGTCATCGGCGGGGTGCTGGACGCGCCGTGCGGGGAGCTGCTGCGGGAGTTCTTCCGGGCACGGCGCTAGCCCGGAGCGCGTTGCCCCCGGGGGACGGGGGGCCTATTTTTGGGCGTGGTGCGGGGGGACGGGGAGGGGCGCCGTCGGCGGCGGAGGGATGCGGGCCGCCAGTACCCTGGAGCGAGTGACATGCCAGCCAAGTTCGTGTCCAACAAGGACGAGACCATCCCGCTGTTCGAGAACCCCTGGCTCGAGCGGCTGTCGCACATCCACCCGATCACCCCGCTGGTCGTCTTCCTGCCCATCGTCGGGTGGTTCCTCTGGCAGGGCGCCGCCGGGCGGTCCTTCGCCGCGGTGGCCGGGCTGGTGGTGGCGGGGCTCTTCATCTGGACCCTGACGGAGTACACCCTCCATCGCTGGGTGTTCCACTACCAGCCGAAGAGCACGTGGGGCCGGCACGTCCACTTCCTGATCCACGGGATCCACCACGACTACCCTCGCGACAGCACCCGCCTCGTGATGCCGCCGCCGGTCAGCCTCCCGCTGGCGGCGCTCTTCGGCCTGGCGTTCCGCGGCGTCTTCGGGGCCTCGTACGAGGCGATCTTTGCGGGCTTCCTGATCGGGTACATCATCTACGACGGCATCCACTACGCGACGCATCACTGGAAGATGAACGGCAAGGTCGGCGGGTTCCTGCGCGAGTATCACCTCCGGCATCACTTCCGCGACGACGACCTCGGCTACGGGGTGAGCTCGCCGCTCTGGGATTACGTCTTCGGCACGGTGGCCACCCGGACCCGGGCCGACCGCAAGGCGGCGTAAGCGGGAAGCGCAGGGACGCGGCGCCCGCTCAGGGCGCCACGGTATGGAACGTCAGTTCCCGCTCGTTTTCGAGCGCCCACCTGAGTGCCCAATCCGTCTCGAACAGCAGCAGCGGCTGCCCCTTGGTGTCATACAGCCGCAGCCGGCCCCGCGCCGTGGCGGCCTGCTCGATGGCGGCCGGCGTGCCGGTCACCCAGCGCGGATAGCGGTACCCGACCGGTTCGAACCGGCAGGGCGCCCCGTACTCGTGCTCCAGCCGAAACAGCATCACGTCGAACTGCAGCTGCCCGATGGCGCCGACGATCGGCGCCGGTCCCGTCTCCCCCTCCGCATAGAACACCTGGGCCGCCCCTTCCTCCGACAGCTCCCGCAGCCCGGCGTCGAGCTGCTTCCGCCGCAGCGGGTCGGCGGGGTAGGCGCGGGCGAAGTGCTCAGGCGGGAAGCGGGGAATGTCCTGGAACTCCAGGTCGCCGGCCGCCGAGAGGGTGTCGCCGATGCGGAGGGCGCCGCGGTCCATGATGCCGATGACGTCGCCGGGCCAGGCCTCCTCGATGCTGACCCGTTCACGGGCCATGAACTGCTGCGGCGCCGCGAGGCGGAGGGTCCGCCCGGTGCGCACCTGCCGCACGTCCATCCCCGCCACGAAGTGACCCGAGCAGACCCGCACGAAGGCGACGCGGTCCCGGTGCCGGGGATCCATGTTCGCCTGGATCTTGAAGACGAACCCGGTGAAGTCGGGAGCATCGGCAGGGACGGCGCCGATGGACGAGTCGCGGTCGACCGGCGCCGGGGCGAGGTCCAGGAAGTCGCGCAGGAACGGCTCGACGCCGAAGTTGCTGAGGGCGCTGCCGAAATAGACCGGCGAGAGGGCGCCGGCGAGGAAAGCCTCCCGGTCGAAGGGGTGGCCCGCCTCGTCGAGGAGGTGGAGCTCGTCGGCGAGGTGGGCCACCGCCGCCCCGCCGAGGGCGCTGGCCAGCGCGGGATCGTCGAGGGCGAACCGCTGGGTCTGGGCCCGGGAGGCGCCGTGGTCTCCGCGGCGGTCGAAGAGGAGCACCTCGCCCGATGTCCGGTCCGCCACCCCCGCGAAGCGGTCGGCGTGGTACACCGGCCAGGTGGCGGGCCAGCAGGCGATGCCGAGGTCGCGCTCGACGTCGCCGAGGAGGGACATGGCGTCGACGCCGCTCCGGTCGCACTTGTTCACGAAGGTGACGATCGGCATCCGGCGCCGCTTGCAGACCTCGAAGAGCTGCCGGGTCCGCTCCTCGACGCCCTTGCGGTTGTCGAGCAGCATCACGGCGCTGTCGGCCGCCACCAGGGTGCGGTAGGTGTCCTCCGAGAAGTCCTGGTGGCCGGGGGTGTCGAGGAGGTTCACCTGCCGGTCGGCGTACTCGAACTGGAGGACGCTGGAGGTGACCGAGATGCCGCGCTGCCGCTCCAGCTCCATCCAGTCGGATGTCACGTGCCGGTCCGCGCGCCTCGCCTTGACGGTGCCGGCCAGGTGGATGGCGCCGCCGTAGAGCAGCAGCTTCTCGGTCAGCGTGGTCTTGCCGGCGTCGGGGTGGCTGATGATGGCAAAGGTGCGGCGCCGCGCGACTTCGCGCGCGAGGGTCGTGGGATCGGGCTCAACCGCCAAGATGCATGCTCCGTCCGGTCGGGGTCAGCCGTGCTCGCTTGGCGGCGGCGTCATCGTCCGTTATTTTGCGTCCGGCGACCGCCGAGTGCGGGCGCCGATGAGGACAGGTGTCCGAGTGGCTGAAGGAGCCGGTCTCGAAAACCGGTGGGCCCGCAAGGGTCTCGTGGGTTCGAATCCCACCCTGTCCGTTGACCTCGAAGTCCCGCGCGCTGCGGTGGGCTTCGGATCGAATCCCACCCTGTCCGTTGACTAGTCCCTGACGTTCTTCCGCAGCGCCCCCACGTCGAGCACCGGAATCCCGCCCTCGGTCGGCACCATGATGACCATGTTGCTCGACCCCTTCATGTCGTGCAGCACCTCCAGATACTGCTTGGTCAGCTGCTCCGGCGTCAGCGTCAGGTTCAGCAGCCGCTGCTGGTCGCTCTGCAGCCGCGCCACCTCGACCCGGTGCTTTTCCGTCTCGATCTGCTGCTCCTGGGCGATCTTGTTGTTGATCGCCTGGACCACCTGTGGCGGCGGCTCGAGGTTGCGCAGGTAGAACGCGGTGACGGTGGCGATCCGGAACGGCTCGCCCCCGGCGCGGGGCGTCGTCACCAGGGCCGAATCCACCTCGCGCTCCATCGTCTGGGCGATCAGGTTGCGCTTCGACACCTCGTTGATCGAAAACTCGACCATCCCGTCGCGCACCCCGTTCCGGATCGCGTTCTGGACGATGTTGTCGATCTGGGCCTGGGTGCCGATCTCCTGGAACAGCCGGGGCGCGAGGATCGGGTCGATCTGGTAGCGCAGCGCCGCGTCCACCTTCATCGACATCTGCTCGCTGGACAGGGCGTCCATCCGCTCCGCCTCGTCGCCCACCCTGGGGAACTGCTCCTCGCGCGTCGAGTAGCGCTCGATTTCGGACCAGGGGGTCACGAACCGGATGCCCGGCATCAGCGCCGTGGCGTCGACGGTGCCGAAGGCGTGCCGGACCCCGACGGTGCCCGGTTGGATCACGACCACCGCGGAGGTCACCAGCAGGAACCCGCCGAGCCCGAGGAGCCCCATCCCCAGCGCCCGGCCGATGGTGCCGCCCTGGGACGGCCCCTTGGCCCGGATGCCGGCGGCGCCGAGGAGGACGAGGAAGCCGACGGCGAGCACAAAGAAGCCGAGGACGAGGTGGCTCATGGGGACTCCAAACGGTGAATGGAGAGTGTAAGATAGAGGGCGGCGTGCGCTGGGCCAATCGAACCGACAGGGGGGCATCCGATGGCGGACCCATCGCGGGACTGGATCGTCAGCGGGAGGGGCCGGCGCGTCGCGTCGCCCCGGAGGCCGGCATGAAGGGCCATCCGACGCGGTCGATGCCCGATGACCTGCTCGAGGAGTCGCGGAAGCGCATCGGGGTGGCGGGGCTGGTCATCGCGGCCATCTGGTTCGTCATCGTGGCCTTCATGTCGGTCGCGTGGCGCTTCTTCGCCGCCTCCGTCCCTAATGTCGAAGCGATCTGGCCGATGCCGGGCCGGTACTTCGCGATCGCGGGCATCCTCGGCGGCCTTGGGCTGGCCCTCGTCGCGCGCCAGGTGGGGCCGCGCTCGCACTGGCTGCGGGACGCCGCCGCGCTCCTGATGGTCGGCACCTGCCTCATGCTGGCCGTTCTCGAGTCCCGGGTCCCGGTCACGCAGCCGGGTCGCCTCTCCTGGGTCAATGTCATCATCCTGCTTTACCCGCTCATCGTCACCGACTCCCCCCGGCGCACCCTCGTGGTGTCCCTGGTCGCCGCGTTCACCGTCCCGGCAGCGCTGCTGATGGCCCGGCTCCGCGGCGTGGCGTTGCCGCCGGAAACGATCTCCGTGGTCGTGCTGATGGTCCCTCCGTTCCTCTGTGCTGCGATCGCCGTACTGCCCGCCGGGCTGATCCGCCAGCTCGGCCAGGCCGTCAAGCGGGCCCGGGAAATCGGCGCGTACCGGCTTGGCAAACTCCTCGGCGAGGGCGGCATGGGGCAGGTGTACTACGCCACGCACCAGCTCCTGGCGCGGCCGGCGGCGGTCAAGCTGATCCGCGCGGAGAGCATCAAGGGCGTCAGCAGCGACACGGCGCGCACGGCGATGGAGCGGTTTCGCCGGGAGGCGGCAGCCGCCGCCATGCTCAACTCGCCGCATACGATCGCGCTCTACGACTTCGGCCCGACCGGCGACGGCAGCTTCTTCTATGCGATGGAGCTGCTCGAGGGCATGAGCCTCGAGGACATGGTGCAGAGGTTCGGGCCGCTGCCGCAGGAACGGGTGGTCTATTTCCTCCGGCAAGCCTGCCTGTCACTGGCGGAGGCGCACCGCCGCAGCCTGATCCACCGCGACATCAAGCCCTCCAACCTCTTTGCCTGCCGGGCGGGCATCGAGGTGGATTTCCTCAAGGTGCTCGACTTCGGGCTGGTGAAGGAAGCGGCCCCCGCCTCGCCGGAGCAGGTGAAGCTCACCGCCGTGGACGCCCTGACCGGCACCCCCGCCTTCATGGCGCCGGAGCTGGCCCTCGGCGACGCCGACTTCGACCAGCGGGTGGACATCTACGCCCTCGGGTGCACCGCCTACTGGCTCCTGACCGGCGACCTGCCGTTCTACGCCACGAACACGGTGCAGATGCTCTTCAAGCAGGCCAACGAACCGGCGCCCACCCCCTCCGCCAAGTCGAAGCACCCGATTCTTCCGGCGGTGGACGCCGCCGTCCTGGCCTGCCTGGCCAAGGTGCCGGGCGACCGCCCCAAGGACGCCCCGGCGCTGATCGCCATGCTCGACGCGATCCAGTTCGAGGCCCCCTGGACGCCGGTCCGCGCGGCCGCCTGGTGGGACGAGCACCTCCCCGCCAAGCTCCTGCCCACCCCGGCCGACACCGGCCGGGGCGACCGTGGCGAATGGATCCGGTTCCTGAAGGAGTCCCAGCCGAAGTAGGGGGCGGGCAGGCGACGCGTTGACCTCGCCGCGGCCCGCCGCTAGTATGCGCCGCGGCCGGATCCGGCCACCTGGACGGGTGCTCGAGTGGTTTAAGAGGCACGCCTGGAAAGCGTGTAAACGGTTAACGCCGTTTCGAGGGTTCGAATCCCTCCCTGTCCGTTCCCCGGGGACCCTCACCCCTCGAATTCCCTGCATCCAGCTCGAGGGTGGACCTGCGGCCGCTTCGCGGCCTCGGTCTCCTCGCCGGCTTCGCCGGGCTCGGATCGAATCCCTCCCTGTCCGCTTCAATCCCTGACGACAGGTGTCATTGCGAGGCCATATCGTGGCCGAAGCAATCCCGGGCTCTGCTGGCCTGGGAGATTGCTTCGTCGGCCCCTTTCGGGCGTCCTCGCCATGGCAGAAGCGCCACGGTTCGGCCGCTGTCGCCGAAGCGACATCCCCGCCTCGCCCCCGGCTGTCGGACGCGGGGAACCCCATCCCGGATCCCGGCGTATACTTAGGGTCAACCACCGGAGCCTGACCTGTGCTGATCCGCACCGGCGGGGAGATTCCCGCCTCCGACATCACGCCGCCCGACACCTACCTCTCCCGCCGGTCATTCATGGCCGCCGCCGGCGCCCTGGCCCTGAGCGCCGCGCTGCCGCCCCGGCTCGGCGCCTCCCTCCGCACCGACGACGACAAGCTGACCCCCTACGACGACGTCGTCGGCTACAACAACTACTACGAGTTCGGCACCGACAAGTCCTCGCCCGCGCGGCTGGCCGGGGGGCTCAAGACCAGTCCCTGGACCATCGAAATCGTGGGCGAGGTCAAGCGGCCGGGGCCGGTCAGCTATGACGACCTGGTTCGTCCCCATCCATCCTCGGAGCACATCTACCGGCACCGGTGCGTCGAGGGATGGTCGATGGTCGTGCCCTGGACCGGGTTCCAGCTCGCCAACCTGATCCGCCGCCTCGAGCCGACCAGCCGGGCCAAGTTCGTCGAGTTCACCACCCTGGAGGACCCGGCCCAGATGCCGGGCCAGCGCAGCGGCATCCTGCCGTGGCCCTATGTCGAGGGGCTCCGGATGGACGAGGCGATGAACCCCCTCACGCTCCTGGTCACCGGGGTGTATGGCAAACCGCTCCCCAACCAGAATGGCGCGCCGCTCCGGCTCATCGTGCCGTGGAAGTACGGCTTCAAGGGGGGGAAGGCGATCGTCCGGATCCGGTTCATGGAAACCCAGCCGATGACCACCTGGAACATCGCGGCGCCGAACGAGTACGGGTTCTACGCGAACGTGAACCCGACCGTCGACCACCCGCGCTGGAGCCAGGCCAAGGAGCGCCGGATCGGCGAGTTCTTCAAGCGGGACACCCTCATGTTCAACGGCTACGGCGACCAGGTGGCCGGGATGTACGCCGGGATGAACCTGCGCACGAACTTCTGAGCGCGGCGTGACGCGTGCGGAGGCGGTGCGGCGGGTGGCGAAGCCGCTGGTCTGGGCCGTGGGACTCGGCATCCCGGAATGGCTCACCTGGGGTGCCTTTCAGGGCGGTCTCGGCAGCGACCCGGTCGAGACCATCCAGCGCTGGACCGGCCGCGGCGCGCTGATCGGGCTCTTCCTCACCCTGTCCATCACCCCGCTCCGGCGCGCGACCGGCTGGAACGAGATCATCCGGCTTCGCCGGCTGCTCGGGCTCTTCGCCTTCTTCCTGGCCTCGCTGCACTTCATGTCGTACCTCATCTTCGACCAGATGCTGGCGCCCGACGAG
>DASUFQ010000011.1:0-17100 GCA_036274515.1 Gemmatimonadales bacterium | reverse complement strand
TGGAGCTCCGCGGGTGAGCGATTCGACGCCGCAGGGGGGCACCGCCGCGCCGATGCTCGTGCTGGTCGCCCCGCAGGACATCGTGAACATCGCGAGCGCGGTGCGGCTCGCCAAGAACTTCGGGATCACCGGCATCCGGCTCGTGAACCCGGAGGTATTCGACCCGTGGCGCATCGAGGGGATCGCGCACAACACCGCCGACCTCGTGGCGCGGATCGAGATCTGTTCCTCGCTGGAGGAGGCGCTGCGGGACACCGTCTACAGCGTGGCGCTGACGGCCCGGGGGCGCGCCGCCAAGCGCACCGTGCTGGAGCCGCGGGAGGCGGCGGCGGAACTGGTGAGCTCGGCGGAGCACGGCCCGACGGCCATGGTGTTCGGGCGGGAGGACAAGGGGCTGGCCAACGACGAGCTGGACTTCTGCCGTGCCCTGGTGTCCATCCCCACCAGCGCGGAGTACACCTCGATGAACCTGGCCCAGGCCATCGGGGTCATGAGCTACGAGACCTGGCGGGTCCGGATCGGCATGGACATCCAGAACAAGCCGCCCCGGCGCCGGGCGGCGCCTGCCGCCGCCGACCAGGTCGAGTGGCTCTTCACCGACTGGAACCGGGCGCTCTGGGCCATCGATTTCTTCAAGACGCGCCGTCATGAGCACGTGATGCGGGCGTTCCGGGAAATCGTCTTTCGGGCGGGGCTCGATGGCAGGGAGGCGTCGCTGCTGCGGGCGATGGGGATCGAGGTGCGCCGCTTTCTGGAACGGAACGGGGTGGCGCCCGCCGCCGTACCGCCCGACGTGCACGCCGGCGAACCGTGATACGGGGCCGCCGCACCACGGTTCTGGCTCGTTGACCCGACGACCACCGTCCACAGTCGCAATGCTCGCGGCGGCGCCGGGGCGAGTTGTCAGGGAGACGTTGCCGTGGAAGGCCCATCGCACACGGCACGGCTTCCCTCCGGGGCCCGGTGCCCCGTAGATTTACGGATCTTCCTCACCCACCCGGGAGCCACCCTTGGGGCGATCGAGTTCCTACTGGCAGGGCAATCGGTACCCCACTTCCTCGGCAGAACCCGATCCGAAGGCACCCCTCAAGGACCTGCCGGCCAACGCCGCCGCGCGGTTCAAGCTGGTCCGCAACGGGCTGCGCGCCATTCCCGGCGTGGTCGAGCACGTCAAGTTTCTCGGGCCGCAGTGGCGCTGGGCCTGGGAATACACCCTGGGCAACCGGAAGCTCTGCTGGATCCATGTCATGCAGGACGGTGTCAGCGCCACCTTCACGATTTCCGACGGCGAGGAGCGCCGGGTGCGGGACGGGCGGCTGCCGGTGGCGGTGACCCAGGCCATCACCGAGGCCCAGCGCACCGGCCCGGTCCGGTGGTGCTGGCTCGGCCTCACCGACCAGCGGGTTTCCGCCGCCTTCCTCGGTTTCGCCAGGAAGAAGGCCGAATGGATGCGGGAGGAGGCGCCCCCCGGATCGCTGCGGCGGGCGGCGGGGTGAGGCCTCGGAATTCCGAGTCGTAAGGTCGGATATCGTTTCACCGCATAGGGTTGTGCTTATTTTTGGCGGGCGTATAATACGGGCCGCGTGTGGCAATGCGATTCGCCCCGCTGCACTTGCGGCTTCGTGAATATTTTCACAAGCTGGTAGTCTCGGACCCCTCCCGGATTATGGTGACGGCTCATGCGTAAGCTCGCCTCGGTCTTCGGCGGCACCCTGCTCCTGACGCTCGCGGTGGCGTTCCTTGCCAGGGATGCCACCGCCTCGAGGCAGGCCGCTCCCGTCGCCAACGACTCCCTCGTGGCCCCGACGCTCACCGCCTCCGACTCCGCCGCGCTCAAGGGCCCGCGCCAGCCGATCTTCTTCCGGCACGACATCCACGCAGGCCAGTACAAGATCAACTGCCAGTACTGCCACTATTCCGTCTCCGTGTCCTCGGAGCCCGGCATCCCGAGCATGGGCACCTGCATGAACTGCCACCTGGTCATCGGCGGCAGCGATTCGAGCGCCCAGCGCGAGATCGCCAAGGTCCGCGAGTCGTACAACAGCGGCACGCCGGTGGAATGGAACCGGGTCTATTTCCTGGCCCGGTACGCCCACTTCCCGCACATGCGGCACATCAACGCCCTCGGGCCGAACGCCTGCGCCACCTGCCACGGCGACGTGACGCGGACGCCCCAGGTGTTCAAGGTCAACAACGTGAACAACATGGGCTTCTGCATCAGCTGCCACCTGGAACGGAACGTGTCGCGCGACTGTTCCGTCTGCCACTACTAGCGACTGCCAGCCCTCGAGGCGCAGCAATGGACGAGACGCAAGAATCCGGGATGGACCGACGGCGCTTCCTGACCGTCCTCGGGGTGACCGGGGCCGGCACCGCGGCGCTCAGCGGCTGTTCCACCGACCGGGTGCAGAAGCTGATCCCCTACATGGTCCAGTCCGAGGACCAGGTGCCGGGGATCCCGACCTACTACGCCAGCACCTGCACCGAGTGCGCCTCGGGGTGCGGCCTGCACGTCAAGACGCGCGAGGCCCGCGCCATCAAGCTCGAGGGGAATCCGGCGCATCCGGTGAACGCCGGGAAGCTCTGCGCGCGCGGGCAGGCGGGGCTGCAGTCGCTCTACAACCCGAATCGGGTCCGCGGGCCGCGGAAGCGGCTGGCGGACGGCGGGTTTGCCGACACCCCCTGGGCCGACGGCGTGGCGGAGGTGGCCGCCAGGGTGTCGGCGGCGGGTGGCAAGGTGGCGGTCATTTCCGGCGCGGGGCGGGGCACCTTCTCCGACCTCCTGGCGGCCTGGACCGCCGCGGCCGGCGGCACCGTCGTCCGGTACCAGCCGTTCGACCACGAGCCGATGCGGGCCGCCAACCAGCAGGTCTTCGGCGTCAACGGGCTGCCATCGCACGACTTTGCCAGCGCCCGGATGGTGGTGTCGTTCGGCGCGGACTTCCTCGAGACCTGGCTCACCCCCATCGAGAACCAGCGGGGCTTCGCCGCCTCGCACGGCTATCACGACGGCACGATGTCCCGCCTCGTGGCGCTGGCGCCCCGGATGTCCCTCACGGGGATGAACGCCGACGAGTGGTTCGACATCGTGCCCGGCGCCGAGGCGGCCATCGCGCTCTCGATGGCGCAGGTCATCCTGGCCGAGCGGAGCAGCGCGCCGCCGGACGCGGTGGCGCTGCGCGGCATGCTTGCGGCGTACGCGCCCGATCAGATCGCGCAGCAGTCGGGGCTCACCGCCGACCAGATCCGCCTCCTGGCGCGCGAGTTCGTCTCCACCGAGCCGAGCCTCGCGGTGGCGGGCGGCATCGGGAGCCAGCACGCGGGCGCCGCGCAGGTGTGCGCCGCGGTCAACATCCTGAACTACGTGGCCGGCAACGTCGGCAAGACGGTCCGCTTCGGCGCCGACCTCGAGGCGGGCGACGGCTACGCCGCCCTCGCCGCACTGCAGCGCCGGATGGACGCCGGCGAGATCGCCGTCCTCGTCGTGCACGACGCCAACCCGGTCTACGCGCTCCCGAAGTCGGCCGGCTTCGCCGCCGCCATGGCCAAGGTGCCGTACAAGGTGTCGACCGCGCTGGTCCTCGACGAGACCGCGGCGCTGTGCGACCTCATCCTGCCGCAGTCGCACGCGCTGGAGCGCTGGGACGACCTGCGGCCGCGGGCCGGCATCCGCTCGCTGATGCAGCCGGTCATGGAGCCGGTGTATGACACCCTGCCCGCCGGCGAGGTGCTGCTGCGCGTGGCCAAGGCGGCCGGCGGGGCGCTCGCCGGCCTCCCGTCGGGCACCTGGGACGACTACCTGAAGGCCCAGTGGCAGGCGTTCGGCCGGAGCCGCGGCGCGGGCGACCTGGCCAGCTGGTGGGTGGGGGTCCTCGCCGAGGGTGGGGTGTACGACGCCCCCCCTGCGCCGAGCGCGGTGCGCCTGGCGGCGTCGGCCCAGCAGGTGTCGGGGCAGTCGCCGGCCTTCACCGGCGAGGGCGAGTTCCTCTTCGCGCCGTCCGCCTCGCCGATGCTGTATGACGGCCGCGGCGCCGACAAGCCCTGGCTGCTGGAGAATCCCGACCCGGTCACCAAGATCACCTGGCAGTCGTGGATCGAGGTGCACCCCGAGACCGCCGCCGAGCTCGACATCCGCGAAGGGGAAATCCTCCGGCTGGTGTCGGCGAGCGGCAGCCTCGAGGCGCCGGCCTACCTCTACCCCGGCGTCCGGCGCGACGTCGTCTCGGCGCCGCTCGGCTACGGGCACACCAACTTCGGGCAGTACGCCACCGGGCGCGGGGCCAACGCGCTCGACCTCCTGGCGGCCCCTGGCGACGCGGCGTTCCTCCCCTACGTGTCGACCCGGGTGACCATCGAGAAGACCCGGCGCTACCAGAAGGTGGCCAAGACCGAGGGCAGCAACCGGCAGCTCGGCCGCGGCATCGCCGAGGCGATGCCGCTGGCGGCCGCGGCGCGCGGCCTGACCCCCGAGGAGGCGCACCACGAGGCGGCGGGCGGCCCGGCGCACGAGATCAACACGCCGCGCGAGCTGGAGGCGATCGCCGGCTTCGCGGCGGCGCAGAAGGTGGCCGCCACCAAGGGGAATTACGTCGGCGACCACCCCCAGTGGGGCATGACGATCGACCTGGCCAAGTGCACCGGGTGCTCCGCCTGCGTCACCGCCTGCTACGCCGAGAACAACATCCCGACCGTCGGCGAGTCGGAAGTGCTGCGCGGGCGCGAGATGAGCTGGATGCGGATCGAGCGGTACTACGAGGGCGGGCACGACGGCGAGCCGCTCGAGACGCGCTTCGTCCCGATGCTCTGCCAGCACTGCGCCAACGCCCCCTGCGAGCCGGTCTGCCCGGTGTACGCCGCCTACCACACGCCCGACGGGCTGAACGGGCAGGTGTACAACCGCTGCGTCGGCACCCGGTACTGCAGCAACAACTGCCCCTTCAAGGTGCGGTACTTCAACTGGTTCGCCTACAACAAGAAGGCGTTCCCGGAGCCGCTGCACCTGCAGCTGAACCCCGACGTGACGGTGCGGGCCCGCGGCGTCATGGAAAAGTGCACCTTCTGCGTCCAGCGGATCCGGGGGGCGCAGAACGAGGCGGCGCTCGCGCACCGGCCCCTCCGGGACGGCGACGTGGTCACCGCCTGCGCCCAGGCCTGCCCGTCCAGCGCGATCATCTTCGGCGACCGCATGGACCCGGAGAGCCGGGTGGCGCGGAGCGCGGCGGACCCGCGCGGGTACCATGTCTTCGAGGAGACCAACGTGCGCCCGTCCATCACGTACCTCGCCAAGGTCCTCCACGGGGCGGAGGCCTGACGATGTCGCACGCCTACACCCCCTCGCAGACCCACGCCGAGGTGACGCGCGACGTCGTCGCCACCCTCGGGGCGCCGAGCCGCGGCTACGTCATGATGCTCGCCGGCGCGGTCGGGCTCTTCCTCGTCGGCCTCTTCACCTTCGTGATGCTCCTCAAGGAGGGGCTCGGGCTCTCGGGCTACAGCCCGCCCATCATGTGGTCGGTGTACATCACCACCTTCGTCTTCTGGGTCGGCATCGGGCACGCCGGCACGCTCATCTCGGCCATCCTCTTCCTCTTCCGGTCGCAGTGGCGCACCGCCGTCTACCGCGCCACTGAGGCGATGACCGTCTTCGCGGTCATGACCGCCGGCCTCTTCCCGATCATCCACATCGGCCGGCAGTGGATCTTCTACTGGCTCCTGCCCTACCCGAACCAGCGCTACCTCTGGCCCAACTTCAAGTCGCCCCTCCTGTGGGACGTCTTCGCCATCTCCACCTACCTGACGGTGTCCACCACCTTCCTGGTGGTGGGGCTGGTGCCGGACATCGCGGCGGTGCGGGACCAGGTCTCGGGCTGGCGCAAGAAGCTGTACGCCGCCTGCTCGCTGGGCTGGACCGGCAGCGACAACCAGTGGCGCCACTACACCCGGGGCTACCTGTACCTGGCCGCCCTGGCCACCCCGCTGGTGCTCTCGGTGCACTCGGTGGTGTCCTGGGACTTCGCCATGTCGATCATCCCGGGCTGGCACGGGACGATCTTCGCGCCCTATTTCGTCGCCGGCGCCATTTACTCCGGCATCGGGATGGTCTTCACGCTGCTGATCCCGCTCCGGAAGCTGCTCCGCGTGGAGCACATGATCGTCGACTACCATTTCGACAACCTGGCCAAGCTGACGCTCTTCACCGGGTCGATCCTGTTCTACGCCTACGCCATGGAGTACTTCGTGGCCTGGTACAGCGGGAACACCTTCGAGCAGGTCACCTTCTGGCGCCGGGCGTTCGGTCCGATGTGGTGGGCGGGGTGGAGCATGATCATCTGCAACGCCTTCGTGTCCCAGCTGCTCTGGTTCCGGAAGATCCGGGTCAACCTGACGGCGCTCTTCGTGATCTCGATCTTCATCAACATCGGGATGTGGTTCGAGCGGTACGTGATCATCGTCTCGTCGCTCAGCAACGACTACGAGCCCTGGGCCTGGGGCCAGCTCAACCCGACCTGGGCGGACTGGGGCATCCTGGCGGGCTCCTTCGGGTGGTTCGGGATGTATTTCCTGCTCTTCGCCCGGACGTTCCCGATCATCGCGATCCAGGAAATCAAGGAAACGATCCCGTTCCCGCGGAAGCGGGGAGGTCACTGATGGCCGCCATGACGCCGGGCGTCCTCGCCAGCTTCGTCCACATCGACGCGGCCACCGACGCCATCCGCGCCCTGAAGGCGCAGGGGCACACCGACCTCACGGTCTACGCCCCGGCGCCCAACCACGAGATCGAGGAGGCGCTCGACCACCCGGTCAGCCCGGTGCGCCTCTTCACCCTGGTGGGCGGCCTGACCGGCTGCGCCGCCGGCTTCGCGATGACCTTCTGGATGTCGGACAACTGGCCGCTGCTCGTGGGCGGCAAGCCGATCGCGACGGTGCCGCCCTACGTGGTGCTCGGCTTCGAGCTGATGATCCTGATGGGGGCGCTGAGCACCGTCCTCGGGATGATCGTCATGTCGGTCGTGAACGCCCGGAAGCGCGTGCCCTTCAGCGAGCGCTTCACCGACGACCAGATCGGGGTGTTCGTGCCCTGCCGCGCCGACCAGGCGGCGGCGCTGGAGGGGCTCATGCAGCGCGCCGGGTCGGTGGAGGTGACGCATGCGGCCTAGCGCCCGCCGCCTCGTCGCGCTCGCCCTGCTCGCCGGGTCGGCGTCGGGGTGCAATGTCTGGTACAACGACGTGCCATCGCCCGACGCCCTCCTCGCGGCCGTGCCCTGGTTCGACCACATGGTCGCCTCCCAGGCGGTGTGGCCCTACTCCCGGATCGGCATCCCGCGGACCACGCCGCCCGGCACCGTCCCGGTCACCGGCGGCGAGGTGGACTGGTCCGCCGAGTGGGCCACCGGCAATACGGCCACGGCGGACCGGCAGGCCAACCCGACGAACGGCGTGCCGACCGCCCGCGGCGACACCCTCTACCACACCTTCTGCGCGGTCTGCCACGGCGTGGCGGGGGCGGGCAACGGCCCCGTGGGCCCGAAGGTGGCGGCGCCGTCGCTCCTGACCCCGCGGGCCATGGCGTACACCGACGGCTACATCTACAGCATCCTGCGCTACGGCCGGGGCATCATGGGCAAGTACGGCGACAAGATCACCGAGCAGAACGACCGGTGGCAGGTGGTGAACTACACGCGGCAGCTCCAGGCTGCCTCCCGGCAGACGGGAGGCCAGTGATGAGCGACGCCGCACTGCGCCACCGGATTTCGGGCCAGGCCACCGGCGGGCGGTTCCAGCTCTTCGTCGTGGGCGGCGGGCTGCTGGCACTGGCCGGGGCGGGGCTCTTCGCCCTCGCCCTGGCCCGGGGGGAGTCGCACCGGGCCTGGCAGCTCTTCCACGTGAACTGGCTCTACTTCACCGGGCTGGCGGCCGGGTCGGTGGCCATCACGGCGGTCCACAAGATCGTGAAGGCCAAGTGGTCGGGGGTCGTGCTCCGCTTTGCCGAGGCGGCGGTGGCGTTCCTCCCGGTCTCGCTGCTCGGCCTCGTGCTGATCTTCACAGTCGGGTACGACGCGATCTACGGTCCGATGCAGGAACAGCTGCATGGGCTGTCCCACGGGAAGGAACTCTGGCTCTCGCGGCCATGGATGTTCGGCCGGCTTTTCGTCGGCCTGAGCGCGCTCTACTACCTGGGCTGGCGGCTGATACGCGCCAACCTGCTGCCCGACCTCGCCGACACCCGCGCCCAGGCGGAGGGCGCCCGGGCGGCCCGGTACGACCGCCTGCTGGCCGGCTTCGACGCGAGCGAGGCGGGGCGCGCCGCCAACGAGGCGCACCTGAGCCGCCTCGGACCGATCTACGCCGTCACCTACGCGATGGTCCTCACCATGGTGGCGTTCGACGGGATCATGGCGCTCCAGCCCCACTGGTTCTCGAACCTGCTGGGCGGATTCTATTTCATGGGTTCCTTCCTGGGCGCCCACATGTTGCTGGCGCTGACGGTCATGTACTCGGGCACCCAGATCGGCGTCTGGCACCTGATCTCCCCGAAACAGCGCCACGATCTTGGCAAGCTCTGCTTCGGGTTCACGGTGTTCTGGGGCTACCTGATGTTTGCCCAGTTCCTGGTCATCTGGTACGGGAACCTCCCCGAGGAAACCGGCTTCGTCTTCGCGCGGCTCTGGGGCAGCTGGCTGCCCATCGGCCGGGCAGTGTTCCTCGGGATGTTCCTGATCCCGTTCCTTGGCCTCCTGGGCGTCCTCCCGAAGAAGTTCCCGGTGACGATGGCGCTCTTCGCCTCGGTGTCCCTGGTGGCACTCTGGCTCGAGCGCTACCTGCTGGTCATGCCGTCGGTCACGGAACTCGCAGGGCCGACCTTCGGCCTTCCCGAGCTTGGGCCGACGCTCCTCATGGCCGGACTCTTCTTCGGCGCCTACGGCCTCTTCGCCCGCGCCTTCCCCATGATCTCGCCCCGGCTGGCGGAGATCACCGTCACCCTCGAACGCCACCACGCGGTCGAGGACCATTTCGACCACGACGAGCGGGCCCAGGATTTCCTGGCGGAGGAGGCGTAGGCAAGACGGACTGGCAGGCGGCCAGGCGGGCAGGCTGGAATCGAGAAGAGGGGCGATCAACCACTGATCGCCCCTCTTTCGTTTCTCGAACCGTCGGCAACCTGGCCGTCTGGCCGCCTGGCCGCCCTACCTCACCCTCAACATCAGCGCCTTGAGCGAGTCCGACGGCGCGCTGCCGAAGATGGCGAGCGTGCGGGGGACGCTCCCGGGGGCGGTGCCCGGTCGGCCGTCCGTCGAGCCGGGGGCCGGCGCGGTGGCCTGCATGTCCTGCAGTTCGGCGCTGGCGCTCTGGCCCGGCTGCTGGGAAAGCAGGGCCGCCACCTCGGTGGCGGGGCCCTCCACGGTGCTGATCATCTCCCCGTTGGCGAGCTGCTGCATGACCACGGTGAGGGGACGGCCTCCCTGCGGAGCCTCCCGCATCTTCACCCCGACCACCGGGACCCCCTCGACGCGTGGGACCCACTGCTCGCGCTCCGCCTGCGTCTTGTCCCAGGCCACCGTGCGCCACACCCCGGGGAGGACCGGCTGTTGCGCGGCGCGAGCTCCCCCGAAGCCGACGGTGTCCGCCGGGCCGGCCGCGGGCAGTGCCACCAGCCTCGGGGCGGGGGTGTCGGGCTCGAAGTGAGGCTCGGCGGCTTCGGGAGTCTCCCCCCGGGCAGGTGCCGGGGTGGTGCCGGCGGTGAGCACCGGCGGTTGCTCGCGGCGCGGCGCGGCGGCCGGCTGGTCTGGGCGGCTCGGTGTGGCGGCCAGCAGCGCCGGAGCAAGGAGGGGCTGCCCGGACGCGGCGGCCTGGCTCCCCGATGGCTCCGCGCCGGCGGACCACTGGTGCAGTGCCCAGCCCAGCCCCAGCGCCCCGACCACGCTCGCCGCCCAGGCGGCGCTCCGAAGGGCCCGGTTGCGGCGGGAGCGCTGCTCGGCCACCGTGGCGGACAGGTGGGTGAACGGCCGAGGCCGGATCTTCCTGGGTGCGGCGGCGACCAGGATGGCGGTGGTGCGGTCGCGCAGCGCCGCGATCCCGTCCCGTTCGGCCCGGCAGGCCGGGCACGACGCCAGATGATGCTCGATCTCCACGCACTGCGACCGGCTGAGCGCCTGGTCGAGATAGGCGTGCAGTTCATCCGCGGGGATGTGGCGCATGGGGTCAGGAATGTGCTGCATGGTTCCGTTTCAGTTCAAGTTCCATCCGGTCGTGGGCCTCGATCAGGCGCTTGCGCGCCCGGGCAAGGGTGGTGCCCACCGCCCCGACCGCCAGCCCCGACTGTTCGGCAATCTCCGGGTAACTCAACCCGGCGTCCCACAGGAGGAGGACATCCCGGTCCCGCTGGGTCAGCTCGGCCAGTGCTGCCCGGACCTTTTCCATCTTCTCGTCGTGCTCGACGTTGTCCTCGCCGTCGGGCTCGACCTGGTGGCGCTGCGTCGGCTCGTTGGTCAGCAGGGTCAGGTGCTTCCGACGCCGGATCGCTGAGCGGGCCTCGTCGCGCGCCAGGTTGGCGGCCACCGCGAACACCCACGCCCGGGGCTTCTCGGGCCGGTGCCGCATGGCCCGCACGAACACCTCCTGCGCCAGGTCCTCGGCCCGGTCCGCGTCCCAGACCTTCCGGTAGAGGAATCTCACGACCGAGGCATAGGTCGTCAAATAAAGGGTTTCGAGCTCGTCGCGCACGGGGACCCTTCGAAGCGGGTAAGTGCCTGTAATGTAGCTGGATGGGAGACGAGCAGGGGGAGGGGGGATGCACACGGGCAGGCGGCCAGACGGGCGGGCGGCCAGACGGGCAGGCGGCCAGACGGGCCGCCCCTATTTCCTGAAGACGCACCCCGGATGCATCAGGTCGCCCCCTTCCGGCCAGGTGCTGCACAGGTCCGGCTTGGCGGGCCGGCCGTCCTGCCGCACCCGTCCGTGAAGGCTGCACTCGACCCCGTCGGCTCCCAGGTACCCGCAGGCCGAGATCATCTCGGATTCGATCGAGTCCTCCTCGTTGCGTTCCGTCTTGCACAGGTACGGGGACTGCCGGGCGCGCACCAGCGCCTCGAGGCGGGTCTGGCGGCGGGTGCACATGATCTCGATCTGGAGGTCCCGGCAGCAGGCCGCGCCCCGGGTGTGCTCGGCGGTCCGGCATGGGGCGCCGAGGCAGGGGTTCGTTCCCAGGACCGGGAGCCCGGCGCGGACGTTGACCGCCGGCCGGTCCGCCAGCCGGCGATGGTCCACCAGCCTGAAGCGATTCTGGCCGAGCTGCCGGGGCTGGGCGGGGCGGCGGGGCCGAGGCGGCGAGGGCCCTTCGAATCCGTGGGCGAGGCAGGTGGCCGCTCCCTGATCCTCCCGGAAGTGCTTGCAGGGGACATGCAGCCGGGTGTCCACCAGGAGCTCTCCCTTCCGGGTGTGGAGCCGCCGGAAATCGGCCTGCGCCGTATGGCCAAGGAGCCAGGTGGCCTCATGGTCGAGGGATTCCGGGCCCTCCTCGAGCTTCCCGATCCGGAGGGTGACATCCAGGGCTCGGCACTGGGCTCCGAGGGCCCGGCAGGGGGGATGCTGCGGCATGGCCATCCGGGTGGGGGAGGGGTCGGCGCGCGGACAGCGAATCATAGCGCCACGGGGGCGACTCGCGCGCGGTGGCGCCGCTGGTTATCTTTGCGGCTTCCTTCACAAGCCAGTCCGCACTTGTGAAATTCGGGCGGCGTCTCGGGGCGGGCGGAACCACTCATCAGTTTTCGGAGGTTTGGCAGCGATGCAGAAGATCAGCTTGGTGGCCGGATTGGCAGTGCTCGCCGCGGCGTGCGGCGGCGGCGAGAAGCAGCCTGAGCAGGCTCCCGCGGCGGCGGCAACCCCCGAAGTGGGCGCCGTGACCGCCCAGGCGCCGGCCGCGACCGGCACCACGCACGACGTGAAGATGGAGTTCGACGGGAAGACCTACCACTTCGTTCCCGCCGCGCTCACCATCAAGACGGGCGACGTGGTGAACTTCCACAACGTCAGCGGCGGCCCGCACAACGTCGCCTTCTGGGCCGACAGCATCCCGGCCGGCGCGGCCGCGGTCCTCACCGCCGCCATGCCGAACCAGATGTCGCCCCTCTCGGGCAGCATGCTGGTCGAGCAGGACGCCGTCTACACGATCTCGTTCGCCGGCGCGCCGGTGGGCGACTACAAGATGTACTGCCTGCCGCACCTGGCGATGGGCATGAAGGGGATCGTCACGGTCACGCAGTAACGGTCGGCCCGACGGGCCGACGGTCAGGAACAGCAGGGGGGCAGCCGACGACCGGTTGCCCCCCTCTGCATGCGCTGCCTGCGCTGCCCTCCGCCTTTCCGCCCGTCCGCCCGCCTTCCCGTCTGCCCGACCTACTCCCGATACCTCCCTCCCAGCCACGCCGCCCCGCCCCCGATCGCCACGCCCGTCACCGCGTCGACCCCGTAGTGCATCTGGCAGTACACGACCGAAATCACCAGCAGGACTGCCGGCAGCAGCATCGTGTAGCCAAGGCGGCGGTCTCCGCGCCACGCCGCGGAGGTGGCCGCGATCGTGGCCGCCACATGGGACGAGGGAAACGCGGCGCCCAGGGAACTGCCTGACGCCAGCGTCGCGTAGACCAGCCGCGCGGGGCCGTTGTCGAGGAACCAGGCCGCCGGCCTGGCAAACTCGTAGTACGGGCCGGTGACTGGCCAGAAGATGAACACGAGGTAGCAGGCGAGCAGCGTCAGCACCACCACGTTCAGCGTCCGGCGGAGCGACAGCCAGTCCTTGCGCATCGCGAACCACACGATCGGCGCGAGGAGGAGGAGGTAATAGCTCCAGTAGGCCGCGTGCAGCACGGTCGAAGCGAGCGTGCTGGGGAAATGATCCCGCCAGAGGGTCTGGCTCACCTGCTCGCCGAACACCGCCAGCTCCCACTGCTGGACCAGGGCGTCGTGCCCCATCGGGTGGCCGGCGTTCAGGATGTCGATTTCGCTGTAGAACGGAACCAGGAGCACCGCGGGGTAGATCTCCCGGACCACCCGGCCGACCGGCCCGAGCCCGGGCCGCCGCACCAGGAGGATGAGCCCGACCGCCAGTCCATGGGCGAGGAGGAGCCACCCGCAATCCGGGTTGCCGGGCAGCCGCCACGCCGCCACCGCGGTCACGAGGGCGAGGTACACCAGGATCGCCCGGTCCAGCGTCCGCATCAGAGCCAGCGCTCGGCGCGGTACCAGGTGGCAGCTTCCGCCAGCCCGAGGGCGAGCGGGGTGCGCGCCGACCAGCCGGTGTCGGCGGTGAGGGCACTCGGGTCCACCGTCCAGGCCGGCTCGAAGAACTCGGGCGCCTTTTCCGAGGAGAGGACGCTGGCGGCGCCCGTCAGCTTCGCCATCCCGCCGATGGCGGCCAGGAGGCCGCGTCCGACGAGTTCGGGAATCGGAAGGAGGACCACCCGGCGGCCGAGGGCGGTACCGACCTGCCGGGCGAGGGAGGCCGAGGTGAACACCTCGGGATGAGCGGGGAAGTACGTCCGGCTGATCGTCTTCGGGCTGGTCCCCGCGGCCACGAGGGCCTCGGCGAGGTCCGGTCCGTAGACCGCCGAGAGCTGCTGGTCTCCCTTGCCGAAGACCGCCCCGAGGCCCCACCGGGCAAGGCGAAAGAGCTTGAAGACCTCGGTGTCCCGCGGTCCGTACACGATCGGTGGCCGGAGGATGACCCAGGGCAGGGGACTGGCGCGCACGACCTCCTCGCCCGCCAGCTTGCTCCGTCCGTACGGGGTGACGGGGCGCGGTGGCTCGTGGCCGGTCAGCGGCACCCCGCGGGCCGAGGGGCCCGCCGCCGCCAGGCTCGACACCAGCACGAATCGCGGGGAGCCCACAGCCGCCGCCGCGGCGAGGAGGTTGGCCGTGCCGTCGCGGTTGGCGTGCAGGAATTCCTGGTCGTCCCTCGCCGCCACGAGGCCGGCCAGGTGGTAAATGACCTCGGCGCCGGCCGCGGCCTCCCGCATGGCGGGCATGGCGTCGAGGTCGCCCGTCACGAGGCGCACCCCCCGGTCCTTGAGGGGGGCCGCCTTCGCCGGCGAGCGCACCAGGGCGGTGACGTCGTCGCCCCGCTTGAGCAGGGCGTCGATGAGGTGATGGCCGACGAATCCGGTGCCGCCGGTGACGAGCGCCTTCACAGCGGCCGGTCGTACATCCGGAGCGTCTTGTAGACGACGAATCCCATCTTGGAGAGGCCGAGGTTCATGGCAGGGTTGTCTTCGAGGATCCAGCCGCCCTCCCCCCAGTAGATCCCGTGCTCGGCGGCCTTGGTCCAGACGGCGTGGTAGAGCACCGAGTCGAGCCCGCGCCCGCGGAACTCGGGCACCACGCCGAGGAGGGGAATCCGGGCCCGGCGGATCGTCTCGCGCTTGAGGGCCCAGAGGAGGCGCGCGATGAGCCACGGGGTGAGCCGCCCCTGCCGGTTGGCGCGGAAGACGACGTTCAGGTCCGGGATCGCGAGCGAAAAGCCGACCGGGACCCCGTCCTTCTCCGCGAAGGTCAGCAGGTCGGGGATGATGACCGGCTTGAACTGCTGGGCGAGGTGGTCGATCTCGTGGTCGGTCATCGGGACGAAGCCCCAGTTCTTCTCCCACGAGCGGTTGTAGAGCGACTTGACCAGCTCGATTTCCTCGCCGAACCGCTTCATGTTGATCGGGCGGAGGGTGACGCCCATCCGGGTCTTCATGATCTCCACGGCGCGGGTCAGGCGCTCGTGCACCGGCTTGTAGGCGCGGAAGGTGAGGTCGCCGCCCTGGTAGACCAGCAGGTCCTTGGCCTTCGCGAACCCCGCGTGCTCCACCAGCTGCACGTAGTAGGGCGGGTTGTGCGGCATCAGCAGCGTGGGCGGGGTGTCGAAGCCGTCCACCAGGAGGCCGCACTCGTCGTTGACGGAGAACGACGCGGGCCCGCGCATGATGTCGAGCCGGCGTGCGCGGAGCCAGGCGGCGGCGGTGTCGAACAGCGCGTCGGCGATGGCCTGGTCGTTCTCGCACTCGAAGAAGCCGAAGAAGCCGACCCGGTCGGCGTGGACCTGGTTGTGCAGCGTGTTGACGATGGCGGCAATCCGCCCGACGACCGCCCCGGCGCGCGTGGCGAGGAAGTATTCGGCCTCGGCGTGCTCGAAGAACGGGTTCCCGGCCTTGTCGAGGAGGGTGTGGACGTCACGGCGAAGCGGCGGAACCCAGTTGGGGTCCGCCGCGTGGAGCCGATAGGGCAGGGCAATGAAGGCGTTGAGGTCTGCCCGGCCCTCGACGGGCCGGACCTGGAGGGCGCCGTTCAGATGACGTTGAGCTCGCGACCGATCTTCGCAAAGGCGTCGAGCGCGAAGTCGATCTGATCGAAGGTGTGGGTGGCCATGAGGCTGGTGCGCAGCCGGCACTGCGAGGGCGGCACGGCCGGCGGCGCCACCGGGTTGGTGAAGACCCCGGCGTCGAACAGCTTCCGCCACATCAGGAAGGTGGTGTCGAGCGGGCCGATGAGCACCGGGACGATCGGCGTCTCGGTCGGGCCGATGTCGAAGCCGAGGCTGCGGAAGCCGTCCTGCAGCCGCCGTGTGTTGGCCCAGAGCGCCTCGCGCCGCTCGGGCTCCTGCTGCATGACCTCCAGCGCCGCGAGCACGCCGGCGGTGTTGGCCGGGGGCAGCGAGGCGGTGAAGATGAGCGGGCGGCAGTGATGGCGGAGGTAGTTGACGATGTTCCGGTTGGCGGCCACGAAGCCGCCGATCGACGCCAGCGACTTGGAGAAGGTGCCGGCGATGATGTCCACATCGTCCGTCATCCCGAAGTGGGCGGCGGTGCCGTCGCCCTTGGCGCCGAGGACGCCCAGCGAGTGCGCGTCGTCGATGGCCAGCGCGGCGCCGTGCTTCCGGGCCATCTGGACCAGGCCGCTGACGTCGGCGATGTCGCCTTCCATGGAGTAGACGCCGTCCACGATGATCATCATCCCGCGGCCGGCGGCGGCGTCGGGGGTCATCCGGCGGTCGAGCTGGGCCAGGCTGCCGTGGTTGAAGCGGCAGGTGGTGCCGTAGGACATCTTGGCGCCGTCGACGATCGAGGCGTGGTCGAGCTTGTCGAGGTAGACGACGTCGTCCTTGCCGACCAGGGCGGAGATGAGGCCGAGGTTGGCGTTGTAGCCGGTCGAGAAGACGAGGCAGTCTTCCTTGCCGAGGAAGTCGGCGAGGGCGGCCTCGAGCTGCTGGTGGAGGTCGAGGGTCCCGTTGAGGAACCGGCTGCCGGTGCAGCCGGAGCCGTACCGGTGCAGGGCGCGGGAGGCGGCCTCGAGCACCTTGGGATGGTGGGTCAGGCCAAGGTAATTGTTCGACCCCAGCATGATCCGCTTTTCGCCTTCGATGACCACCACGGTGTCCTCGGACTCCGAGATGGGCTTGAAGTACGGATACAGGCCAGCGGCCTTGATCTCATCCACCTTGGTGAAATCGCGGCACTTGTCGAACAGCGCGACGTGCGGAGCGGTCTGTATGGCCACGATGCCTCGGGCAGGCTGAGTGTCCCGGGGGAGCGCCCCCCATCGCTATGTAACAGAACGGCTTAAACTACAAAACTGGACAGGCGGGCACAAGCCGACGACCCCCCGGGGGCCCCGGCCGCTTTCCGGGCGGACCGGACAGGGGTGGTGTGTTCGCGGGGGCCGGGGTCGGCGTCTCCGGCACCGCAGGCGGGGGGCGGCCCGCGATTGTCCGGTCCGCTCCCTGCGACTATTTTGCCTGTCCCAACACACCCCCGTTCCGGAGACTCCTTCTTGCAGTTCCACAATTGGTGCCGCCCCCTGATGGGAGCGGTGGTCCTCGTGCTGGCCGCTGTCCAGGGCGCCGAGGCGCAGCAACCCCGGCCGCGGCCGGGGCAGTTCGAGGTCCACGAGCTCGATTTCCGGCCGAAGGGGGCCTGGCGGCAGCGGGCCGCCAAGGTGCGGGCGGAGCGGCAGGCGCTGCTCGCCGCCGGGAATTTCGCCCAGCTCAATTCCCGCGCTCCCGGGGCGGCGGCCCCGGTGGTCACCGGCGACTTCCGGATCCCGGTCGTCCCGCTCCAGTTTTCCAAC
>DASUFQ010000010.1:0-36146 GCA_036274515.1 Gemmatimonadales bacterium | reverse complement strand
GCTCCAGCGGCTCAAGGAAGCCGCCGAGAAGGCCAAGATGGAGCTGTCGAGCACCATGAGCACCGACATCAACCTGCCGTTCATCACGGCGGACCAATCGGGGCCGAAGCACCTGAACTACAACCTGACCCGGGCCAAGTTCGAGCAGCTGGTGGACGACCTCATCCAGCGCACCATGCCGCCGATGCAGCAGGCGCTGAAGGACGCGGGGCTCGACCCCAAGAGCATCGACGAGGTGATCCTCGTGGGCGGCTCGACCCGCATCCCGAAGATCCAGGAAGTGGTCAAGGAGTTCTTCGGCAAGGAGCCCAATCGCTCCGTGAATCCCGACGAGGTGGTGGCCATTGGCGCGGCCATCCAGGGCGGCGTGCTCGGCGGCGACGTGAAGGACGTGCTGCTGCTCGACGTGACGCCCCTGTCGCTCGGCATCGAGACGCTCGGTGGCGTCACGACGGTCCTCATCCCGCGGAACACGACCATCCCGACCAAGAAGTCGGAAGTCTTCTCCACCGCCGAGGACAACCAGACGACCGTGGAAATCCACGTCCTGCAGGGCGAGCGGCAGATGGCGGTGGACAACCGCACCATCGGCAAGTTCCAGCTGACCGGCATCCCGCCGGCACCGCGGGGCATGCCGCAGGTCGAGGTCGCCTTCGACATCGACGCGAACGGCATCCTGCACGTCTCGGCCAAGGACAAGACGACCGGCAAGGAGCAGAAGATCCGGATCGAGGCGTCGAGCGGCCTCTCCGACGCCGATATCGAGAAGATGGTCAAGAGCGCCGAGTCGCACGCGTCGGATGACAAGAAGCGTCGCGACGAGATCGAGGCCCGGAATCAGCTCGACGGCCTGGTGTACAAGGTCGAGAAGGACAGCAAGGAGTGGGTCGACCGCCTGTCGGCAGACGCCAAGTCCAAGCTGGACAATGCGTTGGAAGGTGGGAAGGGCGCCCTCAAGACCGGCGACCCGGACCTCATCCGGCGCGCGCTGGATGAGCTGAACGCCGCCTATTCCGCGGCCGGCGCCTCGCTCTACCAGAGTGCCCAGGCGGCCGGGGAGCCCGCCGAGGGGGCCCCGGCGGGGGCGGAAGCCCCGGCCGAGGATGTCGTCGAGGCCGACTACGAGATCGTGGACGACTCCAAGAAGTAACGCGCGACCGAAACTTTTTCCTGCGCATCCGGGTTATGATGGAATAGCCCGGTTGCGCCGGGACATGCAGTCATACATCACCTGACCGAGAGCACGCCCCATGTCCGTACGGACCCGAAACTGGCTGAAATTCGGAAGCCTTGTCGGCTTCGCCTTCCTCCTGGGCCTCCTCTTCGCCGGCGTGCTGGAATTGCCGGGGGCGAGCCAGGCGCAGTCGCAATCCGGCCTCCTGCCCCCGGCCACCGCCATCCAGGCCTCGTCGCCGACCACGGGGCGCCAGCCGGCGGTCGCGCCGGGCAGCGGCAGTGAAATGCTGATCGCGCTCAGCGACGCCTTCGCGAACGTGGCGGAGAGCGTCAAGCCAAGCGTGGTCTTCATCCGCTCCCAGAAGACCACGACCGCCGCCCAGCGGCAGCTGCCCCCCGGCCTCGAGCAGTTCTTCCCCCGCAACCGGCAGGGCCCGCGCGTCGAGCAGGCCGGCGGCACCGGGTTCATCGTGTCCGCCGACGGGCTGATCCTGACCAACAACCACGTGGTCGAAGGCGCCGACAAGGTCACCGTCGAGCTCCCGGACCACCGCACCTTTGACGCGACCGTCGTCGGGACCGACCCCAACACCGACGTGGCGGTGGTGCGCATCAAGGCGACCGGGCTGAAGCCGGTGTCCCTCGGCAACAGCGACGAGGCCCGCGTGGGCGAGTGGGTGCTGGCCATCGGCAATCCGCTCGGCAACGCGCTCACCTTCACCGTCACCAGCGGGATCATCAGCGCGACCGGCCGGGGGCTGGGCAACCTCCCCAACCGGACGCAGCGCAGCATCCAGGACTTCATCCAGACCGACGCCGCCATCAACCCCGGCACTTCCGGCGGGCCGCTGGTGGACGTCCGCGGCCAGGTCATCGGCATCAACTCGGCCATTGCGAGCGAGACCGGCCTCAACGCCGGCTACGGCTTTGCCATCCCGATCAACCTGGCGCGCATCGTCATGGACCAGCTGATCGCCACCGGGCGGGTCGAGCGCGCCGCGCTCAGCATCATCATCCGCGATGCGGGCCCCAACGACGCGGCCTACGTCGGGCTGCCCGACATCCGCGGCGTGCTGGTGAACGACTTCGCACCCGACTCACCGGCGCGGAAGGCGGGGATCGAGAAGGGCGACATCATCCTCAGCGTCGACGGCAAGCCGGTCAACTACACGGCACAGTTGCAGCAGGCCATCGGCTTCAGCCGCCCCGGCCAGGTGGTGCAGATCGAGGTGGCCCGGAAGGGCGGCGTCCGGAAGACCTACCCCGTCCGCCTGGTGGCGCTCGAGGCGCCGCAGGCCGCCGCCCAGGAGGACGGTCCCGCCCCCGACGATTCCGCGACCGAGACCGGCACCGCGATGGCGCCGCTCGGCATCACGGTGCAGCCGCTCAAGCCGCAGGAAGCGGTCGAGCTCGGGCTCGGGCGCAGCGTCGGCGGCCTCGTCGTGGTCGACGTGACGGTCAACGGGCCGGCGTGGGAGGTGCTCTCGCCCGCGAGCGCCGGCGGCCCGCCGGACATCATCCTGAGCGTCGAGGGCACCCCGGTCACCACGGAAGCCGAGCTGCGCGCCGCGCTCAAGCACCCGGGCCCCGGGGGGATCGTCACGCTCGAAGTGGTGCGGCCGCTGGCGAGCGGCCCCATCCACTCCATCATCCGGGTCAAGCTGGCCGGCGAGTAGCGCCCGATCCTGCCCGGCCGGCGGCGCGGGGCGGCGGAGGGGCGCGGGACTGTCGCCCCTTCGCCGCCCCTTCGCTTGTAGATTAGGGCGTGTTCCGCCGACTCCTTTTCCCCGCGGCAGCCGTCGTCCTGATGCTGGCGTGCGCCAGCGAGGCGCCGAAGCGCCAGGGCAGCCCGTGGCTGACCGACCGGGATTTCGTGGTGGCCGGGCTTCCGGACGACGCCGACTCGTCCGAGGTGCTGGCCCAGCTCGGCGAACCCGACTCCGTCATCTCGACGCCCGACCCCGAGGAGCCCGACATCGACCTCCTCGCCTGGGTCTATCCCGAGCTCGCCGTGGCGTTCGGCGAGGACGGGCTTCGCTACGGGATCACCCTGACCGGCCCGGGTGTCGCCACCGCCCGGGGTCTCCGCACCGGGGACTCGACGGACCGCCTGACCGAGTTGTACGGCCGGCCGCAGCGCCGGGACGCGGCGGGGTGGGACTACGTGGCGCCCGACGACGCCGACGGCCTGCACGTCATGCGCGTGCGCCTCGAGTCGGGGCGCGTCTCCTGGATCTTCCTCGGCTGGCTGCTGGAGTGACACCGTGACCTCACGACCCCGCCTCCTTCGGGTGGTAGAGACGGCGGAGCGCCTCCCCCTGCGAATGCAGCCCCCGTTCTGGGGAGCGCTCCTCGGCCTCGCCCTCACCGCCGGGCTCATCCTCGCAAGCGTGCCGGTCTGGCTCCTCCAATCCCGCGCCGACGTCCCTCGGGCCATCTTGGAGATGGCCCTGGCGGGGCTCGTGGCGGGCGCTTCAGGCGGCTCGATCGCCCTGGTCCTCGGCGGCCTCCGGCGCGCCGGCCCCCTCGGCTACTATGCACTGTGGATCATCGCCAGCTCGGGTGCGGCGCTGATTGAGCTCGCCCTGCTCCGGCTGCTCGGTCGTGGGGAAGTGCTCGGGCTCGACCGGGTCCTTGCTCCTGCGATCGTGGCCGGGTGCGGCGCGCTGATCGGGCTCGTCGTGGCCCGGGCCCTTGGCCGGAGCGGCAAGGAGTCGTACGGCGAGTTCCGGAACGCCGCCAACCTCGTGGCCGGGGCGCTCCTGGCCGAGACGGCCGACCTCGAGCGCCGTGCCCGGAACAATCCGAGGGCGGCGGCCGATCTCGAGCAGGTGCGCCAGGCGACCCCGAGCCAGCCCTACCTCGAGCTGCTGGAGCGGGTCGGCCGACGGCTCGGGGCGCTCCCGGCGGGGGATTCCGATGCCCGGCATGCCCGGGAGCATGTGGCCGAGCTGGTGGCGAGGGTGCGCGAGGACATGCAGCGACTCGCGGACGACCCGGCGTTCGCGGCGGAACTGCGGCAGCGGCAGGCGGTCGCCGAAGAGCTCTTCCGGAAGGAGCTGGAACGGGAGGCGAAGCGCCTCCGGAAGAGCGGCGACACGGACACGAAGACGCAGGACGCGCTCGGCGCCATCGAGCGCGAGCTGCGCGGCGACAACGGCGGCGGAGGATAAGCCGGCACCAGCATCACCCTGCGACCGTGGCGGAATGGCAGACGCGCCTGGCTTAGGACCAGGTGGGGAAACCCGTGGGGGTTCGAGTCCCTCCGGTCGCATCATCCCAGGGGGCATCATTTCAAGCCGCATCGTGATCAACCCGAACGGTCCGATCCGGATCGAGGGCAATTTTCGCCTGGTGGACGCCGAGGGAGCGGAGTTCGGGCTCGGCGGGCGGCCCACGATCACCCTCTGCCGGTGCGGCCATTCCACCACCAAGCCCTTCTGCGACGGGGCCCATGCCCGCGAAGGGTTCCGGGACGCCGCGATCGCCCGGGACCTGCCCCCCCGCCCCGGAAGCTGAGGCCCCGGGCTCGTTTGCCCGGGTCCCGGCGGCCGGGTAGATTTCCCCCGCCATGACAACCATCACGATTCAAAAGACCAGCGGCGACGCCGCGCTGAAGTCGCTCCAGGTCACCGTGCCGACGGAGCGGGTGCGCCAGGCCGAGGATCGCGCCGTCCAGCAGGTGGCGCGCAAGGTCCGGCTGCCGGGCTTCCGTGCCGGCCATGCGCCGGCCGCCATCGTCCGCAAGAAGTTCCACGACGCCATCCGGCAGTCGGTCCTCGACGAGGTGATTCGCGAGAGCTGGGACCAGGCCCGCGAGTCCGAGTCGCTCAAGCCGGTGGCGGACCCGTCGGTGCGAAACGTCAAGTTCGACGAGGGCGGCGCCATCGAGTTCGAGCTGCACGTCGAGGTGCGGCCCGAGGTGACCGTCACGACCCTCGGGGGCTTCACCCTCACGCGCCAGGTGCCGGAGGTGACGGACGCCCAGCTGGACGAGCAGATCGGGCGGCTCCGTGAGCAGAAGGCCACCTGGCTGCCGGTCGAGGGCCAGCGCCCGTCGGCGGGACAGATGGTCCAGGTGGATGTCGCCTCGCTCGACGAAGGCGATGCCGCCGCGGCCCAGCCCCATTCGATCGTCCTCGGCGAGGGCCAGGCGCTGCCCGCGCTCGAGGAGCGGATCATGGAACTGCAGCCCGGCGAGACCGCCGAAGCGGAGGTCCGCCTTCCCGAGGACCACCCCGACGAGAGCCGGCGGGGAAAGGTGCGCAAGCTCCGCGTCACCCTGCACGAGGTGAAGCGGCAGGAGCTCCCGCCGCTCGACGATGCCTTCGCCCGCGAGGTCGGCGACTTCAACGACCTCGCCGCCCTGCAGTCGGCGGTGCGCGCGGACCTCGAGCAGGACGCCCTCCGGGAGGCGGATGCCCGGGTCCGGGACCAGCTGATCCAGAAGCTGGTCGAGGCCAACGGGATCGAGGCGCCGCCGTCGCTGGTGCACCGGGTGATCCACGGCTACCTGCACGCCTACGGGGTGCCGCACGAGAAGGAGCCGGAATTCGCGGCCCAGTTCCAGCCCGTGGCGGAGGCGCAAGTCCGGCGGGACATGGTCCTCTCGGCCGTGGCGGAGGCGCAGGCGCTGTACGCCACGGAGGCCGACGTGGACGCCCGTATCGCCACCATGGCCGCCGCCCGCAACGTGCCGGCGGGACAGGTCTACGCCTCGCTGCAGAAGGCCAAGCGACTGGCCGAGCTCGAGCGCGCCATCACCGAGGACAAGGTCTTCGGCTACCTGCTGCAGCAATCCACCGTGGAAGGGTGAGTCCTGTGTCCGTCTATCCTCCGTACATCATCGAACGGTCCAGCCGCGGCGAGCGCACCTACGACATCTTCAGCCGCCTGCTGATGGACCGGATCGTGTTTCTTGGCGCCGCCATCAACGACGACGTCGCCAACATCATCATCGCCCAGCTGCTCTTCCTCGAGGCCGACAACCCCGAAAAGGACATCTACCTCTACCTGAACAGCCCGGGCGGGGTGGTGTCCAGCGGCATGGCCATCTACGACACGATGCAGCACCTTCGGGCCCCGGTGAACACCATCTGCATGGGCATGGCGGCCTCCATGGGCTCCTTCCTGCTCTCGGCCGGCGCCAAGGGGAAGCGGAGTGCCCTGCCCCATTCCCGGATCATGATCCACCAGCCTTCGGGCGGCGCCCAGGGCACCGCGGCGGACATCGAGATCCAGGCGCGGGAAATCCTCTACCTGCGGTCCAAGATGAACCAGCTCTACAGCTTCCACACCGGCCAGCCGATCGAGACGATCGAGCGGGACATGGACCGGGACCGGTTCATGAGCGCCGAGGAGGCCAGGGAGTACGGCCTGATCGACACCGTGTTTGAGCCCCGGAAGGACTGGCTCGCCCCCGTCGTCAAGCCTTGACGCCCCCCGGGACCCGGCCCACCTTTCGGGCAGGGTCTCCCCACCACCTTCGGCGGCCAGCGCATGTCGAACGACAAGCACCTCCGCTGTTCCTTCTGCGGCAAGTCCAAGGACTCGGTCCGGAAGTTTATTTCCGGCCCGTCTGTTTACATTTGCAACGAATGCATCACCCTCTGCAATGAAATCCTGGCGGAGGACGAGGAGAGGGAGGTTGCCGAAAGCATCACTTCCGTCCCCACCCCCGCCGAGATCAAGGAGACCCTCGACCAGTACGTCATCGGCCAGGAGCGCGCCAAGCGTACCCTGTCCGTCGCGGTCTACAACCATTACAAGCGGATCAACGCCGCGGCGGCCCGCGACGGCGAGGTCGAGCTCGAGAAGTCCAACATCCTCCTGCTTGGCCCCACGGGGGTGGGGAAGACCCTCCTGGCCCAGACGCTGGCCCGGATCCTCGACGTCCCCTTCACCATCGCCGATGCCACGACCCTGACCGAGGCGGGATACGTCGGCGAGGATGTCGAAAACATCCTCGTGCGGCTGCTTCAGGCCGGCGAGTTCAACGTGGCGGAGTGCGAGCGGGGCATCGTCTACATCGACGAGATCGACAAGATCGCCCGCAAGTCGGAAAACCCGAGCATCACGCGCGACGTGTCCGGTGAGGGAGTCCAGCAGGCGCTGCTCAAGATCCTCGAGGGGACCGTGGCCTCCGTCCCGCCGCAGGGCGGGAGGAAGCACCCGCAGCAGGAATACATCCAGATCAACACCAAGGACATCCTCTTCATCTGCGGCGGCGCGTTCGACGGGCTGGAAAAGATCATCGAGGCCCGGATTGGCCGGCAGAAGATCGGCTTCACCTCGGGACCCCGCGCCGAGCGGCCGGCCGCCACGCTGCACGACCCCTTCACCGACGTGGAGCCGGACGACCTGCTCCGGTTCGGCCTCATCCCGGAACTGGTGGGGCGCCTCCCGGTCACGGTGTCGCTGGAGTCGCTGGACGAGTCGGCGCTCGTGCAGATCCTCCTCGAGCCGAAGAACGCGCTGACGAAGCAGTACCGCAAGCTCTTCGAGCTCGAGGACGCGCGGCTCACCTTCGACGCCGAGGCGCTCCGCGCCGTGGCCCGGAAGGCGCTCAAGCGCGGCACCGGCGCCCGGGGGCTCCGGGCCATCCTCGAGACGATGATGACCGACATCATGTTCGAGCTGCCGGACCGCGAGGACGTGCGTGAGGTGGTCATCACGCCGGAGTGCGTCACCGAAGGGAAGCCCCCGCTGATCGTCACCGAGCGAGCGAAGCAGAAGAAAGAAGCGTGAGCCCGGGGCGGCCGTCCCTCGCGCACCTTCCGATCGAGTTCGTCGGCTCCTTTCCCGACCCCGCCGTCCGCCTCGACCCGGCGCTCCCCGAGGTGGCATTCGTCGGGCGGTCCAACGTCGGCAAGTCCAGCCTGCTCAACGCCCTGGTCGGGAAGAAGGGGCTGGCCCGCGTCAGCGCCACGCCCGGCAAGACTCGCCTCCTGAACATCTTCCGGCTTCCCGGCCTGTACCTCGTCGACCTGCCCGGCTACGGCTTCGCCCGGGCCAGCAAGACCGCGCGCGCGGGGTTCCGGCAGCTGCTCGACGGATACCTCCGCCAGCCGCGCTCCATCGCCGGCGTGGTCTGGATGCTGGACATCCGCCGCGACCTGTCGGCGGACGACCTGGAGGTCCGGGGACTCCTCGCCGAGTCGGGGCATCCCGTCCTCGCCGTGCTGACCAAGGTGGACAAGCTTGGACGGGAGGCCGTCCGGCAGCGCACCGCGGCCCTCGCGCAGGAACTCGACCTGCCGGCCGACCACCTGCAACCCACCAGCGTCGTGACCGCGGAGGGAATCGCCGAACTCGGCGAGAGCCTCCTGGCGGTCGCGGAGCAAGGAACGCCCGAATGACTCGCCTGCCCCGCCTGCTCGCGACCCTCGCCCTCTGCGCCTGCGCCCATTCCGGCCGAGCCCACTCGCAGGACGTGGGCGATCCGATGGCCACGATGCCACCGATGGGCATGGGCTCGCTCACCCAGGAACAGATTTCGGTCGGCGTCGGCAACAACCAGCTGACGGTGCGGTTCACCCCGCTGAACGAGCGCCTGCTCCGCCTGCTCGCGCCGGACGCCTACCGCGCGCTGGCCGGGCTGGTGGCCCGGCGGCGCGCGGCCATCGACTCCGTGAGCCGGTCCAGCGGAACGGCCCAGCCCGGCCTGATGCTCGTGACGGTGTACGGAAACGTCCCCGACGTCCGGTTCGACCCGACGCTGATCGGCGCGAGCGTCAACGGGCGGCGCATCGACCCGGTGGGAATCATCCCGCTCGACGCCAACTTCAGCCGCCAGCAGCTCCCCCGCCAGGCGGTGGGGATGGGGCTCTTCGTGTTCTCGGAGGAGTTGCCGGTGTATTCGCCGATGGTGTTCACCTACGGGGTGGCCGCGGCGGAGGGATGGGCGGGCCGGATCCAGACGTTTGACCGCGAGCTGGCGCGGGTGTCGGCGCGGGAGCGCTCGCAAGCCACCGAGCAGGTCCCGGATACGGCTCCCACGCCGCAATGAGCGGCGCGCGCTAACGGATCGGGGTGGCGGTGGCGGAATCGAGGGCCGGACGCAGCCCTTCGTTCCAGCGCGGGCGCACGGCGCCGTCCCGCCGATCCAGCACCAGCACGCCGACCTCCGGATGATTCCCCGCCCACGCCAGCGCGCTGTCGGGGCCGAGCACGAACAGCGCGGTCGACAGCACGTCCGCCTCCAGCGGATCCTCTGACACGACGGTCAGGCTGCCCCAGCCGGGCACCGGCGTCCCGGTGCGCGGGTCGAGGATGTGCCCGATCGTCTGGCCCGCGGCCCGCACGAACCGGTTGGACTGGCTCGAGGTGGACGCCGAGCCGCTGGCGAGCCAGAGGGTGAACACCTCCGCCTTTTCGTCCTCCGGGCTGGCAATCGCCACCCGCCACGGCCCGCCCTCCCTCGACGACCCCAGGACGATCACCTGGTCCCCGAAGGCCACCCGCGCGGACCGGACGCCGTGCGCCAGCAGGCTGTCCCTGGCGGCGCGGAGGGTATAGCCCTTCACGAACCCCCACGGCTCGAAGGCGGCGGCGATCGCCAGGCGCTGCGCGGTGCACTGCGACAGGTCGAGCACCATCCCGCCGGGGCCGACCGCACGCCGTGCCGAGTCCAGCTCCATGACCGAGGGGACACGGCCGTCGCCGTTGAGGTCCCAGGCGTTCACCAGCGCGCCGATGACCGGGTCGAAGGCCCCGGCCGTTTCCTGCGCATGCACGTCGACCTGGCGCAGCAGGACGCACAAGGCGCTGTCCAACGGCTGGGTGACGCCGACCGGGATCGCGTTGAGCGCGCTCACCCGGCTGTCGGGCCGATCCGGCGAGAGAAAGGCGTCGGCGGCGCCGACCGCGCTCAGGATAGCCTCGGAGGCCAGGACCGCGGAGGGACGGTCGGCCGCCTCGATGGACATGGTCAGGACCGAGCCCATGGCGCCCCCCTTCCGGTCGATCCACCGCGGTCCGCCTCCCGACCCGCCGGAGTCGCAGGCGGTCAGCAGGAGCCCAAGGAGGAGGACGGCCGGGGCCGCCCGGAGTGCCGCACGCAGGCCGGGGCGCCGTGGCGCCGGGGTGCCCACTCCGGTAAACTCCGGGGAACCGTGGAGGTCTGATGGCATTTCTTCCCCTGCGAACGTTGAGCCTGCCCGACGCGACCCACCGGGCGAATGAGGCTTGGCTGGATGAACTCGACGCGCGGCTGGACGGCTCGCCGGAGGACTGGCCGGTCGTGGTCCGCGATGTCCTGCTGGGTCTCTTCCACCCGGGCCTCCGGGACTGGGCGACGGCCCTGGCCGACCCCACCCTGTCCTCCAGCGCGCGGACCGGGCTGCTGGCCCTCGACCCGCGCAACGTGACGCTGGAACCCGAGTATTACGCCGACGTCGACCCGGCACGGTTTGCCCGCGTCAAGCCGCTGCTCTGGCTCTGGTACAGCTTCGACCGCGCCCCGCTCGCGGGACAGAACGTGGCCCTCGGCGTCGCGCTCCGACGGCGCCTTGCTCCGCGCATCTTTGCCCGGTGCGGCCGCAATTTCAAGTGCTTCCAGCATGTCGAGTTCTCGTTCGGGTACAACATGGAGGTGGGCGACGACGTGGTCGTGCACCGCCACGTGCTCCTCGACGACCGCGGCGGCCTGACCCTGGGCGACCGGGTCAGCATCTCCGACTACGCCAACATCTACAGCCATACCCACAGCATCGTGGACCAGCGGGACGTCACCAACGCCCGGACCGTGCTGGAGGACGACACCCGGATCACCTACCACGCCACCGTCCTGGCCGGCGTCCGCGTCGGGCGGAACGGCATGGTCGGCGCCAGCGCCGTGGCCACGAAGAACGTCCGTCCCTACCACGTCAACGTGGGGATTCCCGCCAAGTCGGTACGGGTCAAGCCCAACGCCCCCGCGGAGACCACGCCGACCGACCTGCTCACCCGCCGCGAAACCGGGTCGGAGTCGCCCTGACCGGCTTCATCGTGGCCACGCTCGTGGCCGGGGCCGCGGCGCTCCTCTGGTCGTGGCGGGAACGCAGCCGCCACGCCGCCGAAGCGGCCGGGCTGGCCGCACGCCTCGCCGAGGTCGAGGCGGAGCGCGACGACTTCGCCCGGCGGCTCGACCGCCGCATCAACGAGATCTTCTCGCTCCAGGAACTGAGCTACGTCCTCTCCGAGTCGCTCCAGACCGAGCGGATCGTGGAGCAGGTGGCCCGCTTCACCGCCCGGTTCCTCGAGGCCGACGGCACCCTCGTCGTCCTGGCCTCCGCCGAACGCGCCTCGCTGCGGGTGGCGGCGGCCGAGGGGACCCTCGCCGCCCTGATCGGGCGGGAGATTCCCTCGCACGAGGGCGGGATCCTGACGCAGGCCATCGGGCGGGAGCGGATCGAGCTCGCCGACGGGGCGCCCCCCGGCGTGGAACTGCTCGCCGGGGTGCGGGTGGCTCGCACCGCCGTTGCGCCGCTCCGGGCGCACGGCATGACCCTCGGCGCCATGGCCGTTGCCGCGCGCAGCGACCGGCCGTTCTCGACGCAGGACCTCTGGCTGATTTCCACCGTCGCCATGCAGGCGGCGGTCGTGCTCACCAACAGCCGGTTCTTCGGACTCCTGCGGCAGGGGAAGGAAGAGTGGGAAACGACCTTCGACGCGCTCTCGGAAGGGATCGCGCTGGTCGACGCCGAGGGGCGGATCACGCGCGCCAACCGCGCGCTGGCGCTCCTGGCCGGCGTCCCCCTCGCCTCCCTGATCGGCCGGGCCTTCATCCCCTCGCTCTTCACCGAGTCGGCGGCGGCGGAGGAGCTGATCGCCGGGGCACGCCTCGGGCAGTCGCGGGTCCCGACGCTCCTCCCTTCCGACCGGCTCAACCGCACCCTCCGTCTGGCGGGCGCCCCGCTGCCGGCGCAGGACGGCGCCGCGTCGGTGGTCGTGATGGTGGAGGACGTCACTGACCAGCGGGCGCTCGAGGCCCAGCTGATCCAGAACGAGAAGATGGCGGCGGTCGGCCAGCTCGTGTCGGGCGTGGCCCACGAGCTGAACAACCCGCTCACCTCCATCGCCGGCCTCTCCGAGCTCCTGCTCGAACAGCAGCGCCTGCCCGCGGACGCCCGGGACCACCTGCAGGTCATCCACGAGCAAGCCGACCGCGCCGGCCGGATCGTGGCGAACCTGCTCACCTTTGCCCGCAAGGGGACGCCGGAACAGGCGGCGGTGGATCTCGATGACGTCGCGCAGCGCACGACCCTCCTGATCCAGGCCGAACTCAAGCTCCGCGGGATCACCCTGACGCGGACGGTGGGCGAGCGCGCCGTGGTGCGCGGCGACCGGTATGAAATCCAGCAGGTCCTGCTGAACCTCCTCACCAACGCGGTGCATGCGCTCTCCGAGCTGCCGCCGGGCGAGGAGCGCGGCGTGCAGGTCGAGACGGGCCGGGAGGGGGATCGGGCATACGTGCGGGTGCGCGACACCGGGCCCGGCATCCCGGCGGCGCTGACCGGCCGCATTTTCACGCCGTTCTTCACCACAAAGCAGCCCGGCCAGGGCACCGGGCTGGGGCTGTCCATCAGCTACGGGATCATCGAATCGCACGGCGGCAAGCTGGCCTACGCCCCGGCGGAGGGCCGGGGGTCGATCTTCACCATCCACCTCCCGGCGCACGACACGCCCGCCCCGCCCGGAGAGGCCCCCCGGCGGCTGCTGGTGGCCGATGGCGACCTGTCCGTCCTCCGGGTCCTGACCGCGCTGCTCGCCCAGGAAGGGGTGGAGCTTCACAGCGCGCGCACCGGGGCCGAGGCGATGACGATGGCGGCGGGCACCGCGTACGACCTGGTGATCCTCGATCCGTCGCTCTCGACCGCAAACGGCGCCATCCTCCCGACGCTGCTGCACCGGCAGCCCGGGCTCGCCACCAGGGTGATCCTCCTCGGGAACGACCGGGCCGGCACCGAGGCCCGCGACTCCGATCTCCCACGGCTGGCCAAGCCGCTGGTGCCGCGCGACGCGCGGGCCGTGATCCTGGCCAGGATGCCGCGGTAACCTGCCTCACGCGCGTTCCCTTCGCTGTGACAATCCCGTTGCACCGTCGTTTCCAGCGGTCGACAACCGGCATGGATGATTCGGGCTGTTCGATACGGACGCCCCGCCGACGGCGGGACGTTCCTCCAGTCACCCGAAGCCCGGTCCGTCCATGCCGACTCCGCGCCGTGTCCTGTCCCTGTTGCCCATCCTGCTCGCCATCCTGCTGGCCCGGCCCGGCGGGCTCGCCGCCCAGGGGAGGGGCCGGATCGTCGGCTCGATCATCGACCAGAGCACCGGCGGCCCGGTGGCCGGGGCCATCGTCCAGCTGGACAGCGCCGACCGGCCGATCCGCACCACCAGCGCCGCCATCGACGGGCATTACGTGCTGCGGGACGCCCCCGCGGGGCCCGCGACCATCCGGGTGCGGCAGATCGGGTACGGCCCCAAGAACGTGACCGGCATCGTCGTGCCCGAGGGCGGCACGATCGAGGTCAACGTCGCGCTCGACGCGAAGGTCTTCACCATCGACGAGCTCACGGTCACCGCCACCGCCGAAAAGAGCACGGTCCAGGGGGCGCTGGACGCGGAGCGGACGGCGCCCAACATCACCAACTCGATCAGCGCCGAGCAGATCGCCCAGAGCCCCGACGCCGATGCCGGGCAGGCGATCAAGCGGGTCAGCGGCGTCTCCATCCTCGACGGGAAGTACGTGTTCGTGCGCGGGCTCGGCGAACGGTACACCACCACCTCCCTCAACGGCGCCCGGGTCCCGAGCCCCGAGCCGGACCGGAAGGTGGTGCCGATGGACCTGTTTCCGGCCAACCTCCTCGCGGGCATCTCCACCTCGAAGACCTTCACCCCCGACCAGCCGGGCGACTTCAGCGGCGCGTCGGTGAACATCACGACGCGCGAGTACCCGGCCGACCGGACGTTCTCGCTGACAATGGGCAGCGGGTGGAATTCGGCGGCCACCGGCACCGAGCTGCCCCGGGCCCCGACCGCCGGCGGCGAGTGGATCGCCAATGGCGCACCGCCGCGCGCCATCCCCGCCGACGTGGAGGCGGCGGGGGACCTCAACGGCCTCACCCAAGCCCAGGTGAACTCGCTGATCGGCTCCTTCCGGAACGTCTGGAGCCCCGCCTACGAGAACGGGCTGCCGAACGCGAAGTTCAACGTTTCGCTGGGCGGGGAGGACCCGATCTTCGGCCGCCCGATCGGCTACATCGGATCGCTGACCTACACCTACGTCCAGGACGTCAAGCAGAACGAGGTCAAGGGCCTGGCGAAGAACGGCCCCGACGCCGACACCGCCGAGCCGCTGAACACCTACACCGGCACCTCCAGCACGGGGGCGGTCCTGTGGGGGGGGATGCTGAATGTCTACACCCGGCTGGGCGGGACCGGGCGGCTCACCTTCAACAACACCTATACCCGCGGCGGCGACAACTCGGCCACCCTCCTCGGCGGGTTCAACGAGGAGTTCGCCGACACCTTCCAGTTCGCCCGGCTCACGTACGTGCAGCGCTCGGTCCGCTCCGACCAGCTGGCCGGCCAGCACCTCCTGGGGCCGCTCACGACGCTCGACTGGTCGGTCACCAACTCCGCCGTCAGCCGCCTGGAACCGGATCGGTCCGACATCGGGTACCTCGCCCATCCGACCGGCGGCGGCGACTTCCAGCCCTTCCAGTGGTTCGGGCAGCCGCGGTTCGCCACCCGCTCGTTCCTCACGACCACCGAGTCGAACTGGGACCTGGCGCTCAACCTGTCCCGGAACCTCGGCCGGGGCGCCTCGACGGTCATCCTCAAGGCCGGGGCCGCGTACCGCACCGCCAGCCGCGACGCCACCAGCCGGGCGTACGACATCAACAACATCCTGCTGAGCGACGCGGATCTCTCGCTCGCGCCCGAGCAGATCTTCACCCAGGCGCACATCGCCGACAGCAGCTTCCTGCTGGTCGCGAACGCTAACGGCGGCGACTACACCGCCGAGGACGAGGTGCTGGCGGGCTTCGTCATGGCGACGGTCCCGCTCTCGCCGCGGTGGACCATCCTGGGCGGTGTCCGGGTGGAGGACTGGAACCTGCAGGTGAACACCCGGACCAGCGCCGGCCTGGTCGTGCCGGCCAACCCGCACCACACCGACGTCCTGCCGTCGATCGCGCTCACCTTCCGACAGTCGGACCACCAGGTGTTCCGCGCATCGGCCACCCAGACACTCGCCCGGCCCGAATACCGGGAGCTGAGCCCGGTGCCGTACTTCGAGCAGGTCGGCTTCGCCACCACGTTCGGGAATCCCGACCTCGACCGGGGCCTGATCCAGAACTACGACCTCCGCTGGGAGTGGTATCCCGGCGCGGGCGAGATCATCAGCGTCGCGCTCTTCGCCAAGCATTTCACGGCGCCGATCGAGAAGGTCATCATCCAGACGACCGGCGCCAATTCGCTGAGCTTCGTGAACGCCGAGGGCGCCGACAACTACGGCATCGAGCTGGAGGCCCGCAAGAACCTCGGGTTCCTCGGGCGCTCGCTCGAGCGCTTCTCCGCGTACGCAAACGCCACCGTCATGTCCAGCCAGATAACCACCGGCAATGTCGGGATCTCCTCACTCACGAACCCCGACCGCCCGATGATCGGCCAGTCGCCCTACGTCATCAATGCCGGGCTGACCTATCTCAGCGACGCGGGGCGAACCAGCGCCTCGGTGCTCTACAACGTGGCGGGGGAGCGGATCCTCGAGGTGGGGAGCGGCGGGCTGCCCGACGCCTACGAACAGCCCCGGAGCATCCTGGACGCCTCCCTGGAGCAGCGGCTCGCGCAGGACCTCTTCCTGAAGGTGGACGGCCGCAACCTGCTCAACAGCCGGTACTTGATGACGCAGGGCGGCGTGACCCGCTACCGGTACCTGACCGGCCGGATCTGGGTTGTCACGTTCCGCTGGCAGCCCTGAACCGTCGTTGACCAGATCGTGACGGGATCGTATTCGTCGCGCGACCGTCGCCTGCTTTCCTTGACGCGCGCGGGATGACCCGCGGCATGCCCCCGACACGCACCGAACGAGAGGAACCGAACATGGACCGATTGAGGAAGATCCTGGTGGTGCCCGCGCTGGCGATCGCGCTGGCCGCGTGCTCCGACGACAATGGAGGCGGCACCGGGCCCACCCCGACCCCCGCCCCGACCAACCTGGCGGTGTCCCAGCTCTCCCTGACCTCGCTGCGCGTCACGTGGAGCGCCGCGTCGGGCGCCACCGGATACCTCCTCCAGCGCGCCTCCGCCGCGAACCCCGGCGTCTTCACCCAGATCGGCGGCGGGATCCTCGCGGTGACCACCTTCGACGACACCGGGCTCACGCCGACCCAGGCCTACAGCTACCGGGTCGCCTCGGTGACGGCGGCCGACACCAGCGCCTTCACCTCCTCCGTGACCGCCGCCACCGGGGTCGCCGCGAGCACCCTCTCGGGCAACATCACCGCGAACCGCACGCTCTACGCGGACACCCTCTACACCCTCAGCGGCTACGTGAAGGTGCAGAGCGGCGCGACCCTCACCATCCAGGCGGGCACGAAGATCGTCGGCGACACCGGCGTGCTCGGGAGCTCGCTCTGGATCCTGCGCGGCGCCCGGATCGACGCCCAGGGCACGGCCGCGGACCCGATCGTGTTCACCTCGGCGCGGGCGCCCGGGAACCGGAAGCCCGGCGACTGGGGCGGCATCATCATCATCGGGAACGGGATCATCAACCGGACCGGGTCCCCGATCCTGACCGAGGGCGGCGCGGCCGGCGTGGCGGAGGACTACTCCGGCGGCACCAACAACAACGACAACAGCGGCACCCTCCGCTACGTCCGGATCGAGTTTGCCGGCTACGATATCTCCAACGGCGCCGGCCAGGAGCTGAACACGCTGTCCAGCTACGCCGTCGGGCGCGGCACCACCTACGAGTACATCCAGTCGATGTCCGGGCTGGACGACTCGTTCGAGTGGTGGGGCGGAGCGGTCGACTTCCGCTATCTCGTCTCGTACGAGTCGGGCGACGATCACTTCGACTGGACCGAAGGCTTCCAGGGGCGGGGGCAGTTCCTCATCGCCCTGCAGACCCAGCGGCTCAACCCCGCGCCGGGCGCCGGCACTTTCTCCAGCGACCCCCGGGGGTTCGAGGGCGACGGCTGCGACCCGGGCGTCAGCGGCTGCACCGTGACCGCCACCGGCACCAGCACGCCGTACTCCAATCCCGTCTTTGCCAACTTCACCATGATCGGCACCGGCCAGCTCGCCGGCATCCCGAACGACGGCAACGGCGGGGTGTGGCGCCGCGGCACCGGCGGGTACGTGGCCAACGGCGTCCTGTCCCGCTGGAAGGGCTTCGGCATCAGCATTCGGGACGCCTGGACCGACACCCTCTTCACCCAGCTCGACTCGCTGACGATCGCCTCGGTCATCCTGGCCCAGAACGGCGCCAACTTCGACACCACCGGCTCGGCCTATGCCGCACCGGCGAACTGGCCGGCGGCGGACTACGCAACCCTCAAGACCTACGCCAGCAGCGTCGCGATCGACACCCTCCTCGGGATCAGCACCAATCCCGCGGGCCTCAACTGGGCTCCCAAGGCGGGCTCCCCCGCCGCAACGGGCGGGACGGTGGTCCCGGCGGCCAAGGTGGCCGGCTACTTCGGGGGCAGCTGGGTGAACACGGCCTACCTCGGCGCCTGCGACGTGGCCTGCACCTGGTACCAGGGCTGGACCGTCTACCAGATCAACTGACGACGGGCGTGACGATCACCACGGGGTCGATCCGCCGCTCGCGGCGGGTCGGCCCCGGTCCTTTGAAGCTCGCTGGAGGGCAGATGCGATGGATCCTGTTGACCGCGGCGGCCTGCGTCGGCGTGGCCTGCGCCCGGGAGCCGCGGGTGGCGCGAGCCGCCACGGACGGCGTCGTGGACTCGGTGATCCCGCGGGCCGAGGCGCTTCGTCGCTTCCGCGTGGGGCTGGACACCGTCAGGGTGCTCGAGGGCGGGGCGCCGAGCCGCGACGCGCTGGTCCGGGCCTACGTGGCGGCACTGGAGGCCGCCGACACCACCGCGATCAAGCGCCTGACCCTCTCGAAGGCGGAGTTCGCGTGGCTGTACTATCCGGAGAGCGCCCAGGGACGCCCGCCGTACGACCTGAGCCCGTCGCTGATGTGGTTCATGATGGACGAACAGTCGCGCAAGGGGCTGACCCGGGCGCTGGCCGAGCGCGGAGGGGCGCCGTACGCCGACGCCGGGTACCTGTGCATGGGGGAGGCGGTGCGGGAGGGGCCGAACACGCTCTGGGGTCCGTGTGTCGTGTCGCGAGTATCCGCCGCCGGGGACACGATCCCGGAGCGGCTCTTCGGGCAGATCCTGGGGCGAGACGGCGTGTTCAAGATCACGACCCACGCGAACAAGTTCTGACCGCGGTCAGTACCCCGCCACCGAGGCCGGAAACCACGGCGTCACGATGATCGCCCCGCTCACCCGCGCGGCGGCGTCCGCCTCCGTCGCCGTCGCCCAGTAGTTGCTGCCGGCGGTCAGTCTTGGCGCCACGATGAAGTAGCGCTGGGCCCGCAGGAAGACGTTCCCCGACACCTGGGCGTCGCTGCCCGCGGCATCCACCACCAGCCCGTCGTCGAGGTTGTCGAAGGTGTTGCCGCGCACCCGCGCGTTCGCCGTGCGCTCCAGCACCACCCCCTGCTGCACCCGGGCGATGGTGTTCCCGTCCACGACGTAGTCGCGGCTGGCCGGCCCGGCCGAATCCCGCGTGAAGAGGCGGATGCCCGTCCGCCCGCCCATGACGAAGTTGGAGAGCAGCCGGTTGGCGCTCCCGTGCTCGATCGCGATGCCGACCGACCGCGACCCGAGCACGATGTTGCCCTGGACGGTCGTGCCGGTGGAGTACCCCAGCCAGAACCCGTAGTCGGAGCTGTCCGCGCGGTTCTCGAGGAAGACGTTGCCGTGGCTGAAGGTGGACTCGAAGGCGTTGTGGTAGGCCGACGAGCCGTCGTTGCGGAGGATCATGTTGCCCTGGGACGGCCGGACGTACTCGGGCTGGTCGCTCAGGAAGAACCCGTCGCCCGACCAGGTGACGTCGTTGTCGGCGACGAGGTTCGAGTCGCTCACCTCGCGGAGGAGGATGCCGGCGGAGTCGCAGCCGCGGCGGTAGGCCGGCGACTCGCACCGCACGTTGTGGTGGGCCTCGTTGCGCACCACGACGTTCTGCGAGGAGGCCCAGAGGTGGATGCCCCACCCGCTGTTGTTGGACACGTTGTTGTCCGCGAGGTAGCTGCCCCGCGCCCCGATGAGCCCGATGCCGTTCTGCGCCCGCTGGGCGGACACCCCCACCACCGTGGCGCCGTTGGTGTTCTTGAGCAGCACCCCGCCGCCGTACCATTCGGCGGTGTCGGCGTGGAAGATGTCGAGCCAGTCCGCTTCGTCGTACCGGTCCGGGGTGGAGCGGAGCGCCTGCGCGCGCGACCCCGAGACATCCACCCGCGCGATGCGGTGGCCCCGCCCTCCCTCGATCAGGATGCCATGGCGGTACCCGCGGATGGTCCCTCCGTACACCTCCACGTTGTCGAGGCCCCGGCTCACCACCCCGGCCCCCACGAACCGCGCCGCCGCCGAGTCGCCGCTTTCGAGCGTCACGCCGGTCAGGTTGAGCCGGGTGCCGGAGCCGGCCACGATCACGACGCCCACCTCCCCCCGGTCGGCGATCTTGTACCGGCCCGGACACACGGTCACGTCGCCCTGCACCTGGGTGCCGGGCCGCGTCAGGCGGATGCACTGGGCGGGGAGTTCTGCGGTGCCGGCCAGGAGCGCCGCGACGGCGAGCAGCACGGGACGAATCACCATACGCGAAGCAGGTCCTCCAGCGGGCCGGCCTCACCATCGGCCAGCAGGGTCAGGATGTCATCGAGCGCCCGGCGGGACCGGGGCCAGGCAAGGCGGCTCCGGGCAAGGTCCGCGGGCAGCCATTCGGCGGCGTCGTGCTCGTCCGAGGTCACCACGGCGGCGTCCTCGGGGACGAGGGCGGCAAAGACCGGGATCAGCGCCACCTCGCCGGCCCCATGCACATAGAACGCCTCGACCCGGCTCAGGTTGTACAGCGCGGCCGGGGTGAGCCCGGTTTCCTCCCGCAGCTCCCGCCTGGCGCCCTCCTCGGGGCGCTCCCCCTCCTCGATGTGCCCGTGCACGACCTCCCATGCGCCGGGGGATCGCCCGCGCGCACTGCGGCGCAGCACCAGAAACTCGAAGCCCGCCGCGACACGACGGGCTACGTAGAGGTCGACCATCGACACCCGAACGTCGGTCATGGACGGCGCCCTCCGCCGGGACCGGTCACCCTGCCCGGCGGCGGCTGAGCACGGCGTCGAGTCGGGCGGAGAGCGCGCGCGCCCGGAAGGGCTTGGTGAGGAAGTCGTCGGCGCCGAGCTCGAACACCCGGACCTCGTTGTCCTCGTCGCCCTTGGCCGTCAGGACAATGACCGGGATGCCCTGGGTCGTGGGCCGGGAGCGCAGCTTGGCCAGTACGCCGTAGCCGTCGAGCCCGGGCAGGTTGAGGTCCAGCACGATGATGTCGGGCGCCACGCGATCCACCTGGTCGAGCGCCTCGACCCCGTCCCGCGCCTCGTGAATCAGGTAGCCCTCCCGCTCGAGGAGGTCTTTCATGACCCGCCGCAACTGGTCCTCGTCGTCCACCAGGAGCACCGAAACGCCGCGCGCCGGGTCCCCATCGACCCCCGGAGGCGCCGGCGCATCCTCGAGCAGCTCGAAGGCCGTGGTCAGGTCGATTGCGGGCGCCGCCGGCGCAGCGGGAGCGGCCATCGCCTGGGGGACCGCCGGAAAGACGCCGGTCGGGTAGAGCGAGGGAATCCCCAGCGCCGTGGGCCGCGCACCGGCCGCCCCATGGCGCCCGTCCATCGGGATGTCGGTGACGCGGAGCAATTCGTCCACCGAGCTGTCGCCCTCGAGCACGTGGCGGAGCCCGCTCTCGAACAGGGACATCATCCCGTTGTGGCGGGCGGCGGTCGCGATCATGTCGACCGTGGCCCCCTGGCCGATGAGCCGCTCGATCTCGGGACTCATCGTCAGGATCTCGACGATCGAGAAGCGTCCGCGGTACCCGGTATTGGCGCAGTCCGGGCACCCCTTGGGCTGGTACAGGATCTTCGCGTTGGTGAAATAGGGCAGCACCCGCTCGGGCACCGGGTCCTTCTGGACCACGCGGCAGGAGAGGCAGAGCCGGCGCATGAGCCGCTGGGCGATCACCCCCCGGAGCGCCGCGCCGATCTTGTAGGCCTGCATCCCCATGTCGACGAGCCGGGTGACCGAATTCGGGGCGTCGTTGGTGTGCAGGGTCGACAGGACGAGGTGGCCGGTGAGCGAGGCCTGGACCGCGATCTGCGCGGTCTCGCCGTCCCGGATCTCGCCCACGAGCACCACGTCCGGGTCCTGCCGGAGGATGGACCGGAGCGCCGTGGAGAAGGTGAGGCCGGCCTTCTCGTTGATCTGGACCTGCACGATGTGCTTGCCGAGCCGGAACTCGACCGGGTCCTCGATGGTGACGATGTTGACGCCCTCGCTCTGGATCATGCGCAGGGCGGAGTAGAGCGTCGTCGTCTTCCCCGATCCGGTCGGGCCGGTCACGAGGATGATCCCTTCCTTGAAGCCGAGGAGCCGCTCCACCTGCCCCCGTTCGTCCGCGAAGAGGCCAAGCGTCTCGAGCGAGAGCACGGTGGACTTCTGGTTCAGGATCCGGATCACGACCTTCTCGCCGTAGGTGGCGGGGAGGGTCGAGACGCGCAGGTCCACCTTGTCGTTGTTGATGGCGATTCGCGCCCGCCCGTCCTGCGGCCGCAGGCGGTCCGCGATATCGAGGCCCGACATGATCTTGATGCGGGAAATCAGCGGGATGCCCGCCGCGCGCGGGACGGTCATGACCTGGCGCAGGACGCCGTCAATCCGGTAGCGCACGGTGACGCCGCCCTCGATCGGCTCGACGTGGATGTCACTCGCCCGGCTCGTGACCCCGTCCGCCAGCATCATGTCCACCAGCCGGACGATCGGTTTCTGGCTGGCCTCGTCAGCCGTGGCGCCGACGTCCTCCTGGGTGTCCTCGATCTGCTGGACTTCGGCACCCGTCTCGAGGCCGCCGAGGAGCTTCGACACCAGGTTCTCGCCGCGATACAGCTCGTCGAGGCGCTCGCGGATGCGGGTGGGCGAGGACAGCAGCAGCCGGACCTCCCGCCCCGTGGCGAAGGCCAGCATCTTCTCGGCGTCGATGTCGAAGGGATTGGCGGTCGCGGCGTCCAGCGTCGAATCGGTGATCCGGAGAGGCAGCACGTTGTGCTTGCGGGCCACCCCCTCGGGCACCGACTCGCGGACCTTGGGATCCTGCATCGTGAGGTCGGCCAGTGGGAGCCGGAAGCGCGCCGAGATGGCCGTCAGGACCTGGTCGTCGGTCAGCACCCGGCGCTGGATCAGCTGCTCCCACAGCGACACAGGCGCCGCCTCGGCGGCCTCGCGGATGGCCGTCATGGCCTCCTCGGGTACCGCGGTTTCCAGGGTGGGAACCAACCACTCATCGAGAAACGGCATCCAGCGGATTGCCTTTCGGTCAGTGAACCTCAAATAAAGGACTCCGAGGCGCCATTGGGTAGTGCCGGGCCGCTACAGGATATTCCACCATTCCCGGGAGATATCCAGCGTCACTTCGAACAGCCCGTCCCGGAGCCCGACTCCGCCCTCGAGACGGATCAGCCCCATGAACCACTCGGTGGCCAGGCCCGCCGTCGGGCGCACGCCATCGCTCCCCACCCAGGGGGTGCCGGCCACCGCCCGGTCGCTCCATCCGGCGCCGAGAAAGGGGGCGAGCACGAATGTCCGCCCGGTGGAGGCGAACGAGCCGAGGGGGATGGCGGGCGCCGGGAGGTCGAAGCGCCACTCCGCCTGGGCCACCGCGAGGCTCCGCCCCCCGAAGGCCCGGAAGGGATAGCCCAGCAGCGTCCCACGCCCGCCCATGACGAAGCTTCGGTACGCCGGCGTGCCGTCGCTCCCGACCCCGCCGTACGCCAGTACCCGCAGGTTTCCGGGGCCCAGCGGAGCGCGCCACTTCACGCCGGCCGCCGCCCGGAGGTAGTCGGTGGGACCGGTCCCCCCTTCCAGGAGCACTTCTCCGCTCAGGTCCCGGCGCACCGCGATGCCGGTCGCCTCCCGGACCAGCGCGATGCTCCCCTGGACGTAATCCCCCGCGCCGAGCGCGGGGTTGGGGCGGTAGCTTCCCCTGGCGGGCGTCGCGGCCACCGACATGCTGTGGGAACTCGCGAATCCGCCGGCGAGGGTGAGGGAGGTCCGGTCCGCGATCGGGCGGCGCACTCCCGCCGATGCCCAGTCCACGAGGGCGTAGTCGCCGTAGTCCTCGCCCACCTCCTGCGAGGTGATGGAGTTGACGATCGGGGCGGTGATGAGGAAATCGCTGACGTCCTGGACCCGGCGCCCGGCGCCGAGGCTGAGCGTGGTGGTGCCAAGGCCGAAGTCCGCCACCAGCCGCCCGACGAGGCGGCCATCGCTCGTGCCGTAGGAAGCGTAGGGCCGGAGGGCGAGGCGACGCTCGGCGGCCTGGACGGTGAGCCCGAAGCCCAGGGCCAGCCCCTGCACCCGGTTCACGTGCGCCAGCTCGCTGACCGAGTTGCTCGCGATCCGGGTCCCCCGGAGGCCGCTGAGGGCCCGGTCGCCGGCGATCCGCTCGACCTGTCGCCGGAGCGCCGTCATGTCCTGCCGGTTGACCGGCCCCGCAACGGCCGCGACCGCGGAATCGAGGCTCTCGGGCCAGTCGGTCGCCCCGGGCGCGGGCTCGCGGAGGCCGCCGATCGACGGGGCGGCAAGCAGTGCCGCCGGGAACCCGGCGTTGAGGTCGTATTCTCCCATTTCCCAGCGGCCGCGGATGATGCCCCGCGCGGGGAAGTCGAGCCAGGTCGTGCGCCGCCGGATCTCGATCTCCTGGCGTTCCGGCAGCCAGTAGCGTCCCTCGAACAGCGCGTTCTCGAGGACGATGCTGATGTCCTCCAGCTGCGGGTCGAGGTAGGCGGACGGCGTGAAGCTGAAGCGGAACTGCACGACCTCCGCGGTGGCCACGTCGAGGTAGAGCGTGCCGATGACGAGCGCCTGCGTGAAGTGCTTCGGGCGAACGGCGACCTCGTACACCCGCACCGTCCTCGTGCTCGCCGAGAGGAGCAGCGAATCCTCGAGGGCAAAATCGTACGCGTCGAGGCCGGCCGGGGAGAGCGGATGCGGGACATCGCGCACCTCGTCGCCGTCGCCGATCCGGATGCGGTTGCCGTAGTTGTTGGTGACGACGCCGAGGTGGTCCCGGTGGTAATTGATGTCGGTGGGAAGCCAGGTGCCGTCCCTCCATCCGAGGATCGTCTGCTTGCTGATCCCCGGGGCCCTCCAATACACTTCCAGCCGAAGTTCGTCGGCCTTGACGAGGCGGGGCGGCTCGCTGAGACCGGAGCCCACCTGGGCCAGGAAGAAGACGAAGCCGTGGGCCTCCGCCCGGTAGGCGGTCAGGCTGGTATCGGCCTCGACCGCCTGCCGCCGCGTCACCCCCCGGCCGACCAGGGCGAGCACCTCCGGCGAGTTCCACGCCTGCGCCGCCACCGGCTGGGCAGCGAGCAGTCCGACGGCGGCAGGAACCCAGACACGGAAGGGCATCACGTGAGAATATCCCGGGGCCGCGCCAGTGGAGCAACCGCCGTCGCGCGCGCGGCGTTCCTGGCGACGCTGGCCGTCGTCGGCTGCCGGGGCGGAACGCCCGGCATCGAGAACCCGACGCCGGGCCCGGCGCCGCGCGCCTACGCCGCCGACGAGGTGTTCTTCGTCGAGGTGTGGGGCGCCCAGGCGCCCGACACCGCCGTCTCCTTCCCGGCCGCCCACGCCCGGTCGATCGTCCTTCGCCACGGGCCGCCCGACAACACCATCTTCGCCGCCATCGACATCCCGGCCAACGCACTGTCGCCCCGCGGCGGGGGCGACAGCGTGACGCTCGCCATCCGTCCCCTGCCCGGCATCTACGGGCTGACGCTCACCAGCGAATCCGCGGTCTCCGAGCCGATGATCCTCACCTTCAAGTACCCCGTCCATTTCGCCGCGCCGTCGGACAGCCGGGCCCGCTACCCCAGCGACGTCCTCTTCGAGCAGGCGCTGGTCGTGGCGATCGCGGAGGACGGGGGCACGCGGTACCAGACGCTCCGGTCGACGCGGCCCGCCAGCGACAATCTCCAGGCGACGATCTCGGCGCTCGGGCAGTACCAGATCGTGGCCCCGCGCTAGCCCTCGACGCGCTAGATTCGAGGCCACCATGCCCCAATACTCCCTCATCAGTTTCGGCGGGGACCAGCGCTTCGAGCTCCCCGCGGGCCGGACGCTGCTGGTCGGCCGCGCGGTCGAGTGCGACGTCCCGGTCTTCGACCCGACCGTCTCCCGCCACCACGCGGAACTCACCGCCGATGAGCTTGGCGAGGGTGTCCGGGTCCGCGACCTCGGCAGCTCGAACGGCACCGCCATCAACGGGGTCCGGGTCACCGAGGGGCTCCTCGCGCCGAACGACGCGATCGCCTTCGGCAAGATTTCGTACTACCTCCGCGCGCTCGAAGTCACGGCCGAGCACCGGGTGCCGATGCCGGCCGCGCCGGCGGGCCCGCGGGGCGGCACCATCGTGCGGCAGATCGCCGTGCACCTCGACACACCCGCCCGCGTGGATGCTGCCGCCGCCGACGGCCTCCTTCGGGTCGGCTCGGGCGGCCCGGAACGGCAGGCGGAGAAGCTCGGCCACCTGCTGGCCCTGTCCCACCGGCTCTCGGGCGAGCTCGACCTCGAACGGCTCCTCGGCACGGTGGCCGAGGCCACCTTCCAGGTCCTCAACGTCGACCGCGTGGCGATCCTGCTTCGGGACCCGACGACCGGCGACCTGGTCCCCTCGGCTTCCCGGAGCCGGGTGGGTGGCGCGGAGGGGCTCCGCGTGCCGCAGTCGATCGCGCGGAAGGCGGTCGAGGAGCGCGTCGCGCTGCAGACGGACAATGCGGCGGCGGACGACCGGTTCACCGGCAAGTCGGTGGTGCAGCAGAGCGTCCGCGGCGCCATGTGCGCCCCGCTGCTGGCCGAGGGCGACGAGGTCCTCGGCCTGCTGTACGTCGACAACCTGGCGACCCCGGGGAGCTTTTCGGAGGAGGACCTGCAGTTCCTCGCCGCGTTCGGCGGAATCGCGGCCGGCGGCATCCGCGCGGCGCGTTCCGCCGAAACGGCGCAGCGGGAGGCGGCGACCCGCGCCAACTTCGAGCGCTACTTCGCGCCCTCCGTCGCGGCGGACATCGCCGGCCGGCAGGGGGCGGTGCAGCTCGGGGGCGCCCGGCAGCCGCTTACCATCCTGTTCAGCGACATCCGCGGCTTCACGGCGCTTGCGGAATCGATGCCGCCCGACGCCATGGCCGGGCTCCTGAGCGCGTACTTCACCGAGATGGTCGACGTGATCTTCGAGCATGGCGGCACGCTCGACAAGTTCATCGGCGATGCCATCATGGCCCAGTGGGGCGCGCCGATCTCCCACCCCGACGACGCCGAGCGGGCGCTCCGCGCGGCGATCGGGATGCAGCGGGCGGTCCGGGACATCAACCGGCGGTGGGCGGCGCAGGGCCGCCCCACCATCGACGTGGGGATCGGGATCAACTACGGGGAGGTGTTCGCCGGCAACATCGGCAGTCACCGCCGCCTGGAATACACGGTCATCGGCGACGCGGTGAACGTCGCCTCGCGGCTCTGTTCCGCCGCCGCGCCCGGCGAGATCCTCCTCAGCGACGCCTTCCACCGGCAGCTGGGCACGCAGACGCCCGCGGTGACGCGGGCGGAGGACATCGAGATCCGGGGGCGGAGCGGGAAGGTGGCGGTGTACCGCCTGAGAGAAGCGAGGGCTGAGGGCTGAGGACTCAGCCCTTCGGAAACTCGTACGGGAACCCCGCCTCCGCGAGCAGGTCCAGCACCAGCCGGATCGGCAACCCCATCACCCCGAAGAAGTCGCCGTCGATGCCCTCCACGAGCGCCGCCCCGTACCCCTGGATGCCGTACCCGCCCGCCTTGTCCAGCGGCTCCCCCGTCCGCACGTAGGCCCGGAGCGTCGCCTCGCGGGCCGGGCGGAAGGTCACCGACGTCACGTCGAGCGCCTCGAAGACCGTGTCCCCTGCCCGCAGCGCGATCGCCGTCACGACCTGGTGGGTCCGCCCCTGCAGCCGCAGCAGCATGCGGACCGCGTCGTCGGCATCCGCGGGCTTTTCCAGCAGCTCCTCGCCCAGCACCACGACGGTGTCGGCCGCCAGCACGAGGTCGCCGGGCACGGCGCTGGCCTTCTCCTGGGCGAGCCGCAGCGCGTAGTCGCGCGGCGCCTCGCCGGGCCGCCGGACCTCCTCGACCTGTGACGGCCGCACATCGACGGCGATGCCCAGCATTTCCAGCAGCTGCCGCCGGCGGGGCGAGGCGGAGGCCAGGACCAGGGAGGTCATGAGGCGCGCTCGAGGATGAGGGTGACGGGTCCGTCGTTCAACAGCTCGACCTGCATGTCCGCGCCGAACTCGCCCGATTCCACCCGGAGGCCCGCGGCGCGGAGCAGCTCGAGAAACCGGGCGTAGAGTGGCACCGCCAGTTCCGGCCGCGCGGCCTCGAGGAAGGAGGGGCGGCGCCCCCGCTCCGTGTCGCCGTACAGCGTGAACTGGCTGACGACGAGCACCCCGCCGTCGACGTCGGCCAGGCCGAGGTTCATCTTGCCGTCGGGATCGGGAAACAACCGGAGGCCGGCCACCTTCGCCGCCATCCAGTCGGCCTGGGCGGCGGTGTCACTCGTGTGGAAGCCCGCGAGCAGCAGGTATCCACGCCCGATGGCCCCGGTCACCCGGCCACCGACGCTCACGCTGGCACGGGACACCCGCTGCAGGACGACGCGCATGGAGGGAGTTTAACACCGGCACCCGGGCCGGGGAACGCGCCCTATTCGACCGTGACGGACTTCGCGAGGTTGCGCGGCTGGTCGACGTTGCAGCCGCGGCGGACGGCCACGTAGTACGACAGCAGCTGGAGGGGCACGATCGTGAGGATCGGCGTCAGGAGGTCGAGCGTCTGCGGGATGGTGAACGTCGCGTCGGCCAGGCGGCCGATCTCGTCGTCGCCCTCGGAACAGATGGCCAGCACCCGGCCGCCCCGCGCCTTCACCTCCTCGATGTTCGACACGATCTTGGAATGCACCGCGTCGCGCGGGGCGATGAAGACCACCGGCATGTTCTCGTCGATGAGCGCGATCGGGCCGTGCTTCATCTCGGCCGCCGGGTACCCCTCGGCGTGGATGTAGGAAATCTCCTTCAGCTTCAGCGCGCCCTCCAGGGCCACCGGGAAGTTGACCCCCCGGCCCAGGTAGAGGGCGTTGTTCCCGCTGAAGAACTGTTCCGCCAGCAGCTTGACCTCGTCCTTCCGCGTCAGGATCTGCTCGATCTGCGCCGGGAGCGCGGTCAGCGCCTGGATGAACTGCCGGCCCTGGAGGATGCTCAGGTTGCGCAGCCGGCCGAGGCGGAGCGTCAGCAGGGCCAGCGCCGCCACCTGGCTCGTGAACGCCTTGGTGGACGCCACGCCGACCTCCGGGCCGGCATGGAGGTAGGTGCCGCCGTCGACCTCGCGGGCGATCGTGCTGCCCACGACGTTCACCAGCCCGATGGTGCGGGCGCCCCGGCGCCGGGCCTCCCGGAGGGCGGCGAGGGTGTCGGCCGTCTCGCCCGACTGGCTGATGCCCACCACCAGCGTGCGGTCGTTGACCACCGGGTTCCGGTACCGGAATTCCGAGGCGTACTCCACCTCGACCGGGACCCGCGCGAGCTCCTCCAGCATGTACTCGCCGATCAGGCCGCTGTGCCAGGACGTGCCGCACGCGGTGATGATGATCCGCTCCATGCCCATCAGCTCGTCGTCGGTCAGGTTGAGCCCCGACACCCGGGCGGTCCCCTCGTCCTCGAGGAGGTGCCCGCGCAGCGTGTTGGCCAGCGACTCCGGCTGCTCGATGATCTCCTTGAGCATGAAGTGCTCGTGCCCGCCGCGCTCGATGGTGGCCAGGTCCCAGTCGATCTGGTTGACCGGCTTGTCGATGTGCTTGACCTCGAGGTCGCGCACCCGGTAGCCGTCCCGGGTCAGCACCACCATCTCGCCGTCGTCGAGGTAAATGACGGACCGCGTGTGCTCGAGCAGGGGCGAGGCGTCCGAGGCCACGAAGCGCTCGTCCTCCCCGATCCCCACGATCAGCGGAGAGCCGTTGCGCGCCGCCACGACCACGTCGGGTTCGTCGGCGGAAATCACCGCGATGCCGTAGGCCCCGTCCACCTCGCGGAGCGCCGCGGCCACCGCCTCCTCGAGGCTGCCCTGGTACAGCTCGCCCACGAGGTGCGCGAGCACCTCGGTGTCGGTCTCCGACGTGAAGGTGTGGTCACGCTTCAGCAGCGCCTTCCGGATGGCGCCCGCGTTCTCGATGATGCCGTTGTGGATGAGCGCGATGCGCCCCGACTGGTCGGTGTGCGGGTGGGCGTTCGGCGTGGTGGGGGCGCCGTGCGTGGCCCAGCGGGTGTGGCCGATCCCGACCGTCCCGCCGGGCAGGTCGCCGGCCATCTGCTTCTCGAGGTTGGAGAGCTTCCCCGCCGCCTTGTGCACCTTGAGCCCGGTGCCGTTGATGACGGCAATGCCCGCGGAATCGTACCCGCGATACTCCAGGCGCCTCAGCCCCTCGAGGAGGAGCGTTGCCGCCTGCCGCGGTCCCACGTACCCGACAATACCGCACATAACGCTTCTCCTTCGGGTCAGCCCAGCAGCGGCCGGCAGGCCTCGATCAGCGTGCCCGCCTCGGCCGCGCTGGGGGCCTCGGCAATGAACCGGATGATCGGTTCGGTGCCGGACGGCCTCACGTGGACCCACCGGTCCGGCCAGGAGAGCCGCAGGCCATCGCGGTCGTCCACCGTGGCGTCCGCGAAACGCTTCCGCAGCGCCGCATAGGCCGGCACCAGGTCGGCCCCGCGCGGAGCCTTCGCCTTGACAATGTGATACCGGGGAGCCGCCCCGACGAGCTGGGAAACCGATTGCCCCGACGCTGCAAGGAGTTGCAAGATAAGGGCCACCCCCACGGGGGCGTCCCGCCCGATGTGGACCGACGGAAGGATGACCCCGCCATTCCCCTCCCCACCGATCACCGCCCCCTCGTCCCGGATCATCCGGGCCACGTGGGCCTCCCCGACCGGAGCCCGAAGGAAACGGGCGCCGTGGGCTCGTGCCGCGTCCTCCACCACCAGACTGGTCGAGAGGTTCACCACCACCGACGGCGCCGGCCGGGCGCCGACGGCGGCCAGCACCGCGCGGACCGCGAATGCCAGGGTGTAGTCCTCCCCGATCGGGCTCCCCGCCTCGTCCACCAGCGCCAGGCGGTCCACGTCGGGGTCCACCGCCATGCCGACGTCGGCGCCCGACTCCCGCACCAGCCGGCCGAGGTCGCCGAGGTTTTCCGGCAGCGGCTCCGGGGGCCGGGGGAACCGGCCGTCCGCCTCCAGGTTGATGGCGGTGACCCGGCACCCGAGCGCTTCCAGGAGCGGCGGGATGGCGATCCCCCCCGCGCCCCGCACGCAGTCGAGCGCCACGTGGAACCGGCGGGCACGAATCCGGTCCACCTCCACCATCGGCAGCGAGAGAACGAGGTCCAGGTGGCGGCCGATGGCGCCCTCGTCGCTCCGGACCGTGCCGACCCCGTCCCACCCTGCGCGGGTGGGGCCGCGGTCCGCGAGTGCGCGCACCGCCGCGCCCGACTCGCCGTCCAGGAAGATGCCGTCCGGACCCACGAGCTTCAGCGCGTTCCACTCGACTGGATTGTGGCTGGCCGTGAGCATCAGCCCGGCGCCGGCGCCGTGGTGTTCGACGGCCAGCTGGAGCGTCGGCGTCGGGACGACGCCGATGTCGATCACCTCGGCCCCGACCGACATCAGTCCCGCGGTGGCCGCACGGGCGAACATCGGCCCGCTGGTCCGCGCGTCGCGCCCCAGCACCACCGCCGGACGGCCCTGCGCGCCGGCCCAGGCCCCGAGGGCCGCCGCGTGGCGCGCCACGAGTTCCGGGGTCAGGTCCTTGCCCACGATGCCTCGCATCCCGGACACGCTGACCATCAGGGTGTCGGCCATGTCGCTCCCCCGCCGGCGGCGGTCACTCAGGGTGGATCGGAAGTCGGGCGGGATCGGGGAACGCCTCGAGGAAGGCGCCCACCACGGCCGGCTCGAACTGGGGCCCGGCGCAGCGCTCCAGCTCCTCGAAGGCGGCCGGCGGGGCGAGAGTTTCGCGGTAGGCCCGGTTGGTGGTCATCGCGTCGAAGGCGTCCGCCACCGACACGATACGGGCCTCCATGGGGATCGCCTCCCCCTTCAGGCCGTCCGGAAACCCCTCGCCGTCGAGCCGCTCGTGGTGCGACCGGGCGATGTGCAGCACCACGGGACGGTCCCGCGCCAGGGGAGCGAGGATCCGCTCCCCCAGGACGGTATGCTCGGCGATGTGCCGGAACTCGTCCGGCGTCAGCCGGCCCGGCTTGTTCAGCACCGCCTCCCGCGTGCCGATCTTGCCGATGTCGTGCAGTTCGGCGCCGAGCCGGAGGTTGTCGAGGAAGTCCCCCGTGAAGCCGAGGCGCACCGCCGTGCGGACGGCATATTCCCGGACCCGCTGGGAGTGGCCGCGGGTGTAGGCATCCTTGGCCTCGAGGGCGTGCGCCAGCGTTTGCGCCCCCTCGAGGAACATCTCCCCGATCCGCGCCCGCTGCCTCCGGACCTCATCCTCGAGATGCTGGCGATAATAGCGGTTCTGGAGGGTCAGCTTCCGCTTCTCGAGCGCCTTGGCGACGCGGGCCTGCACCTCGCCGAGGACCATCGGCTTGGCGATGTAGTCGAGGGCGCCACGCTGCAGGCAGTCCACGGCGATCTGCACGTCGGCCACGGCGCTGAGCATGATGACCGCGATGTCGGGATACCGCCGGCGCACCTCCTCCAGGAGGGCCACTCCGTCGGTTCCGGGCATGCGGATGTCGCTGATGAGGATGGCCACCTCGCCCTTGGCCGCCAGCAGCGCGAGCGCCGAGCTGGCTGAATCGGCGGAGAGGCATTCGAGCCCCCCGGACTCGACGACGCGGACGAGCGCATCGCAGACCTGCTGGTCGTCGTCGACGACCAGGCATCGGGCGGTGATACTGGGGTCCGGCGTGCGGAAGGGGGTATCCACGTGTTCAATGTAGGGCGCGCCGGGGCAATTCTCAACGCGATGCCTTGCCGCAACGCCTTCTCCCCCATAAGGTTCCTGCACCTCAACCGGCGTGATCCATGACACAGATTTTGCCGCACGACCTGAAAACGGGACTGGGTACTCGCGCGGTGCACGCCGGGCAGGTGCCGGAGCCGCTGTCGGGGGCGGTCATGACCCCGATCTACCAGACCTCCACCTACATCCAGGAGGGCATCGGGCGGCACAAGGGCTACGAATATGCCCGCACCGAGAATCCCACCCGCCAGGCCCTCGAACGAAACGTGGCCGCCCTGGAAGGCGGCACCCACGGCTTCGCCTTCGGCTCCGGGCTCGCCGCCCTTGACGTGCTGCTCAAGGTGCTGAAGAGCGGGGATCACGTCGTCTGCGGGGCCAACCTGTACGGCGGGAGCCACCGCCTCATGGAGCGGATCTATACCCGCTTCGGGCTGGCGTTCACCTTCGTCGACAGCCGCGACATCGGGAACATCGAGGCGGCGCTCCGCCCGGAAACTCGCATGGTGTACTGCGAGACCCCGACCAACCCGATGATGCAGCTCACCGACCTCGCCGCCGTCGGCGACCTCGCGCAGGCCCACGGCTACCTCCTCGCCGTCGACAACACCTTCGCCACCCCGATCTTCCAGCGGCCGCTCGAGCTCGGCGCGGACGTGGTGCTGCACAGCACCACCAAGTACCTGAACGGCCACAGCGACATGGTGGGCGGCATCCTGGTCACCCGCCGGGACGACCTCGCCGAGCAGTTCGGGTTCCTGCAGAACGCCGCCGGCGCGGTGCCGGGCCCGATGGACTGCTTCCTCGCCCTGCGCGGCACCAAGACGCTGCCGCTCCGCATGCGGCAGCACGACGCGAACGGCCGGGCGGTCGCCGAGTGGCTCTCAGCGCGGAAGGACGTCCAGCGCGTGTACTACCCGGGGCTCCCGTCGCACCCGCAGCATGAACTGGCCCGGCGCCAGATGGCGGGGTTCGGCGGGATGATCTCGTTCGACGTGGGCGACGGCGCGCGCGCGAGAAGGATCGCCGAGCGGACCCGGATCTTCGTGCTCGCGGAATCGCTGGGCGGGGTCGAGAGCCTGATGGGGCACCCGGCCAGCATGACCCACGCCTCGGTGCCGCCCACGATGCGGGACGCGATGGGGCTGACCGACTCCCTGCTCCGGCTGAGCTGCGGGATCGAGGACGTCGAAGACCTGATCGCCGACCTCGATCAGGCGCTCGCCGGATGAAGGGCCGGGTGTAGCATTCTGAAACAAGCAGGGAGCTCCCGGCGTATTGGCGGAATCCCTTAACCAGGTTCAATCCCAATGTCCAACCTGCCCGCTCCGCGGCCCCGCCGCACCCTGCCAGACATCGCCCCGGTCACCTGGGAGCATCCCGCCGACCGCGCGGCCCTCCAGGCCCTCCGGGCCCTCCCGGGCGTGGACGAGGTCATCCGGAAGATCCTGGCCCTGCTCGGCGGCGAGCGCGGCATCCGGCTGCTCTTCCAGGCCAACGCCGTGCGGGTGGGGCCGACGCAATTCCCGCGGCTCTGGCACATGCACGTCGAGAATTGCGCCACCTTCGGGTGGGAAAAAGTGCCCGAGCTGTACGTCACGCAGACCCCGATTTTCAACGCCGGCGCCTACGGCGTGGACGACCCGTTCATCGTGCTCCATTCCGCCGCGCTCGAAATCCTGGACGAGGAGGAGATCCTGACCCTCCTGGCGCACGAGCTCGGCCACGTGATGAGCGGCCACGCGCTGTACCGGACCATCGCGGCGATCCTCGCGCTGGTGAGCCTCGGGGCGCTCCCGATGCTGGCCGGCATCGCCCTCCTGCCCGTCAAGCTCGCGTTCCTCGAATGGAGCCGGAAGTCCGAACTCTCCGCCGACCGCGCCGGCTTGCTCGGGGTGCAGGACGTCATGGTGGCGCAGCGGCTGGACCTGAAGATGGCCGGCGGCGGCCGCGGGGAATTCTTCACCGCCGCCGACATCAACCTCGAGGCCTTCATGGCGCAGGCCCACGAGTACGTGAACTCGAACGAGGGGCTCGACATCGTCTACAAGGTGCTCCACACCCTCGGCGTGACGCACCCGATGCACACCGTCCGCGCCGCCGAGATCCAGAAGTGGGTCACCTCGGGCGACTACGAGCGGATCCTGGCCGGCGAATACGTGCGGCGCGGGAGCCCCGAGGACCAGCGCCCCCTCGGCGACCACTGGCGGGACGCGAAGGAGTACTACTCCAAGGAAGCGAAGGACTTCGGCCAGCAGGTGGGCGACGCCGTGCGCAGCACCGCGAGCAAGGCCGCCGAGGCGTTCCGGAACGCACAGAAACGCGGCTCCAGCGCGTGAAGGTGCTGATCGTGGGCGGCGGGGGGCGCGAGCATGCCCTCGCCTGGGCGCTCCACCGTGAAGACCCCGCCGTCCAGCTCACCGCCGCCCCCGGCAACCCCGGCCTGGCCGGTCTTGGCTCCCTCCTTCCCATTCCCGCCGATGCGGTCGACCGCCTCGCCGAGGCCGCGTCCGCCGGCAAGTTCGACCTGACCATCATCGGCCCCGAGGTTCCGCTGGCCCTCGGGCTCGCCGATCGGCTCCGGGCCCGCGGCCGGCCGGTGTTCGGGCCCTCCGCCGCCGCCGCCGCCCTCGAGGCCTCCAAGGCCTTCTCCAAGGACCTCATGGCGGCGGCAGGCATTCCCACCGCCGGCAGCCGCACCTTCACCGAGCTGGCTCCGGCGCTCGCCTACGTCGATGCCCACGCCGAGCCGCTGGTGGTGAAGGCCTCCGGCCTGGCGGCGGGCAAGGGAGCCATCGTCTGCGCGACGCGTCGCGAGGCGGCCGCCGCCGTCCGCGCCATGCTCGGCGAGGGGCGCTTCGGCGACGCGGGACGGACGGTCGTCGTCGAGGCCTTCCTCGAGGGGGAGGAACTCTCGGTGCTGGGGCTGACCAACGGGGAGGAGATCACCCTGCTCCCCGCCTCCCAGGACCACAAGCGGCTCGGGGAAGGGGACACCGGACCCAACACCGGCGGGATGGGCGCCTACGCCCCGGTCACCCTGGCCACCCCTGCGCTGCTCGAACGGGTCCGGCGGGAAGTGATGCTCCCCGCCTTGGCCGAACTCGGCCGCCGGGGCGCGCCGTTCCTCGGGTGCCTTTACGCCGGCATCATGGTGAGCCCGGGCGGTGCCCCTTCCGTCGTGGAGTTCAACTGCCGCTTCGGGGACCCGGAGACCCAGGTCGTCCTCCCGCTGCTCAAGGGCGGCCTGACCGAGGCACTGCATCGAGTGGCTCGCGGGGAACCCGCCGGGCCGCTGGAGGCAGGGCCGGACGCTTCCGTCACGACCGTCCTTGCCGCGCGCGGCTACCCCGACGCCCCCGAGAAGGGCGCCGCCATCGCTATCCCCGAGCGCCTGCCCCCCGGGGTCACCGCCTTTCACGCCGGGACCACCCGGGACGCCGACGGTGTGCTCCGGGTAGCGGGTGGGCGCGTCATCAATGTGACGGCGGTGGCCCCGACGCTCGTCGAGGCGCAGGCCAGGAGCCGGGCGGGCGCGGAGGCGATCGAGTTCGCCGGCAAGACCTGGCGCCGCGATATCGGGTG
>DASUFQ010000009.1:0-25156 GCA_036274515.1 Gemmatimonadales bacterium | reverse complement strand
CACGGGCATTTCCCTCCGGCACCGCCATGGCAGCGAGGGCGGCGAGGGCCGCGGAGGGGTCGTGCCGGTCCACCAGGAGCGACCGGGCGGCGAGGAGCTGCACCGCCGGGTCGTCCGGGCGCTGGCGGGCGAGCTCCTCGGTGAGGCGCGCGGCGCTGGCCGTGTCGCCGGCCTCGCGGTCCGCCCGCGCCGCCTGGTAGAGGCCGGCCACCAGCAGGTTCTGCACATGCTCGGGGTCCCCGGAGCGTGTCCCCACGCCACCGGCATAGTTGTACACCACCGCTCCGCCATGCTCGGCCGCTTCAAACAGGAAGTAGGCGGCCACCACCCCGGTCAGCGCCGACCCCACGAGGGCCAGCCGGCGGACCTTCTCGCGACCGGCCATCGCCAGGGCGAGAAGTTCGAAGCCGGCCACGACCAGGAAGATGTTGCGCGTCCGCTCGCCCAGCTCTTCGTGCTCCTGGACCGCCTCGCGGGCGCCGGGGATGTTTTCGGCGGGGCGATGCGCCTCGCTCCCCGACTTGACGGCCAGCACGCCGGCTACCGCCGCGGCGAGCAGGGCCAGCGTGGCCACCGGCCGGATCCATTCGAGCTTGACGACCAGCGACAGGATCCGGAAACCCACCCCGACGAAGCCGAGGACGACGATGAAGTGCACGATCTGGGGATGGAACGAGGCGATGTTGGGCATGGACCTGTCGCAAATGTGAGTGGGTCAGGGTGATCGATCGTCGTGTGGTGCCGCCGGTGGTCAGGGGCCGTGTCGCTGGACCGCCCGCCCGACCACGATGGTCACATTGTCGGTGCCGCCGTCTTCCAGGGCGTCCGCGAGCAGCTGCTCCGACACCTGCTGTGCTGATGTCATCGTCCTCAGGCGCTCGGCGATCCTGTCATCGGAGACGTGCTTCGTGAGGCCGTCGCTGCACAGCAGGATCACCTGGTTCCAGACGCTCTCCACCTGGGTCACGACCGGGGCGGTCTGGTGCCCGCCGATGGCGCTGGAGAGCACGTGGGCCCAGCGGGTGCGGGGCGCCTCGGTGCGCGTCAGCACCCCCTGGTCCACCAGCTCCTGGGCCATGGTCTGGTCCCGGGTGATCTGGGTCAGGATGTCGTCGCGGAAGAGGTAGCAGCGGCTGTCGCCCAGCTGCAGGAGGTAGGCCCGCGGCCACACCCCGAGGAAGAGGGTCAGGGTCGTGGCCATGTTGCGGCCGCTGGCATCGGCCTTGGCCTGTTCCACGACCCGGGCGTGCACCTGCATGGCCGCTTCCTCGAGCGCGCTCGCGAACGCCTGGTCGCCGGTGGCGTCGGAGGTGTAGTACGCCTTCATGCTCTGGGCGACGTACTCGGTGATTCCCTCGACCGCCAGCCGGCTGGCCTCCTCGCCATGGGAGCTCGACCCCACGCCGTCCGCGACCATCGCCAGGAACGCCAGCCGCTCGGTGGCGGGCCACCGACTCCCCTCCGGCAGGCTGGTCCGGTGGATTTCCACCTGGCGCCGCAGTGAACAAATCAGGAAGTGATCCTGGTTGGCGTTGCGGACCGAGCCGGTGTGGGTCAGGCCGTAGACATCCACTTCATCGTCGGTCGGCTTGCGGCTGGTGCGCTTGTCGGCCTGGGTTTCGGTCACGGGCGTCATGGGGTCCCCCCTCAGCGGTACCGGGCGCGCACACGCTGCGCGAAACGAGGCGGACCATGGGCCTCGGAAACGGGGACGGGGTGTGGTGGGTCCGGGTTCGAGGTCGCACGGAGGCAAAGGGGAACCTATGTCGGGCCGGACGTTGTGCAATGGGCCGTCGCGCGCGACGACCCCCGGGGCGCCGGGCGCCCCGGGATGACCTATATTACGGGCTTCCGAGGTACCCGGGACCCGGCGCGTCGCCGCCGCATCCTCTCCTGGAGCCCCATGCCGTCCAGCCCCTCACGATCCGGCTCCCTGCCGTCCGACTTGCCGATCGCCGTGCACCCACGGAATCCCGGGATGCCGCTGGACCTGTCGTGGGTGCGCGGGGTGCGCGCCAACCGGAGCGCCATCGAGCGGCGGGCGGCCACGATCCCGAAGCGGCGCACCGTCAAGAAGGAATACCAGGCGGCGTGGCTGCTCCGCGCCATCACCCTCATGGACCTGACCACCCTCCAGGGTGACGACACCCCCGCGCGGGTCCGGCGGCTCTGTGCCAAGGCGCGCGCGCCCGTGCGCGAAGACCTCCTCGAGGCGCTCGGCGCCGAACGCCTCGGCATCCGGGTGGCGGCGGTGTGCGTGTACCACGGGCTGGTGCCTGCCGCCGTCGAGGCGCTCGCCGGCACCGGGATCCCGGTGGCGGCGGTCTCGACGGGGTTTCCCGCCGGCCTCAGTCCACTGGCGCAGCGGGTGGACGAGATCCGCGCCTCCGTCGAGGCGGGGGCGGACGAGATCGACGTGGTCATCACGCGAGGGCACGTCCTGGCCGGCGACTGGCCGGCGCTGTACGAGGAAGTGCGCACCTTCCGGGCGGCCTGCGGCGACGCGCACATCAAGGTCATCCTGGGCACCGGCGAGCTCGGCACCCTGCGCAACGTGGCGCGCGCCAGCCTGGTGGCCATGATGGCCGGCGCCGACTTCATCAAGACCTCCACCGGCAAGGAGCCGGTCAACGCCACGCTCCCCGTCGGCCTGGTCATGGTCCGGGCCATTCGGGAGTACGAGGGGCGAACCGGCGTCCAGGTCGGCTTCAAGCCCGCCGGCGGCATCCGCACCGCCAAGGACGCGATCGACTGGCTGGCCATGATGAAGGATGAGCTCGGCATGCCCTGGCTCCGGTCCGACCTCTTCCGGTTCGGGGCCAGCGGGCTCCTCACCGACATCGAGCGACAGCTCGAGTTCTTCGTGACGGGGCGCTACTCGGCTGCGCACCGCCATCCGATGCCCTGACGGCCGCGGACCGACACAAGGATCCCTGCATGGCATCCATTCCGGAAATCTTTGCCTCGATGGCCTACGGCCCCGCCCCCGAGTCCGTTCTGCCCGCCGAGGAATGGCTCGACCGGCACCGCCGCCGGTTCGGCCTCCACATCGGCGGCGAGTGGACCGCGCCCGGGGAGACATTCGAAACGGTCAACCCTGGCACCGGCGCGCCCCTCGCGGCGGTGACGCAGGCCACCGACGCCGACGTGGACCGGGCGGTGGCCGCGGCGCGCGCGGCGCAGGCGGGGTGGTGGGCCCTGGGCGGGCACGGCCGGGCGCGGCACCTCTATGCGCTGGCGCGTGCGGTGCAGCGGAACGCCCGGCTGCTCTCGGTGGTTGAGTCGCTCGACAACGGGAAGCCGATCCGGGAGTCGCGGGACATCGACATCCCGCTCGTGGCGCGTCACTTCTACCACCACTCCGGCTGGGCCCAGCTGCTGGACCGGGAAATGCCCGGCGCCCTTCCGGTGGGGGTCGCGGGCCAGATCATCCCCTGGAACTTCCCCCTGCTGATGCTCGCCTGGAAGATCGCGCCCGCGCTGGCCACGGGAAATACGGTGGTGCTCAAGCCGGCGGAATTCACGCCGCTCACCGCGCTGCTCTTCGCGGAATTGTCGGCCGAGGCGGGCCTTCCTCCCGGCGTGGTCAACATCATCACCGGCGACGGGCGCACCGGCGCCGCCCTCGTGGCGCATCCCGGAGTGGACAAGATCGCCTTCACCGGTTCCACTGACGTGGGCCGCCAGATCCGGGTCGCCACCGCCGGGTCGGGCAAGAAGCTCTCGCTCGAGCTTGGCGGGAAGTCGCCGTTCGTGGTCTTCGACGACGCCGACCTCGACAGCGTGATCGAGGGCGTGGTGGACGCGATCTGGTTCAACCAGGGGCAGGTATGCTGCGCCGGCTCCCGCATCCTGGCGCAGGAAGGGATCGCCGCTGCCCTGGAGGACCGGCTCAAGGCACGGATGGAAACGCTCCGGGTCGGCAGCCCGCTGGACAAGGCGGTGGACATCGGCGCCATCATCGCGCCGGTGCAGCTCGAGCGGATCCGCGAACTGGTCCAGAAGGGCGAGGACGAGGGGGCACGCCGGTGGCAGCCGTCCTGGAGCTGCCCCACGGAGGGGTACTTCTATCCGCCGACCCTCTTCACCGACGTGGCGCCGGCGTCCACGATTGCCCAGGTCGAGATCTTCGGGCCGGTGGTGGTGATGATGAGCTTCCGGACCCCGGCCGAGGCGGTGGAGCTGGCCAACAACACCCGCTACGGCCTGGCGGCAAGCGTCTGGAGCGAGAACATCAACCTGGCGCTCGACGTGGCGCCGAAGATCAAGGCGGGCTCGGTCTGGATCAACTGCACGAACGTGTTCGACGCGGCGGCGGGCTTCGGCGGGTACCGGGAGAGCGGGTTCGGGCGCGAGGGAGGGAAGGAGGGGCTGTGGGAGTATGTGAGGGAGGGACGGACAGGCGGCAGGACGGGCAGAGGGACCGTCGCTTCATATGCGCCCGCGTCTGCCCGTCGGCCCGCCGGCCCGACGGCCCCACCGATCGACCGCACCCCCAAGCTGTACATCGGCGGCGCGCAGGTGCGCCCCGACTCGGGGTACAGCATCCCGGTCCATGACGCCTCCGGCGCCGTCGCCGGCGAGGTGGGGGAGGGGAACCGGAAGGACATCCGGAACGCCGTCGAGGCGGCGCACGCCGCGCGCGGGTGGGGACGCGTCACGGCGCACCAGCGGGCGCAGGTCCTCTACTACGTCGCGGAGAACCTCGCGGCCCGGCGGACGGAGTGCGAGGAGCGGCTCGTCGGACTCACCGGCCGGTCGAGGAAACAGGCGCGCGAGGAGGTCGAGGGGTCACTGTCGCGGCTCTTCAGTTACGCGGCCTGGGCCGACAAGTGGGACGGACGGGTGCACAGCGCCCCGATCCGGAGCATCACGCTGGCCATGCCCGAGCCGCTGGGCGTCATGGCCGTCATCTGCCCGGAGGAGTGGCCGCTCCTCGGATTCCTCTCCACCGTCCTTCCCCCGATCGCGATGGGCAATACCGTCGTGGCGGTTCCGTCCGCCCGCTGGCCGCTCCTCGCCACCGACCTCTACCAGGTCCTCGACACCTCCGACCTGCCCGGCGGGGTGCTCAATATCGTGACCGGCGCCCCGGACACCCTGGCTCCTGTGCTGGCCGCCCACGACGACGTGGCGGGGATGTGGTACTGGGGGACGGCCGAGGGTGGGGCGGAGGTGGAGCGGCTCTCGGCGGGAAACCTGAAGCAGACCTGGGTGCACCCCGGGAGTGGGCTGCGCTGGGACGATTCGCTGGAAGGGGAGGGCGAGCGGTTCCTCCGCCACGCCACGCAGGTCAAGAACGTCTGGGTGCCGTACGGCGACTAGCCCGCTTCGGCGCCTTGGCGCCTTGCCGGCCGGCCGGGGCGAGCGACGCGGTGATGGTGAGCTTCTTCCCTACGATCTTCTGCAGCACGTCTGACTTCCGCCGCGCGGCCCAGCACTCGAGCTCCATGTTGGCCCCCGCCCGCCGCGGCGCGATCCGCAGGACCAGTTTCTTCCTTGTCAGCTCCGCCGTGACCTGGTCGACCACCGCCGTATGGCCGCGGTCCAGCCCGTCGGCCACCCGCAGCAGCCCCGCCACCCGTCGGACCAGCGCCTGGTCGTCGGCCGCAAGGGCCGCGAACGGCGCGTCCGACTTCTTGGGGCCCCGGCGCCGGTGGTACCGGCTGACCAGCGCCACGAGCGCGCGATCCCGCGCGCCGAGGCCGATCCGGTCGGCGTGCATGATCAGCTGGTAGCTGTGCCGGTGGTGGCTCTTGTAGCTGACGAGCTGGCCGACGTCGTGCAGGAGGCTGGCGGCCTCCAGGATGTGCCGTTCCGCCGCGGTGCAGCCGATGGCCTCGCCGATCTGGTCGAAGAGCGACAGCGCGAGGAGCCGGACCTGCTCGACGTGGCGGCGGTCGGTGCGGCAGCGGTCCGCGAACTCCCGGACCAGCCGCATCGGGTCGACCGGCGGGGTGGCCGCCGCGCCGGCGCCCACCATTTCCCAGAGCAGCCCCTCGCGGAGGCCGTAGGCGCTGACCGTCACGCCGCCGGCGTCGAGCCGGCGCAGGAGCGAGGCCACGACGGCGAGGCCGGCGAGGATGATGTCGGCACGCTCCGGATTGAGCCCCGGCACGTCGCGTCGCTGCGCGGCGCTCCGCGTGGCGAGCCACTCGAGGAGGTGCTCCAGCTCGGCCACCGACACGTCGATGCCGTGGACCGGCTCGGTCGGGTCGCCGCCGCGGCGCGCCACCGCCATCCGGCCGAGGTTGGTGAAGGTCCCCCCGGAGCCGATGATGCGCGCGCCGGTCCAGGCCCGCTTGGGGAGCTGGCGGGTCAGCCGCTTGTCGAGCTGCTTGCGGAGCGCCGCGACCTCGCGGTGGGCCGCGCGCCGGCCAGGCAGGTGCTGCTCCGTCAGGCGCACCGCGCCGTACGGCAGCGACCGGCTCAGTTCCACGAGGCCGTTGACGGCCCCCACCAGCTCGAGGCTGCCTCCGCCGATGTCGGCGATGAGCGCCTTGGTGTCGTCGAGACGGAAGTGGTGCCGGACCGAGAGGTACGAGAGCTGGGCTTCCCGTTCCGTGGAGATGACCTGCAACGGGAGGTCGAGCTCCTCGCGGACGCGGCGGACGAAGGCGGCGCCGTTCTTCGCCTCGCGGACCGCCGCGGTGGCCACCGCGGCCACCTGGGTGGCGCCGCGCCGCGTGCAGACGTCCGCCATCCGGCGGAGCGCCTCGAGCGCCCGGTCCATCGCCTCGGGGGCGAGCGCGCCGGTGGCGGCCAGCCCTTGCGCCAGGCGGGGCTGGGCCTTGATCTCGTCGATCGGCGCCAGCCCCGTGACCGGGTCGTACTGGGCGATCAGGAGCCGGATCGAGTTCGAGCCGACGTCGATCGCCGCGAGCCGAGCCGGCGCGCCCGGACCCGGGCGCGTCACCGTGCCGGGGCTCCCGCCGGCCAGGCGGTGTCGCCCCGGTCCTCCGCGTGGTGCTTGATCGACTTCCCCTCGACCAGGAAGACGACGTCCTCGCCGATGTTGGTGGCGAGGTCGGCCACCCGCTCGAGGTTCCGGCTGACGAGGAAGAGCTCCATGCCGGAGCCGATGGTGTGCGGGTCCTCCATCATGTGGGTCAGGAGGATCCGGAACACCGATTCGTGCAGGACGTCCACCTTGTCGTCCCGGCGGCAGACCTCCCGGCCCGCCTGGGCGTCGCCCCGGATGAACGCCTCCAGCGCGTCGGAGAGCATGTCGCGCGCGAGGCGCGCCATCTCGACGATCTCGGGCTCGGGGGCGATGGCGCGCTGGTCGGCGAGCCGCTGGGCCGACTCGGCGATGTTGACGGCGTGGTCGCCGACCCGCTCGAGGTCGTTGGCGATCTTGAGCGCCGAGGTCAGCATCCGGAGGTCGCGGGCCATGGGCTGCTGCAGCGCGAGGAGGTTGATGCACATCTCCTCCAGCTCGACCTCCATCTGGTCGATCACGCGGTCGCCGCTGATGACCGCCCGGGCCTTGGCGCCGTCGCGCTCGAGGAGGGCGTCCACCGCCAGCCCGAGGGCGGCCTCCGCCTCGCCCGACATCGTCAGGAGGCGGATCTTGACCTGGCTGAGGTCGTCATGAAAGTGCCGATGGGCTTCGGTCATCCGAATCTCCCGGTGATGTACGCCTCGGTGCGCTCGTGCGCCGGGGCGGTGAAAATCTGCTCGGTGTCGCCGAACTCGACCAGCTCGCCGCGGTCGAAGAAGCCGGTGTAGTCCGACACCCGCGCGGCCTGCTGCATGTTGTGCGTCACGATGGCGATGGTGTAATGCTCCTTGAGGTCGAAGATGAGCTCCTCGACCTTCTGGGTCGCCACCGGGTCGAGCGCGGAGCAGGGCTCGTCCATCAGCAGGACCTCCGGGGCGTTTGCCAGCGCGCGCGCAATGCAGAGCCGCTGCTGCTGGCCGCCCGACAGGCCGGTGCCCGGCTCGTGCAGCCGGTCCTTCACCTCGTCCCAGAGCGCCGCCCGCCGCAGGCAGCGCTCCACCAGCTCCGGGATGTCGCGCGCCGGCGTCAGCCGGTTGACCGTCGGGCCGTACGCCACGTTGTCGAAGACGGACTTGGGGAACGGGTTGGGCCGCTGGAACACCATGCCGATCCGGCGCCGGAGGTCGACGAGATCCCGGCCGGCGCCGTAGATCGACTGCCCGTCGAGCAGCAGGTCGCCCGCGTGGGACACGCCGGGCAGCAGCTCGTGCATCCGGTTGACGGCCCGGAGGAAAGTGGACTTGCCGCACCCCGAGGGGCCGATGATGGCGGTCACGGCATGGCGCGCGACGCCGAGAGAGATCCCCTTGAGGACCTCGAGGGAGCCGTAGGAGAAGCGGAAGTCCCGCGCCTCCACGACGGGCGCCCCGCCGCGGTGCGCCGCCCCCTGCGCCGGGCGCTGGGCGAGGGTCGGCTTGAGGCTGTGAGCATGCGGCATGGCCGTCCGTCCGGGGCGTGTGGCGGTCATCCGAACCGCCCGGTGATGTACGCTTCGGTTTCCTCGCGGGCCGGCGACGTGAACAGCTGCCGCGTCGCGCCGGTTTCCACCATGCCGCCCAGGTAGAAGAAGGTGGTCGTGTCCGACACCCGGGCGGCCTGCTGCATGTTGTGGGTGACGATAATGATGGTGAACGACTCCTTGAGCGTGAACAGCAGCTCCTCGATCCGCTGGGTGCCCTGCGGGTCGAGCGAGGCGGTCGGCTCGTCGAGCAGGACGACATCCGGGGTGGGTGCGATGGTGCGCGCCACGCAGAGCCGCTGCTGCTGGCCGCCGGAGAGCGCCATGGCGCTGGTCCCGAGCCGGTCCTTCACTTCCTCCCAGAGGGCCGCGCCCCGGAGCGCCTGCTCCACCGTTTCCGTCAGCTCCGCCCGGGAGCGCCGCTGCCCCACCCGGAGCCCCGCTGCCACGTTGTCGAAGATGGACATCGTCGGGAAGGGGGTCGGCTTCTGGAACACCATCCCCACCCGCCGCCGGAGCTGCATCGGGTTGACGCTGCCGGCGTAGACGTCCTTCCCCTCGAGCAGGACGCGGCCGGTGATCCAGCCCCCGGGCGTCAGCTCGTGCATGCGGTTGAGCGACCGGAGGAAGGTGGACTTGCCGCAGCCCGACGGGCCGATGAGCGCATGTACCCGGTTCGCCGTGAACGCCAGCGACACGTCCTTGACCGCCGTCGTCTTGCCGTACATGGCGCTCAGCCGTTCGGTCGCGATCCGCGCGCTCACCTCACCCATTCTGGGTGAACCTCCGGCGCGTCGCCAGCCGGGCGGCGATGCTGAGGACCAGCACCACCAGGATGAGCACCAGCGCCGTGGCCCAGGCCAGCTGGTGCCACTCCTCGTAGGGGCCGGTCGCGTAGGTGAACACGACGAGGGGGAGCGCGGCCATCGGCTGGTCGAGGTTGAACGAGAGGTACTGGCTGCCGAGCGCGGTGAAGAGCAGGGGCGCCGTTTCCCCCGCCACTCGCGCCACCGCCAGCAGGCTCCCCGTCACGATCCCCGGCAGGGTGGTCCGCACCACCACCGTCAGGCTGGTCCGCCAGCGCGAGTATCCGAGCGCGAGCGCCGCCTCCCGGAGCGAATGCGGCACCAGCTTGATCATCTCCTCGGTGGTCCGGGTGACCATCGGGATCATGAGCATGGCCAGCGCGGCGCTCCCCGCCAGCGCCGAGAAGTGCTTCTGGGTGGCCACGATCCAGGTCCAGGCGAAGACGCCCACCACGATGGACGGGGTGCCGTTGAGCACATCCGACACGAAGCGGGTGGCGGTCGCGAGCTTCGACCCGGGGTATTCCGCGCAGTAGATCCCCCCGCCGATGCCGAGGGGAAGGCCGATCAGGCACGCGGTGCCGACGATCATGAGCGTGCCGACAATGGCGTGCAGCACGCCGCCCCCGGTCTCGCCCGCCGGCACCGGCATCTTCGTGAAGAATGCCAGGTTCAGGCTGGAGGCGCCCTTGGCCGCGAGCGTGCCGAGGATGAGGAGCAGCGGCAGCACCGCCACGAGCACGGCGAGCGCCATGAGCCCGACCATGAACCGGCTGCGCGCCCGTCGCAGGGTGGCCCGGTTCACGCCGACCGTCCGCCGCCGCCCTGCGCCACCCGCCAGATCAGGAGCCGGGCCGCGGCGTTGATCAGGATCGTCACCACGAACAGCGTGAGCGCGACATACGAGAGGGCGGAGAGGTGGATGTTCTCCACCGCCTCGGCAAACTCGTTCGCGATCGCGGCGGCCATCGTGTAGCCGGGCGCAAAGAGGGAGGCCGCAATTTCGTGCCGGTTCCCGATGACCATCGTGACGGCCATCGTCTCCCCGAGCGCCCGGCCGAGCCCGAGGATGATCGCGCCGATGATGCCGGAGCGCGCGTAGGGGAGGACGGCGCCGGTCAGCGCCTCCCACCGGGTGGCGCCGAGCGCCAGCGCCGCCTCGCGCTGGGTGTTCGGCACGGCGAGGAGGACCTCCCGGGCCACCGACATGATGTACGGCATGACCATGATGGCCAGGATGACGGCGGCCGACAGCATCCCCGGGCCGTAGATCGGGCCCTGGAAGAACGGCAGGAAGCCGAGGGTGTCCTTGAGGAACGGAAAGACGGTGGCGCGGAGGAAGGGGATCATCACGAAGATGCCCCACAGGCCATACACCACGCTCGGGATGGCCGCCAGCAGCTCGATCAGGAAGGCCACCGGGCCGCGGAGGCGCATCGGGGCGAACTCGGTCAGGAAGATGGCCACGCCGAGCGACAGCGGCACGGCGATCAGCAACGCCAGCGCGGAGGACACGACGGTGCCGAAAATCAGGGGGAGGGCGCCAAAGCGGCCTTCCACCGGGTCCCATTCGGAGGAGGTCAGGAACCCGAACCCGAACTCGCCGATCGCGAGGCGGGAGCCGGACCAGAGCTCCCAGACCAGGAATCCGAGCAGCACCGGAACCGCCAGGGCCGCCAGGGTCAGGACGCCCTTGAACACCCGGTCGCCGATCCGGCCCCCGGCCAGGGTCGGTGTCGTGGCGCTGGTCTCTGACAGGGCAGGCATAGGGCGGGAACCTACCGGCGGTCGGTAGGGGGACGGTCACGGAATTGTAACGAACGAGTCACGGGGAACGGGCTCTCCCCCCATGAGAGAGGCCCCGCACCGGGCCCGGAGCGGGGGGCGGATGCTTCCCCGGCACTTGCGGAACCCATTGCCGGGCCACAGGTTCGCGAACTCCACCGTGAGCGAGGGCTCTTCGCAGCGGGTACGGCCGTCAGCGGCCGGCCTGATAGGTATCGCATTTCCCCAGGGGTTCCGTGAAAAATCGGTGTCTCCCGTTCCCCCCGCGCTCGACGACGACACTCCTCCTGCTCACGGCAGGGGGGGTGCTCGGGTGCACGTCGGACTCGGCAACGGGCCCGGGGCCACAAGACCGGATTTCCTCGGTCGTGGTCACGGCCACGAGCCAGTTCGCCGCCCCCGGCGACACGGTCAGGTTCGTGGCGCAGGTGATCGACTCCGCCGGCCACGTCCTCCCCGCCGAGCCGGTCACCTGGACGAGCAGCACTCCTGCCGTGGCCCGGGTGGACGGGGATGGCCTCGTGACCGCCGATTCGATCGGCGCCACGACCATCACCGCCGCCGCCGGCGGCAAGCGCGGCAGCGTGGACCTGACGGTCCAGGAGATTGCCCTCTGCGAATGCACGAAGATCCTGGACTCGACGGCGGTGACGGTCGTCTCGCGGGACGACTCGACCGGCCGCTATGTGTTCCGGGTGCTCCGCGGCCCGCCCCCGGTCATCAAGGTCGGCGACATCATCGTGGGGGCGCAGGGTGCCGGGTACCTCCGCCGGGTCCAGAGCAGCGTGCTGGCGGGCGATCTCCTGACCCTCGAAACGAGCGTCGCCTACGTCGAGGAAGCGGTCCGCGACGGTGGATTCGAGACCACGGTGGACACCGATGCGCCGACCGGGGACCCGCAGCCCGGCGGCGGTCGGTGGCTGGGGCCGTGGAAGACCACCTACCTGGCGCCGGGCGCCGGGGTCACCGCCGCCGGCGGATGCTGCTCGATGAACGGCCTCGCGATCTCGCTCAAGATCGGGGGCGACGTGGCCGGGACGCTGGAGTTCACCATCAAGGAGGGGACGATCGGGTACGTCCCGAAGTCCTCGGTCGGGGCGCAGGTCACCGGGTTCCAGCTCCGCCAGTTCCACAGCATCTTCACCGGCGACCTCGGGCTGCTCATCGACGAGTACGAATTGAAGGTCAGCCTGGCCGGCAGCAAGAACGTCACGGAGAAGCTCGCCAAGGAATCGAAGAACTTCGTCATCCAGCAGCGTCCCTACGCCGGTTTCATCGGGCCGATGCCGGTCCTCATCATCTTCACCAAGAAGATCGGGCTGGAAATCACGCCGGCCGTGACGGCCAGCGCCGTCTTCACCGGCAGCTTCCGCACCGGGCTGCACCTCAACAACGGCCTGCGGTGGACCAGCGGGGGCGGGTGGAACCCGGTCGCGGGGGCCGTCCCCTTCCTGGAGGCGACGGCGCCGACCTTCCAGAGCGTGGAGGGCACGGCGGCGGTGAAGATCGCGGTGGTCCCCGAGCTGAGCCTGCAGTTCTACGGGGTGGCGGGACCGTTCGTCAACCTGGAGCCGTACGCCGAGGCCAAGGCCGCGGTCGCCGCCACCTTCGCCGACGGTGACCAGACGGGGCTCGATTGGCTCCTGAACATTGCGCTGGGACTCGACCTGAACATGGGCGCCAAGCTGTCGATCCTCGGGCGCAAGGACCTGGCGACGATCGGGTTCAAGATCCCGCTGGTGAAGCCGAAAGAGCTCATCCGCAACTTCAGTGACGGCCCGCTCACGGTCCGGACGCGCACCACCGGCGAGGACCTCCCGACGGGCTATGCGGTGCGGCTGCGGCCCGCGTTCACGGACGCCCTCCCGCTCCTGGGGCTCCGGAACCTCTCCACCTCGAACCGCGATACCGCCATCGGCGTTAGCGATTCGGTCACGCTCGCCGACGTGCGATCCGGGACCGGCTTCCCGCACCGGCTGGAGCTCCGGGACGTGGCGGGCAACTGCTTCGTCAGCGACACCAACCCCGCGTCGGTCGCCATCAGTTCCGGCAGCTTCATCGCGATCGGCGGGGCGCCGGCGGACACCGCGTTCGACGTCAACTGCATTCCGCTCGGCGATCTCCGCCTCCGGACGGTGGTCAGCGGCCCCAACCCCCCGGCCCGGTTCTCGGTCACCCTGCAGCGGCGCGATACCGTCGGCGTCGGACGCGCCGACTCGGCGGAACGCGTCAGCATCCCCGGGGGGCCGGCGCCGGCCGACACGGTGCTTGAGGACTTCGTCCCGCTCAACCCCCTGCGCGGCGGGACCGGCCGGCTGGACGTCACCCTCAGTCCCTCCCGGAGAAACTGCGCGGCCGCCCTCCCCACGACCGACCAGGTCGTGATCCCGTCCGGGGACACGGTCACCTCCCAGTTCTCCGTCACCTGCGTGCCGCTGGGACGCATCCGGCTGCACGCCGTCACGTTTGACGCCGATGTCGGCCCGGCGACCGAGGCGGTGGTGTTCGCGCCGCTCGTGGTGCCGGCCGCGCCGATCGACTCGGTGCCGGTGCAGCCGGGACCGGTGCCCGCCGGGGACAGCGCACTGGTCGGCGAGCTGGTGCCGCTGTACAACGCGAGCGGTGCGCCGGGGAAGTACACCGTGGACCTGGGCGGCGCGCCAAACCGGTGCACCGACGTCGCGGCGTTCAGCCGCGGGGTGACGGTGTTCCCGGGGGACACGGCGGTCGCCGCCTTCGAGGTCCGTTGCGTCGAGCGGTTGCAGGTCATCACGCAGACGACGGGTCCCGGATCCGACCCCGACGGGTACGAGCTCCTGGTGGAGAACGACGACGCCTCCGTGGACACCGTCCGCGTGGCGGTCAACGATACGGTGGGCATTGCGGGGGTCGTCCCGGGCCTGCACCTCGTGCGCCTGGCCGGGGTCGAACCCAGCTGCAGCGCGGCGGGCGGCATCGAGGTGACGGTGGATGGCCGGGACTCCACCCTGGCCGTCCTGTCGGTGAGCTGTCCCGCCCCGCCGGCACCGACCGGGCTCGCCCCGACGCACGTGGACAGCAATCGTATCGACCTCGCCTGGACGCCGGTTCCGCCGCCGACACCGGTTGGTCAGTATCGGGTGTACCGGGATGGCGTGCTGCACGACTCGAGCACCACGGCGTCGTACGACGACACCGGCCTGACCCCCTACACCGCGTTTGCCTACCAGGTGTCGGCGGTGAGCCCCACCGGCCTCGAGGGCGCCAGGAGCGCCGCCGTGACCGTCCGGACGCTGGACGCCACCCCCCCGACCGCGCCCACGGCCCTGGCGGTGACGCCGGCCAGCGGCACGGCGATGGAACTCACCTGGGCCCCGGCGGCGGACGCCGAGTCCGGCGTGGCGGAATACGTCGTCTACCGCGACGGCACGGAAGTCGGGCGGACGGGAATGCCCGCGTTCGCGGACGTGGGCCTCACGCCACTGACCACGTACGCCTACCGCGTGCGGGCGGTGAACGGTGACGGGCTCGAGGGCCCGCTCAGCGAGGAAGCCAGCGGCACCACGCTCGACGGGACGCCTCCCTCCGGGCCGACGAGCCTCGTCGCCACGGCCGTGAGCGCCTCGGAGATCGCCCTGAGCTGGACCGCCGCCGACGATCCGGAGAGCGGGATCCAGTCCTACAACGTCTATCGCGACGGCGCGCTGGTGGGCGGCGCCACCACCACGAGCTTCGCGGATATCGGGCTCCTGGCGGCCACCTCCTACACCTATGTGGTGGCGGCCGTGAACGGCGTGGGCGTCGAGGGCCCGCCCAGCCTGCCCGCCACCGCAACGACTTTCCCCGACGCGACTCCACCGAGCGCGCCCGTCGGACTGACGGCCGTGCCGCTGGACGCCGGGGCGATCGACCTGGCGTGGGCGCCCGCGAGTGACGCCGAAAGCGGTATCCAGGCGTACCGGGTCTACCGCGACGGGGCGTTCATCGGCGCCACCGCCACCACCCGGTTCACCGACATCGGCCTGGCTGCGTCGACGGCATACACCTACCGGGTCAGCGCCGTCAACGGCGCGGGGCTCGAGGGGCCGATGAGCGATCCGGCCACCGCCACCACCGCGGGCACCCAGCGGGGAGAGCTGGTCGTCAACACCGTCACCAACGGAACGGGAACCCCCGACGGCTACCTCGTGAAGGTCCTCGCGCACGACTACCTGTCGTTGCGGACGATTCCGGCGACCGGCACCAGGACCTTCACGGACCTGTTGCCGAAGACCTATCTCGTCTGGCTCCTGTTCGTCCCGCACAATTGCAGCGTGGCGGACACCAACCCCCGCCTGGTGGAACTGGCGCCGGGCGCCTCCGCCTCGACCACCTTCGCCCTCACCTGCGAGTGACGCGTCGATGACCGGCTCCCTGTCGCGCCGCGCATGGCCACTGTCCGGTCGCCACGTGCTGGCGCTGGCGCTCTCGGCCACGCTGTCCTGCGGGACCGACCCGACAGGCCCGGCTCCCGGCGCAGGTTCTCCCACCCGCTCGGTCGTGACGGTGTCCCGTGACAGCGTGGTCTCCGGGACCGCGGCGGACCTGATGCTCGAGCTGCGGGATGCGGCGGGTCGTCGGGTGGAGGAGGGCGGGCGGGCCGTGGCCTTCCAGGTCTCGGGTGGGGGGAGCACCGGCGAGGTGGGTCCGACCACCGACCTCGGCGACGGGCGGTTTGTCGCCACCTTCGTCGGCATCGGCGCCGGCACCGCCGCCACGGTCGGGGCCACCATCGACGGTGAGCCGGTCACCACGCCGCTCCCCACGATCCGGGTGACGCCGGGGCCCACCTCGATGATCCACACGACGGTGGATGTGTCCCCGCGCACCGTCGTGGTGGGAGGAACGGCCCTCCTCGAACTGGTGACGCGCGATGGGGCGGGGAATCCGAGCGGACAGGGGGGACGCACCGTGGCGTTCACCGCCACCGGCGGGACGGCGGGCGGCTCCATCGGTCCGGTGACGGACCACGCCACGGGCCGGTACACGGCGGAGTTCACGGCGAGCGCCGGGGGCACGCCACTGACCATCGGCGCCACCGTCGATGGCGCCCCGGTCGCTTCCTCGCTGCCGATCCTGACGGTTGCGCGCGGGGTCTCGGCGGACTCGGCGGTGCTCACGATCTCGGCCGACACCATCTCCTGGAACGCGGGGCTGACAATCCGGCTCGAGGTGCGTGATTCGGCGGGCGTGCCCCGGACGAGCGGCGGGGAGATGGTCCGGTTCCAGCTGGTGCCCGGACCGGGAAGCGGGATGGGGACGGTCGACTCCACCACCGACCACGGGGACGGCTCCTACACGGCGGATTTCCTCGCGACGCAGGCGGGGAGCGCGCTCGGCATCACGGCGACGCTGAACGGCCAGCCGGTCGGCGGGCCGATGCCGATGGTCACCATCCTTTCCCCGCCCGTGAATCCGCAGCAGTCCACCGTCACGATCAGCAGCCCGGCCGTCGAGGCCGGACAGACCGCCATCTTCACGGCCGTGGTCCGCAACGCGGCGGGCGACACGGTGTCGGCAGGAATCTCCATCACGTTCACGCTGGGAACCGACGGATCCAGCGGCGGCACGGTGGGGCCGGTCGTCGTCCAGGGCAACGGGACCCACGTCGCGACGTTCACCGCCCAGACCGCGGGCAGCGCCGTGGAGGTCGGGGCGACGATCAACGACAGCAGCCAGATCCAGATGCTGGATTCGGCGGGCGTGTCCCACCTTCCGAGCCTCACGGTGGTGCCGGGCCCCGCCGCGGTCGATTCATCCGGGATCGTTGCGCAACCGGAGGCCGTGGAGCTCGGCGACTCCGCCGCCATCGTGCTCACGCTCCGGGACCAGTTTGGCAACCGGGTCCTGGCCGGCGGCGACGCCGTGTCCTTCGAGCGGTCCGGTGGCTTCGGCGTGAGCGAGGGAACCGTGCGGCCGGTCGCCGACCTCGGGGACGGCCGATACCGGGCGCAGTACGTCGCGACGCTGCCGGGGAGCGCCGACACCCTCCGTGCGCGCGTCAACGGCGCAATGGACAGCAGCCGGTTCGCGACCGTGACCGTCGTCTGCAGCGCCGGCCCCGTCTCCCTGACCGGTACCCTCCTCTCGGTCAATGACGTGACCCCCGCGCACTCGCCGGTACAGCAGGTGTCGCTCCCCTCCGGGGTCACGACGACGATCACGCTGCGGGCGCGGGACCAGCAGGGGTGCCCGGTGACCTCGCCGATGACCGTGCAATTTGGCGCGAGCGGGGGCAGCAGTACCGGGGTCCTCGGCCCGGTGGTGGACCACGGCGACGGCACCTACACCGCCACCTTTACCGGCCGGACGGCGGGGAGCGCCGTGGCGGTACGGGCGACGGTGAACGGCGACAGCGTGACCTCCACCCCGGTGACGATCACGGTGGTGCCGGGCGACATCTCGCCGTGGACCTCCGTGGCGACGGTGTCCAGGGCCGCGATCGACTCCGGCGCCCGCGCGACGGTCACGCTGGTGGCGCACGATTCTGCGGGAAACCGCCTGACCACGGGTGGGCGCACCGTCGCGTTCAGCGTCGTGGGAGGCGCCGGCCATGGCGTGCTTGCCCCGACGGTCGACCACCAGGATGGGACCTACACGGCGACCTACACCGGGATGGTGCCGGCGCCGGGCGCGCCCGACACGATCCTGGCGAGGATTGACGGCACCGCGATCAAGACCGCCCTGCCCACCATCGCGGTCGTCGCCGGCGGGATCTCCGCCAGCGCGTCATCGGTCAGCCTCTCCGCCGGGACGGTGAGTGCGGGGGATTCCGTCCTGGTGACCCTGTCAGGCAGGGATGCCGCGGGACGCCCGCTCGTGACTGGCGACCGGCCCGCGGTGGTCGCATTTGCGCTCGGAGCCGGGGCCACGGGTGTGTTCGGGCCGGTGCAGAATGCGGATGATGGGACCTACTTCGCGCACTTCATTGCCCACCTGGCCGGCGGGCCGACGGCCCTCAGCGCCACCATCGACGGTGTGCCCCTCGGCACCGCCGCGCCCACGATCACGGTGGTGGCGGGAGCGCCGTCTCCGGCAACGTCCGCCGTCACCTCCGCCGTGGACAGCATCGGCGTCAACGACACCGTGACCGTGGTCCTGCGTGTCCTCGACGCGTTCGGGAACCCCGTCGCTGACCCAGGGCTCGACGTGGCGTTTACGGTCTCGGATCCGTCCCTGGGCGGGGTGGGCGCCGCCGGCTACCTCTCGGGCAACCAGTACACCGCGGTGGTGACCGCCCTCGCGCCCGGCACGCTGGCGGTGGGCGCCCTCCTCAACGGGTCCGCGGTCTCCACTCCCCCCGCCTCGATTCGCATCCAATAGGAAAAGCACGACGGCCGATCCCCCCACAGGGACCGGCCGCCGCATCCGCCAGGACTCCGAACTAGTTGGCGGGGATGGCCTTGCCGTTGGCCTTGAGCCCGGCAATCCGGGGCTTGACGAGGGCCACCACCTCCGCCGGGAGGGGGGCGTACTGCAGCTGGCCCGCCATCCCCTGGGCCTCGGGGGTGACCATCCAGTTCAGGAAGTCCCGGAGCAGCTTCGCCTTCGCCGCGTCCTTCGAGTCGGTGTGGACCAGGAGCCAGGTGAAGGAGGAGATCGGGTAGGTGTCGGCCCCGGGGGCGTTGGTGATCGACACCCGGAAGTCGGTGTCCTTCGCGAACTTCGCGCTCGCCGCGGCGGCGGTCGCCGAGGCCAGGCTCGGCACGACGAAGTTGCCCGCGCTGTTCTTGAGCTTCGCGTATGGGAGCTGGTTCGAGAGGGCGTAGATCAGCTCGACGTAGCCGATCGAGCCCTCGAGCTGCTTGACCTGCTGCGTCACCCCTTCATTGCCCTTGCCGCCGAGCCCGACCGGCCACTTGACCGAGGTCGCGTAGTTGACCTTGTCCTTCCACTCGCGCGACACCTTGGTCAGGTAGTCGGTGAAGATGTAGCTGGTACCGGAGCCGTCCGACCGGTGCACCACGATGATGTCGGTGTTCGGGAGCGCCACCCCGGCGTTCATCGCGGCGATACGCGCGTCGTTCCACTTCGTGATCCGGCCGAGGAAGATGTCGGCGATCGTGGCGCCGTCGAGCTGCAGCTGGGTCGTGCCGAGCGAGGGCAGGTTGTACGTCAGCACCACCGCCCCGATGACGGTCGGGATGTGCAGGACGTTGTTGTTGACCGCTTCCATCTGGGCCGGGCTCATCGGGCCGTCCGAGGCGCCGAAGTCTACCGTGCCCTCGGTGAACTGGCGGATGCCGCCGCCGGACCCGATGGACTGGTAGTTGATCTGGACGCCGGTGGCCTTGTTGTAGGCGTCGAACCACTTCGTATAGATCGGATTCGGGAAGGTGGCACCCGCTCCGGTCAGGCTCTGGGCGCCGGCGGGCGCCGCCACGAGGGCGGCCGCGCCGAGCGCGAGGGCGATCGATCGGAAATTCATCACGTCACTCCCCTAGAAATTCATGGTCAGCGCCGTGCGGACGCCGCTGATGGTCTTGAGCGAGGGATCCTCAAAGCTCTGCGACTCGTACATGAGCCGGAACTGGGCCTTGCTGCTCAGGTAGAAATTGACGCCGCCCGTGATGAGCGTGGTCTGGTCGTTGATGATGTGGTTGTTGGGTTCGGCCAGGTCGTACCGGAAGGCCGGCTCGATGGCATACAGGAAGCTGCTGGGCGACTTCATCCGGATGTTGTACGCGGCGACCACCTGGATGCCCCAGATCGAATTCCGGTTGTCGAGGATGCTTTCGCCGTTCAGGTAGTCCGCCATGACGTACAGCCCCTCGTTGCCCGGGGCGCTCCACTGCGCGTCGAGGCCGAAGGCGCTGTTCGTGGCGGCGCTGTCGAGCGGGATCGTGTCGACCACGCCGGGCGAGATGGTGTCGTAGATGGCCGCCCGGATGAAGTCGTGATTGGCGTAGGACGCGCCCACCGCGAGCATCTTCGTGATGGCAAAGGTCGCGCGGCCGTAGAGCGACTTCGCATTGTTGATGTCGAGGTTGTTCGTGTTGAGGGCGCCGTTCATCACCGCCCCGGACACCGCCAGCCGGCTGCCCAGCCCCGCGTACATGAGGCCGGCGCCGACGTCATGCGCCTCGAAGCCGTTCCCGACCGCCAGGTCGTTCGACGACACCGGGACCAGGCCCCGGTAGGCGCCGCGCTCGATCGACGGGAGGTTGTTGGACGAGGTGAGCTCGTAGCGACCGAAGTACCGCTTGAACTGTCCGGCACGGAGGACCAGCGCGTTCCTGGCCTCCGGCTTCGTGAAGGCCACGTCCAGGTAGGCGTCCTTCATCGAGAAGGCGCCGCCCAGGGAGCCGCTGGTGAAGTTCGGCTGGATGACGAAGGTGATGTTCTCGGTCAGGTTGCCCTTGGCCTCGATCCGCGCCCGGCGGATCAGGAAGCTGTTCTCCGGCAAGGGGATGAGCGCGCCGAGGGCGTTGTCGGTCGTGTTGAAGTCGTAGTACTCGACCTGCAGCCGGCCGGCGAGCTTGACGTTCGGGTAGCTGGTCTGGGCAGCGGCGGCGCCCGGAAGCGCCAGGGCCAGGACGGCGAGGCTCGCAGCCAGTCGCCACTTCGTGAGACGCATGTACACCCTTTCGCGCGGGGCCCGGGTCGGCGCCCCTCTGGTGGTCGTCGGCGGGCGTCGTGCCCGGCCGGGCGAGGCCGATGGGGGTTCGGGGCTCGCGGCGTAACGAACGCAGCGGCTCGTCACGCCGATGCGTGCGTCAGGTCACAGCTCTGTAACGGCCCCCGGAACCCCCCCGGGAAACCAGCACGTGACCCGGGTACCCGCGCCGAGCTCGCTCTCCACCCCCACCCGGCCTCCGTGTGCCTCCACGGTGTGCCGCACGATGGCAAGGCCGAGGCCGGTCCCCCCCTCCATCCGGGAGCGGGAGGGGTCCACCCGGTAGAACCGCTCGAAGACCCGGGAGAGGTGCTCACGCGGGATCCCGCTGCCGGTATCCTCGACCTGGAGCGCCACGCCGTCTTCCGCGGACAACCCGCGGAGGGTGACCATCCCGCCGGACGGGGTGTAGCGCAGCGCGTTGTCGAAGAGGTTGCGGAGCACGATCCGGAGTCCCTCAGGGTCGGCCAGCACCGTGCCGGCCCCGTCCCCCACCGCGGTGGCGAACCGCACGCCCAGCCCCTCGGCCCGCCCGACAAAGTCCGCCCACACCTCCCGTGCCACCCCCTCGACCTCGACCGCGGTGATCTCCGGCTGCCAGCGGCCCGACTCGATGCGTGCGAGGTCAAGGAGGTCGTCCACCAGCCGCTGCATCCGGTGGGCGTTGGCCAGGATGGTCTCCAGGAATTGCCGCTCGGTCTTCTCGTCCGGCCGGTCGGCCAGCAGGGTCTCCGTGTAACCCGAGATGCTGGTGAGCGGGGTCTTCAGCTCGTGGGAAACATTCGCCACGAAGTCCCGGCGCACCGCCTCCAGCCGGCGGACCTCGGTCTGGTCGTGCAGGACCAGGATCGCACCGCCGGTCGGGAGCGGCCGGGCGCTGACGACGAGGCGCCTGCCGTCGAGGCCCACCTCCTGCGCCGCGACCGGCGTCCCCTCCGTCACCAGGCGGACGATTTCCCGCGCCTCGCGGACCCGGAAGAGCTGCTGCAATTCGGGGAGCGGTTCCAGCGGGCCGTACCCGAGCAACTGGCGGGCGGCGGGGTTGGCGGTGAGGATCCGACCGCGGGCATCGGCCGCCACGACACCCTCGACCATCGCGGCCACCATCGCCGCCGACTCCGCCTGCTCGTGGCGGAGCCGCTCGAAGCGCTGCCCCAGTTCGTGGTGCATCTGCCGGAGCGCCTGCACCAGCCCGTCGATGTCGCGGATGCCGGAGTGCGGGAACCGGGGCGCCTGCCCCGCCGCGATGGAGCGGGCGGCCTCGGTGATCATGGTGAGCGGGCGGGTGATCGAGCCCGCCGAGATCCACGCCACCAGCCCTCCGATCAGCAGGGCAAGCAGCGCCGCCACCGTCACGGCGAGCTGGGCCCGGTGCACGATCCCGTCCACGTGCGTCAGGTCGGCCGCGACTCGCACCACTCCGGGCCCGCCCGGGATGGCGACGTACATCAGGTCCCGCCCGACCGTCTCGCTGCGGCGCTTGCTCACCCCCAGCGAGTTCGCGACGGCGGCGCGGAACTCCGGGCGGGCGGCGTGATTCTCGATGGGGGGAAGGGGAAGCTCCGCGTAGTCGCTCTCGCCGGTGACCGTGCCGTCGGGGGTGAGGAGGGTGATCCGGTACCCGGTTTCCTGGCCGATCCGGTAGATCCACGCCTGGGCGGCCGCCGGCTCGGCCGGGAGGCCCTCGCGGACGATCTGCGCCTCGCGCCGGAGGTTGACCGCCACTTCGCCCTCGAGGTCGCGGCGGAGCGCCACGTCGGCCGTCCAGAGCAGGACGGCCACGCTCACCACGAGCACCAGCAGCGTCCCGGTGACCACCCGCCCCGTGAAGGTCACGGCGTGCGGCTGCCGCGGTCGTTGGCGCGGAACCGGTAGCCGAAGCCGCGCACCGTCTCGATCAGGTGCCCCGCCTCGCCCAGCTTGGTGCGGAGGCGCTGCACGTGCATGTCCACCGTGCGGGTCTGGATGTCGGGCTGGGCCTCCCAGACGGTCTCGAGCAGGTGCGGCCTCGTCTGGACCCGGCCGCGCCGCTCCACCAGCGTCAGCAGGAGCTTGTACTCGGTGGCGGTCAGGTCGAGCTCCCGGCCGGCGATCGTCGCGCGGAGCGCGGAGCGGTCGATCACGATGTCGCCGGCGGTGAGGGTGTCGCCGTGGGCCACCGACGGGGCCGAGAGCCGGCGGAGCACGGCCGCCACCCGCAGCGTCAGCTCGGCGGGGGAGAACGGCTTCGTCAGGTAGTCGTCGGCGCCGAGGGTGAGCCCGCGGATCCGGTCGGCTTCCTGTTTCCGCGCCGTGAGCAGGATGACGCCGATGTCCCGCGTCTCCGCCTTGGCCCGCAGTTCCGCGAGCACGTCGTATCCCGACATGCCCGGCAGCATCAGGTCCAGGATGACGATGTCCGGCCGCTCGTCGGTGGCCGCCTTCAGGGCGTCCGGCCCGCGCGCCGCGGTGGACACCCGGTACCCCGCCTTGGCGAGGTGGTAGGCCACGAGGGCCGTGATGTCGGGCTCGTCGTCGACGACGAGGATGCGATGGGTCATCGGGTGGCCAGGGGGAGGCGGGTCATGAGGCGGTCTCCGCGAGCGTGGCGACGCGGACCCGGGGGTTCGCCCGGCTCCGGTCGGCGGCCCGGTGGCGCTCGGTCCGCATCTGCTCCTCCTGCGCCAGGGCGTCGAGGGCAGTGGAAAGGAGGCGGCCCTGCGTGCCGGTCTCGCGCCGCAGGCGGTAGAGGACGAACTGCGCGATCGGCGTGTCCCGCACCAGCCGGGCCTCCTTCAGCACCTTCAGGTGCCGGGAGACGGTCGGCTGGGGGACCTCGAGGACCGCCTGCAGGTCGGATACGAAGAGGGGAGCCGCGGCGAGGCAGTTCAGGATCCGGAGCCGGGTCGGCTCGGCGAGCGCCACGAGGATCTCCGTGGTGGACGGCGCGGGGGGCATATGCGCGTAAACGAATATCCCCGACCTCCCTCCGGCGCAAGGGTGCAGTCGAAAACATTGCCAAACCCGCGGGCCCGGACGGATATTTGGCGATGCTGCTTTCCCTCCTGCTCCTCGCCCCGCTGTCGCCCATCGTCCAGGACTCCGCGCACCTCGTCATCGTGGCCACCACCGACGTCCACGGACGGGCGACGGGCTGGGACTACGTGAACGATCGCCCGTGGGGTGGGGGGCTGGTGCGGGCCGCGCGCCCGATCGACTCGCTCCGGGCGGCCTATCCCGACCAGGTCATCCTTGTGGACGCCGGAGACCTGCTGCAGGGCGATCCCTTCGCCGCCTATTTCGCGCAGGTGGCCCCGCGGGACCCGAACCCGATCGTCGACGTGATGAACCAGCTGGGGTACGACGCCACGACCCCCGGCAACCACGACTTCAACTTCGGGGTGACGGCGCTGCGCGACGCGCTGCGCCGGGCGTCGTTCCGGGTGGTAAGCGCCAACATCACGACGGAGCCCTCGGGCGACCCGATGTTCGCCCGCCAGACGGTGATTCCCCGCCGCGGGGTGCGGGTCGGGATCACCGGGTTCACCACGCCCGGCGTCATGCTCTGGGACCGGAACATCGTCCGGGGCCAGGTCGAGGTCCGGCGCATCGGATCCACCGCGCCGGCGGAATTGGCGCGCCTCCGTGCCGAATCGGACTTCGTCATCGCCCTGGTGCACAGCGGAATGGATGGCGGGAGTTCCTACGACTCCCTCGGGGTGGGCCCGGAGAACGTGGCGGCCTCGCTGGCGGGCGGAGCGGTGCGGCCCGACCTCGTCGTGGTCGGCCACTCGCACCGGCAGATGCGCGACTCCGTGCTGAACGGGGTGCATTTCATCCAGCCGAAGCCCTACGCCCAGACGCTCGCGGTGGCGCACGTGGACCTGGTGCGCGAGGGAGCCGGATGGCGGGTGGCGCGGGTCCGGGGCGACCAGATCGACCTGGCGGGCATCGACCCACCCCCGGGCCGGTTCCGCCGGGTGACCGAGGCGCAGGGGGAGGTGCGGATCTGGGCCTCGACGCCGATCGCCGCGTCGGCCGGCCCGATGCCGGGCACCGACGCGCGGGTGGAGGCGGTGCCCCTCACCACGTGGATCAACGAGGTGCAGCGACAGCGGGCGGGCACCGACCTCGCCTCGACGGCGGCGTTCGACACCCGGGCGGGGCTTCCCGGCGGCGAGATCCGCCTGGCGGACGTGGCGGGGATCTACCCCTACGAGAACACGCTCCGCGCCATCCGGATCACCGGGACCCAGCTGCAGGCGTACCTGGAGCAGAGCGCGCAGTACTATACCGTCGACCCGGCGGGCAAGGTCGGCACCAACCCCTCGATCCCCGGGTACAACTTCGACATCGTGTCCGGCGCCGACTACACCATCGACCTGTCGCAACCGGTGGGGAGCCGGGTGCAGGGGCTCAAGGTCAAGGGGCGCGACGTCGTGCCGTCGGAGAGCTACACGCTGGCGCTCAACAGCTACCGCCAGGAGGGG
>DASUFQ010000008.1:0-2781 GCA_036274515.1 Gemmatimonadales bacterium | reverse complement strand
TCATACTGCGGGAAAGCGGCCGGCTGGATTCGGTCCTGGCCGACGCGGTGAGCGGGGTGGCCGACGAGGCCGCGAATCTGATCGGCGAGTTCGACGAAGGATTCTCCAACCGGCAGACCTGGCACAACGCCGCCCTCGCCGCGGTCGCGGTCTGGTTCGAGGACGAGGAGCTCGCGACCCGCGTGATGGAGGGGCCCACCGGCATCATCGCGCATCTCCTCCGCGGTTTCGGCGACGACGGGATGTGGTTCGAGGGCGAGAACTATCACCTCTTCGCCCTGCGCGGCGAGCTGCTGGCGATGGGCTGGGCCCGCGAGGCGGGGGTGGACCTCACGGCGGACTCGAGGCTCGCCGGGCGTTTGGCGGCGGCGCTGCGCGCCCCGGCGCTCACCGCGCTGCCCGACCGCACCTTTCCGGCCCGGAAGGATTCGCGCTACGGCGTCTCACTGGCCCAGCCCATGTACCTCGAGCTCTGGGAGGTCGGCCTCGCGCGGCTGGGCCAAACAGCCGGCGATCTGTGGCCCTGGCTCGACGCGCTGTATCAGGCGCCGGCACCGGAGGCCGGGCAGTTCGATTCGTACCTGCACGAGGCGGGGCGTCCTCGGCCCACTGGTACGCGTACCCGGGCCGATCTCTCCTGGTGGGCGCTGCTGGAGATGGCGCCCGAGCGCCCCCACGGCGGCGTGGCCTGGTCTCCCGGCAACACGCTCCTGGAGCGCCAGGGGCTCGCCATCCTTCGGCAGGGCGACCGCTACGCCTCGATCGAGTGCGGCGCCTACGGCGGCGGCCACGGACACCCGGATCGCCTGCACCTCACACTTCACGCCGGTGGCCACCACTGGCTGCCCGATCCGGGCACCGGGTCGTACGTCACGCGCGATCTCTTCTGGTACCGCTCCACCCTCGCACACAACGCCCCTCGCCTGGACGGACGCTCGCAGCCGCCGGGCGACGCCGAGTGCACCGCCTTCGATGAGGCGAGCCGATGGGCCTGGACCCGGGGGAGCTATGGTCCGCTGGCCCGCACGCTGGTTGCCGGTCCGCGTTACCTGGTGGACATGGTGGAGCTGGCCGCTCCCGACGACCACCGCCTCGAGCTGCCCTGGCACCTGCAGGGCGAGGTGGAGCTCCCTGGCGGCGGACGCTGGGTGCCCGACAGCCTGGACGACGAGTTCGCGACGGAAGTAGAACGCTACGAGCCGGCGGCAGCCGGGCCACTGCGCCTCCGCGCGCGGGCCGGCGACGGAAGCGTGCTGACGCTGCACCTGGATGTCGCGGGCGACCTGCTCCGGGCTCGAGGCCCCGGGCTGCCCGGATCCACCGCGCCGGTGCCGTTCTTCGTCGTCCGGACGTACGGCCGAGCGGCCCGGGTGACCACGGTGGTCGAGCTCTCCCGGTCGGCCGAGCCCGCCGTCCGCGGACTCCGGGTCGAGGGGGAGCTGGTGGAGGTCGAGACCGCCACCGGGACCGAGCGGCATCTCGCCGCGGCGGAGGGATGGGAAGTGTCCGGCGGCGAAAGCACGGTGCGACTCAAGGGAATTCGCCGCGCTCTGCCTGCGCGGGAGCCGCTGTTCGACCTCAACCGGCCGACCGTGGCTCAGGGCGTGGCGTGGCACACCGCGGTGGTGCCGGCCCTCGACGGATCGTCGGACGGGTTCGAGGAGGCCGAGGCGCTCGCGCTCGATTACGAGGACCAGTACCGCCGGAGCGAAGAGCCGTACCCCGGGCCGGACGAGTTCTCCGCGGTGGCGTCGGCTCTCTGGGACTCGGAGGCGCTGTATCTGGCGGTCGATGTGGTGAAGCCGGAGGTCATCGTGCGTCCCGACGACGCACCTCCGCTCCGCTTCGACAACGACCCCGACGGCATCCACGCCGACGGAGTACAGCTCTACGTCCGCCCGGCCGAGGACGCACCGGTCTACGGCTTCCTCGTCGCGCTCGGCGGCGAAGGCCGCCTGCGGGTGAGGAACGCCGGTTCTGCCGCGGGCGCACCGGAGATGGTGAGGGGCCGCTGGCAGCCCACCGAGGCGGGATACCGCATCACCTTGGCGCTCACACTTCCGGGCTGGGAGGCCCGCGGCGGCGACAGCGTCGGGTTCGACCTGCTGGTGAACCGGATGGAGCCGGGCAGGGAGCGGCGCTCCGGACAGCTGGTCTGGAGCGGAGGTGGCGGCTGGGTGTACCTGCGCGGCGACCGGCAAGATCCCGCCGCGCTCGGCGTCGTGGAGCTGCGCTGATGGATCGTGTCGCGGGGTTCACGTCCACCGGCAGCAAGCGACGGGAGGCGCTCTTCGGCGAGGATCCCGGCGACGCCCCTCACCGGATGTCCCGCGCGGCCGGCTGCCGGGTCTGGGACGATCGGGGCAGGGAATACCTCGACTACATCATGGCCCTGGGCGCGGTGGCGCTGGGCTACGGGCATCCCGCGGTCGCGGCCGCGGCCCACGCGGCCATCGATGCCGGCGTGGTCGGGCCGCTGGCCCCCGAGCTGGAGGAGACGGTCGCCGCCGAGCTCTGCCGGCTGATACCCTGGATCGAGCAGATCCGCTTCGTGAAGACCGGCGCCGAAGGGGTGGCCGCAGCAGTGCGCCTGGCGCGGGTGACGACGGGACGGGCCGAGGTTCTCGGATGCGGCTACCATGGCTGGCTCGACTGGTGCCAGACGGGGGCGGGCCGGGGAACACCGGATCCGGTCAGAGCCTTGTACGCCGAGCTTCCCTTCAACGACGCCGAGCGCACCCGGAGCCTGATTCGCCGGCGGGGCGACCGGCTGGCCGCGGT
>DASUFQ010000007.1:0-5434 GCA_036274515.1 Gemmatimonadales bacterium | reverse complement strand
GAACTGCTCTGGAGGAAGAACCTGGCCTTGCTGACCTACCTGGCCCTCTCCCCGCGGCAGGGGAGGAGCCGAGAGCATCTGACCGCCCTCCTCTGGGGAGAGAAGCCGGAGTCGGCGGCCCGACATTCGTTGAACGAGGCCTTGCGGATCATCCGGCGCTCGGCGGGGGACCAGGCACTCGACTCCGACGCCACCTCCGTCCGGCTCAGGGCCGACACGGTCCGGCTCGACGCCACCGCTTTTGCCGCGCACGAGCATGCGGGCGAATGGGAGGCGGCGGCCGCACTGGTCAGGGGCCTCCTCCTCGAGGGCCTGGCCGTCCCGGACAGCTCGGCGTTCGAGGACTGGCTGACGGCGGAGCGCGGCCAGTGGCAGCGGCGGTCGATCACCGCGCTGGGGAATGCCGCCGAATCCTCCCTGGCCAGCGGCCGGACCATCGAGGGCCGCACCCTCGCGGAGCGGGCACGTGCCCTCGACCCGACTTCGGGCTCCGCTGTCGGCGTCCACCTGCGGGCCCTCGCCCTGGCGGGCGAGCGGTCCGCGGCGGTGGCCGAGTTCGGGAGGTACCGCGAGCTCCTCGGTGACCGGCTCGGACTGGAACCGGAGGCGTCGCTCGTGGAGCTGGTTGACCGCATCCGGGCGGGTCGCCCCGAGCCCGTCGAGGGAACCGAACCCGCCAGCGTGGCGCGCACACGGCGGCTGCCCCTGGTCGGTCGCGAGGCCGAGCTCGCGGCGCTGTGGGAGAGCTGCGGTCGGTGTCGCCGCCTCCGGGAGACAACGGTGGCGGTGATCCTGGCCGATCCCGGCCTCGGCAAGACCCGGCTGATCGAGGAACTTGCCGCGCGCATCGGGCTGGAAGGCGGGGCGACGCTCACGGTGCGGGGCGTCGAGGCCGACCGCCACGCGCCGTGGAGCGGCATCCTTGGGCTCGGCCGGGGCGGATTGCTCGAGGCGCGGGGCATCGCCACGGCGCCGGCATCGGCCCATGCCGCGTTCGCCAGGGAGATCGCCGAATGGGGCGATCGCTATCCCGGCGCCGCCGGCGTGGATCCCGCTCCGCTGGCGCGGGCGTTCAGCGAGCTGGTGCGCGCCGCCGCGGAGGAGCGCCCCACCCTCCTCGTGGTGGACGACTGCCACCTGCTCGACACCGACTCGCTCGACGCGGTGGCCGCGCTGTCGAGGGACATGCCGGGCCTGCCGCTGATGCTCGTCCTGGCCGCGGAACCGGCGGCGGCGCCGCCGTCGCTGGACGCCCTCCGGACTCGCCTCGGCCGCGACCTGCCCGGTGTGGCAGTGGCGCTGGACGCGCTCGGACCGGCGGCGCTCGCCGGGATGGCGCGGGCGGTCTTCCAGGAATACGACGACGCGGCGATCGACCGCCTGGCCCGGCGACTCGCCGCGGATTCCGCCGGGGTGCCGCTCCTCGCGGTCGAGTTCCTCCATGGCGTGGCCTCCGGACTCGATTGGCAGCGCACCTCCGGGACCTGGCCCGCCCCGTTCCACACCCTGACCGAGACCTCACCCGGTGACATCCCGGACTCGCTCACTGCGGCGGTCCGGATCGGTTATCGCAAGCTGTCGGAGCCTGCGCAGCGGGCCCTCGCCGCCACCGCCGCCCTTGGCGGCCCGCGGACGGCCGGGGAGATCGGCCGCGCCGCCGCGCTCCACGACGATTCCCTCCGCATGGCCCTGGACGAACTGGAATGGCAGCGATGGCTGGTGGCCGATGGGCGCGGGTACGGCTTCGTGGCCGGGATCGTGGAGCGAATCGTCCACCGCGACATGCTCACCCCCGGGCAGCTGCGGCGCTTTCGGGCGGCGGCGGACGGGACGGCGTGACGCGGCCCACCCTCCCAGAGTACAATTCTAGGCCCCCCGGACCCTCACCCGGACCACTATGCCGTCCTCCCTCCGCGCGCTGATCCTCGACGACGACGACGCGCAGCGACAGCTGCTCGCCGAATCGTTGCGCGTCGCGGGCGAGTTTGTCGTGGACGCGCCGTCCACCGCGGAGGCATACGGGGCGTACCCGGCCAGCGCGCGGTTCGACGTCGTGCTGCTGGCGCTCCAGTTCCTCGGCTGCCAGTGGCAGGAACTGCTCCCCGCGGTGCGGGAGCGGTGGCCGGGGTCGGCCGTCGTGGTGCTGGCGGACGGGGCGGACGACGAGGCGGTGGCCGCGGCGGTGCAGGCGGGCGCAGACAACTACGTGCTTCGCGACTCGAGCGAAACGACGCGGGTGTCCCTCGCGCTGCGCGCCGCCCTCGCCTGGGCCGGTGAGCGGGCCCGCTCCGAACGAGTCCAGGGACAGCTGCGCCGCCTCCTCGAGGATATCCAGGTCGGGGTGTTCCGGTCGAGCCTCGACGGCGGCACGCTGGAGGCCAACGCCGCCACCCTCCGCATCCTCGGCTACACGTCGCTCGCCGACATGCAGGCGACCCCCATCCAGGAGCGATACCGCCACCAGGAAGTCCGGAGGGCGCTCATCGCGCGACTGCGTCGGGAGGGGAGCGTGCGGGGCTATGAGGCGGACATGACCCGGGCAGACGGGACGCCGATCCGGGTGTCGATCAGCGTCCGCCTCGACGGCCGCGAGCTGATGGACGGCCTCCTGGAGGACATCACCGAACGGCACCGGGCGCAGGAGGCGCTCGAACGATCGGAGGCGGAGCTCCGCGCCCTGGTGACCGCGCTCCCCGACCTCGTCATGATGTTCGACCGGGACGGGCGATATCTGCAGATCGCGCCCAACCACCCGGACCTGCTCGTCCGCCCGGCGGCGGAGATGCTGGGCCGGAGCATCCGGGAGGTCGTCCCGGGCGACCGCGCGGAGATGGCCCTGCGGCTGATCACGGAGGCCCTCGACACCCGCGCCACGGTGTCGCACGACTACTCCCTCGAGCTGCCCACCGGGCTCCGCTGGTTCCACGCCTCGTTCACGCCGGTCGGGACCGACAATGTCATCGTGGTGGCGCGCGACATCACGACGGAGCGCGAATCCCGCCGCCAGCGCGAGACCAGCGAGGAACGCTTCCGCGCGCTGATCGAGAACAGCCGCGACGCCGTCACGCTCATGGACGCCGCCGGGTTGATCCTCTTCCAGTCGCCGTCCGCCACCCGGATCACCGGTTACTCGCCGGACGACGTCCTCGGCCTGGACGGCTTCTCGCTGGTGCATCCCGAGGACGTCACACGGGCGCGGGACACCTTCCAGGACGCGCTGGCCCACCCGGGCCGCGCCGTGACAACCACCCACCGGGTGCGCCACAAGCTCGGCGACTGGCGGCACTACGAGTTCGACGCCGTGAACTGGCTCGACCATCCCGCGATCGGGGCGGTGGTGCTCAACTACCGCGACGTGACCGACCGGCTCCGGAGCGAGCGGGCGGCGCGCGAGAGCAGCGAGCGGCTCGACCTCGCCCTCGAGGCCGCCGGCGGCGCGGCCTGGGACTGGGACCTCCTCCTGGAGGAGGTCACCTTCAGCCCGCGGTGGGCGCTGCTCCTGGGCTTCGAGCCCGGCGAGATCGGCACCGACCTGGCCGAGTGGGAGCGCCGGCTCCATCCCGACGACGGCGCCGCGGTCGAGCGCGCGCGGATCGCGCACGTCGAAGGTCGGCAGCCGGTGTACGAAGTCGAGCACCGCCTCCGGGCGAAGGACGGCAGCTGGAAGTGGGTGCTCGACCGCGGTCGCGTGGTGGGGTGGGACGCCGACGGGCGGCCGCGCCGGATGGTCGGGATCCTGACCGACCTGTCCGAGCGCAAACGCCTCGAGGCGCAGGTGGCACAGTCACAGCGGCTGGAGGCGGTGGGGCAGCTGGCGGGCGGCATCGCGCACGACTTCAACAACGTCCTCACCGCCATCCTCAGCACCAGCGAGCTGATCCTCCTCGAACTCGGCCCCTCCGACCCCCACCGGGAGGACCTCGAGGAGATCAAGCGCTCCGCCAACCGGGCGGCGGCGCTCACGCGGCAGCTGCTCGCCTATTCGCGCCGGCAGGTCCTCCAGCCCAAGGTGACCGACCTCAACGGCGTGGTCGCCAACGTGGACCGGATGCTGCGGCGGCTGCTCGGCGAGCAGGTGACCCTGGCGCAGTCGCTCGAGCCGGCGCTGGGCCGGGTGCGCGCCGACCGCGGCCAGGTCGAGCAGATCCTCGTCAACCTGGCGGTCAACGCCTGCGACGCGATGCCCGATGGGGGACGGCTCACGATCGCCACCGCCAACGTCGACGGGATCCCGGGAGACGCCGGACCCGTCGTGGAGGGCCCCTACGTCACGCTGAGCGTGAGCGACACCGGTGTCGGGATGGACGAGGCGACCCGGAGCCGGGTCTTCGAGCCCTTTTTCACCACCAAGAGCCGAGGCCAGGGCACGGGGCTCGGGCTGGCCACGGTCTATGGCATCGTCCGCCAGAGCGGCGGCGTCATCCGGGTCACCAGCGAGCCCGGCGCCGGCTCGACCTTCAGGATCTACCTGCCGCGCGTGGACGACGAGGTGGAGGCCGATACCGCGGAGCTCCCCCTGCCGAAGCAGGTGGCCGTCCGCGGCGGGGCCGGCACCATCCTGCTGGTGGAGGATGAGGAAGCGGTCCGCCGACTCGGCAAGCGCATCCTCGAGCAGGAAGGCTATGCCGTCCTGGCGGCGGAGCACGCGGCGGACGCGCTCGCCATCGCCTCCGCCCACCGGGGGCCGATCCACCTCCTCGTGACGGACGTCGTGATGCCGGGCCGCTCGGGGGTGGAGCTGGCCCGCGACCTCCAGCAGCTCCGTCCCGGGATCCCGGTGCTCTTTACGAGCGGGTACCCGGAAACGACGCGGGGCCGCTGGCAGCCGACCGATGGCTGGGGCGCCTTCCTGCAGAAGCCGTTCACGCCCAGTGAGCTCGTCGAGGCCGTCCGGGCCGCCACCACCGTCCTCCGGGCCAGCTAGTGGACAACCTCTGCCATACCCTGGTGGGCGCGGCGCTGGCGCAGTCGGGGCTCAAACGCCGCTCCCCGCTGGCCGCCGCCACCCTGCTCATCGCCGCCAACGTGCCGGACGTGGACATCATCAGCCTCGCGTGGGGCAGCACCGCCTCCCTCGCCGTCCGCCGGGGCTGGACCCACGGTGTCCTCGCGATCAGCCTCTGGCCGTTCGTCCTCGCCGGCCTGATGGTGGGCTACGACCGCCTGACGAAGCACCGGGGAGCGCGGTTCGGGCCGCTCGCCCTGGTGGCCGCCATCGGCGTCGCCAGTCACCCCCTGCTCGACCTGCTGAACACCTACGGTGTGCGATTGCTCATGCCGTTCTCGAACCGCTGGTTCTACGGCGACACGCTCTTCATCGTCGACATCTGGGTCTGGCTGATCCTGGCGGTGGGCGTCGGGCTGAGCGTGCGGGCCGAGCGGCGTGGCGCGGCGGGCTGGACGCGCCCCGCACGGGCGGCGCTCGCCGTGGCGC
>DASUFQ010000006.1:0-4315 GCA_036274515.1 Gemmatimonadales bacterium | reverse complement strand
ATCACCAGCGGCTACTGCCAGGGTCGCTCGCTGGTGTGCCGGGCCCTGGTGTCTGGGGGCGCCAGGCGGGTCGCGGTGGAGGATCCCTGCCATGACGAGGTGCGGAACTCGGTGGTCGGCGCGGGGCTCACCTTGGTGCCGGTGCCGGTAGACGCCGACGGGATGCGGGTGGAGGGGCTGGAAGAGGCAAAGGTCGACGCGGTGATCATCACGCCGGCGCACCAGTACCCGACGGGCGCCGTGCTCTCCGGTCAGCGGCGGGGCGCGCTGCTGGAATGGCTCCGCCGGACCGGCGGGTTCGCCGTGGAGGACGACTACGACGCCGAGTACCGGTACGACCGGGCGCCGATCGGAGCGCTGCAGGCGATGGACCCGGAGCACATCGTCTACGCCGGCACGGCGAGCAAGACCCTCGCGCCGGCGCTGCGGCTGGGCTGGCTGGTGGTGCCGGCCCGGCTCCTGGCCGCCGTGCAGCAGCGCCAGCGGCAGATGGACTTCGGCGTGTCCCGGATCGACCAGCACGCCTTCGCAGATTTTCTCGGCCGGGGCGAGCTGGACCGGCACCTGCGCCGCATGCGGGTGCGCTACCGCGCCAAACGGGATGTTCTGGTGGAAGCGCTGACCGAGGCCTTACCGGAGGCGCGGGTGCACGGCATCCGCGCGGGCCTGCACGTCGCGGTGCAGCTCCGGGTGGGCGACCAGGCTCGCACGATTCGGGAGGAGGCACTGCGTCGAGGCGTCGCGCTCACCGCGATGAGCGACTACTACCTCGACCGAACCGCGGACTCGTCCATGCTGCTGCTCGGCTACGGACGGATTTCGGAGGCAGGCATCCGGGCCGGCGTACGAGAGCTGGCTGCGGCGGTCCAGTCGATCCGGCGCGCGGACGGGGTGTGAGCACCAGCCGCCGGCTTGTCATCCCGAGCACAGCGAGGGATCCATCTACTTCCCTCGCAGCGTCTCCAGCCAGTTCTCCGCCACGATCAGCTCGCTCTGCTGGGTGGACTCTCCCTCGCGCACCATGAGGAAGTGCTTGTCGTCGGGCGCCAGGCTGTACGACGGGATCGGCCCGATGCGGAGGAACGGGGTGACCGGGAACAGCGTGCGCTGCTTTCCCACGGTAAAGGTGGGTCCCGCCGCGATCTCCGCGGCGACCATCTCGTTCCGGCCGTTGATGTAGAACAGCGTCCGGCCGTTCCTGGTCCAGGACGGCTCCGAGCCGCCGGCGGTGGACACCTGCCACTTGGCCGATGAGGTCTCCGGGAACGGCCGGACGTAGACCTCGAAGGCCCCCGATTCGTTCGACGTATAGGCCAGCCACCGTCCGTCCGGCGAGAGCGCCGGGTGGAACTCCTGCGCGGCGGTGGTGACCAGCGCTACCGCCGCCGTATCCGCCGGGTGGATTCCGATGATGTCCGGGCTCCCCACACCCACGGGCGCGGTGCGAAGGAGCAGCCACTTGGCATCGCGGGATACCGCCACCTGGCCGTAGTCGTCCTTCTCCGACGACCGAATCAGGCGCGCGGCGCCAGTCCCGTCGGCGCGGTGGGCGTACACGGGGCCCACCCCGGAGCCGGCGCGGTCGGTCATGTAGTAGACCTCGCGCCCGTCGGCCGACCAGGCTGGCCGCACGCTGGAAGTGTCGCCGAAGGTGATCCGGGAGAACGGCCCGTCGGGCAGTTGCTTCACCCAGATGTCGCGGCGACCCTCGCGTGAGAGCCCGATGGCGATGGACTTGCCGTCGGGCGAGAGTGCGGCCGACTCGATCACCCCCTGCGGATCCCAGGCGGGGTCCACCGGTGTCACGCCCCCCTCCATGCTGACCCACACCGCGCGCCGGGACACCTGGGTTCCGCCGGTGGTATAGGCCAGGGTGCCGTTGCGGGCGAGCGTCAGATCTACGTTGAAGCCGCCGTTCCGCACCCCGATCCCTTCGATGAGCGCGATCGGCCCGCCGGTAAGCGTCAGCTTCTTCGGGTCGAAGGGAATGGCGATCAGCTTGCCCTCGGCGGTGACGACCAGGAGATGGCCGGTCGGCGCGTAGGTGGCGTAGACACCCCGCACCAGCGTATGACCCGGCTCGCCCGGCTTGGGTGGGAGCGGGGCCGCCATGATCTCGAAGTCCGACACGCCCTGGCCGATGTGGCGGACCCGGAAGATCACGCCGGTGGCGCCGGGCAGGACCTGAGGCCACTCGGTCGCGATCTCCTTCTTGTCCGGCTTGATGGTGTAGACCGGCTCGATGTCGCCGCCCGTCGCCCGCATGCGGCCGAGCCCGGAATCCACCTCGAAGTAGAGGAATCCGTCGTCGCCCCAGTCGGCGCCGGTGGTGTTGGCTTTGTCGGTGAGCGTGACGGTCGGCGCGCCGGCGAGCGATGCGATCCGGATCCCCGTCCCGCTCTTCACGAAGCCGACCCGCTGGCCGTCAGGGGCGAAGAAGGGCGTCCCCGCCCCTTCCGTCCCGGCGAGCGGCGTCGCGTCGAGCTGGTCGAACCGGCGGATCCAGAGACGGTTGCCGCCCTCGGACGGGCCGCTGTATACCATCGACCGCCCGTCATGCGCCAGCGCGATCCGGGCACCGCCGCCCGCGGTCGGCGCCTGAAGCAGCTGATTGACCCGGAGCCCGAGACTGAACTGCGTCAGCGGCGGCACCGGCCGGGGGCGGAACCACCCCCAGAGCGCCGCGCCGGTCGCCAGCACCAGCGCTCCCGCCAGCACATAAACCCCTGCGCCCCTGCGCCCCCGCGCCCCTGCGCCCAGCGTGCCCGCCGCGGCCACCTGCCCCGTCACGACCGTCGACCGATACGTCTTGTCCTTCAGCGCCTCCGCGAACTCCGCCGCGCTGGCGAACCGGTCGGCCGGAAGCTTCTCCAGGGCGGTCAGCACCGCCGCCTCCACATGCGCCGGGATGGTATGGCGCTGGGGGATGAGCGGCCGGGGGCTCTCGGTCACCACCCGGGCGACGACGGCCTGCGCGGTAGAGCCGGTGAACGGCGGATCGCCGGTCAGCATCTCGTACAGCACGGCGCCCAAGGCATACACGTCGGAGCGGGCGGTGATCTCCCGCTCGCCCATCGCCTGCTCGGGGCTCATGTAGTGCGGCGTGCCCAGGCTCATCCCCGTCTCGGTCATCCGCGCCCCGCTCGCCTTGCTGGCCGCGAGCGCGATCCCGAAATCGGCCACCAGCGCCTGGCCGTCGTGCAGCAGGATGTTCTCCGGCTTGATGTCGCGGTGCACCACGCCGTGGCGGTGCGCGTAGTCGAGCGCCGCGGCGACCTCGGTGGTGATGCGGACCGCGTCGGGCACGGGGAGCTGCTTCTCCCGGTTCATCCGGTCGCGCAGCGTCTCCCCTTCGACGAACGGCATGACGTAGAAGAGGTAGCCGTCGGCTTCGCCGGAGTCGAACAGCGGAAGGATGTGCGGGTGCTGCAGGTTGGCCGTCAGCTTGATCTCGGCCAGGAAGCGCTCGGCGCCGATGACCGCGGCGAGCTCGGGCCGGAGCACCTTGAGCGCCACCCTCCGGTCGTGCCGGACGTCCTCGGCGAGATAGACGGTGGCCATCCCCCCGGCGCCGACTTCCCGCTCGAGGCGATAGCGGTCCGACAGGGCAGACTGGAGCCGGCCGAGGAGCTCGGGCATGAACCTGGTCTTGTTGTGAGGGATAGCTGAAAGATAAGTGGGGCGGGGGTTCCGGCTAGGGTTGGCAGCGGCCCCGCAGCGCGTCCCCCCGGAATGTCGAATCAGGGACCCGCAGGCCGACTAACTTTCAGCCATGCCGCACCCGGGTGATCCGACCGTCCTCGAGCATCCCCCCGTCAGCCACCGCTACCAGATCGAGCGGGAGCTGGGACGGGGCGGGATGGCCGTGGTATACCTGGCCCGCGACCGCAAGCACGACCGCCCCGTCGCGATCAAGCTGGTGCGTCCCGAGATCATCCTGGGACAGGCCGCCGAGCGGTTCCTGCTCGAGATCCGGATCCTGGCCCGGCTCCAGCATCCCAACATCCTGGCGCTGCTCGACTCCGGCGCCACCGACGAGCCGTCGCCCCGGCCCTATTACGTGATGCCGTACATCGAGGGCGAGACGCTGCGCCAGCGGCTCGCCCGCGAGGGCCCGCTCCCCATGGGGGAGGCGCTCCGCCTGGCGCGGGAGATCGGCGAGGCGCTGCACTATGCCCACGAGAACGGGCTGATCCACCGGGACGTGAAGCCCGAGAACGTCCTGCTGTCGCAGGGGCACGCCCTGGTGGCCGACTTCGGCATCGCCCGCGCGGCGGGAGTCGCCGCGGGCGATCGGCTGACGAAGACCGGGCTG
>DASUFQ010000005.1:0-2971 GCA_036274515.1 Gemmatimonadales bacterium | reverse complement strand
GCCCTCGTCCGGCGGCGGCAGCTTGCCGGGGCGCCCGCGCCGCAGGTTCACGAACGCCTGCTGCAGGGAGGTGAACAGCCGTCGCCCCTCTTCGTCCGACTCCGCTGCGAATACGTTGACGCCCAGCATCGCGTACGGCCGCTCGAGCTGCTCCGACGGCCGGAACCGCTCCCGGTACACCGCGAGCGCCTGATCCAGCGCCGCCGGCGCGAAGTGCGAGGCGAAAGCGAACGGCAGTCCCAGCTCGGCCGCGAGCTGCGCGCCGAAGAGACTCGAGCCCAGGATCCAGATCGGCACCTCCAGGCCTTCGCCGGGGACGGCGCGCACGCCGTGCACCGAGCCCGCCGGCCGGAAGTAGTGCATCAGCTCCACCACGTCACTGGGAAACTGCTCGGCGGCGAGCGGGCTCCTTCGGAGCGCGCGCGCGGTGAGCTGGTCCGACCCCGGGGCCCGGCCCAGGCCGAGGTCGATCCGGCCGGGATAGAGGGACGCGAGCGTCCCGAACTGCTCCGCGATGAGGAGCGGGGCGTGGTTGGGGAGCATGACCCCGCCGGCGCCGACCCGGATGGTCGAGGTCCCCTGGGCGATGTGGCCGATCACCACCGCCGTCGCGGCGCTCGCGATCCCCGGCATGCCGTGGTGCTCGGCGAGCCAGAAGCGGTGGTATCCCCAGCGCTCGGCGTGCCGGGCCAGGTCTAGCGAGCGGCCGAACGCGCCCGCCGGGTCGCCGCCCTGCACGATGGGAGCGAGATCGAGGACGGAAAGCGGGACCATCTAGACCGCCCCAGCCGCGCCGGCCGAGGGCTTCTCCGCCGGCGCGACGTCCGCCGCCAGCAGGTCCCGGACCCGCGGTATCACTTCCCGCCCGTACAGCTCGATGCTCCGCAGCATCCGCTCGTGGGACAGCGTCCCCGCGCTGTACTTCAGGTCGAACCGGGACGCGTCCAGGTCGCGGACGGTCGCCGCGATCTTGCGGGCGACGGTCTCCGGGGAGCCCACGTAGAGCGAGCCCGCGACGATCTCGTGCTCGAACTCGGCGCGGCTCATCGGGGGCCAGCCACGCTCCCGACCAATCCGGTCGCGCATCACGCGGTACGCCGGCCAGAGCTGCTCGCGCGCCTCGTCGTCGCTGTCGGCCAGGTGGCCCGGGGAGTGCACGCCGAGCGGGAGCTGTTCGTGCCCGAGCTGGGCCAGGGCGCGATGGTACAGCTCGACGTACCCGGCGAAGCGCCGGGGATCGCCACCGATGATCGCCAGCGTGAGCGGAAAGCCGTACCGCGCGGCGCGCACCACGGACTCGGGGCTCCCGCCCACCCCTATCCAGGTGCGGAGCGGCGGGTGCTCCAGCGGCGGATGCACCCGCAGCCCCTCGACCGGAGGGCGCAGGCTTCCCTTCCACTGCACGGGCTTGCCCGCGCGATCGGCATCCCGGACCGCGGCGAAGAGGGCGACCTTCTCCTCGAACAGGCGCTCGTAATCCTCGAGCGAATAGCCGAAAAGCGGGAACGATTCGGTGAACGACCCGCGGCCGAGGATGATCTCGGCCCGGCCGCCGGAGACCGCGTCGAGCGTGGAGAAGCGCTGGTAGACCCGGACCGGGTCGTCGGTGCTGAGGACGGTGACCGCGGTGCCCAGCCGGATGCGATGGGTCCGGGAGGCGATCGCGCCGAGGAGGACTTCGGGAGCGCTGATGGCGAAGTCGGGGCGGTGGTGCTCGCCCACGCCGAAGAAGTCCACGCCGACCTGATCCGCCAGCTCGGCCTGGGCGACTACGTCGCGGAGGACCTGTGCGTGGGGCTTGGGGCGGCCGTCCGCGTCGGCGGTGACGTCGCCGAAGGTGTCGATGCCCAGCTCGATGGGTGTCATGGGCACCTAACCGGCGGACCGGCGCCGCGGTTCCCGGGGGTCGTCGCCGACCGTCGCTCGCTCCAGCCCGAGGCTCCCCGCGTGTGACAGACCTCACTGTATGCCCCTCGTACGGCGGCTACGGTCCAATCGTGCATCCGGGATCGGGTAGGATTCGCCACGAGGCGGCCGAGCGGCCGGGTCTGATGATTCGATCAGCTATATGGAGGGCGACATGCCGGAACGTGAGACGCTGGAGCGGGCACGCGAGGATGCGCGTGAAGGAAAATCACCGTCCACCCAGGCGGGAGAGTTCGTGCGGGAGGAGATCCATCACGTGCGAGAAGGGAAGCATGGGGCGCGGTCACCCGAGCAGGCGATCGCCATCGGGCTCAGCAAGGCCCGGCGCGCGGGCGTGAAGGTGCCGGCCAAGAAGGGCGGGGCCACTCGCTCGAAGGGCCGGACCACGAAGAAGCGGAGCAAGCCGTCGGCGAAGCGGTCGCGGGCGGTCCGCGGCGCGCTCAAGCGCGAAGGCCGGTCGGCCGGCTCTCGGAAATCGCTCGGCCGGCACGCACGCAAGGCGGCCCGAGCGAGAACCGCCTCGAGCCGCTCCGCATCGGCGAAGAAGGCGGCGCGTACCAAGGGGCCGGCCCGACGGAAGGCCGCGGCGCGCAAGGCGGCGCGGACGCGGGCGCGGCGCCGGTAGAGCTCCTACGGCGCTGCGACCGCCACGGGAGTGAGCTTCCCGACTTCGCCACCGTTGCCGAGCTGACCGTTGGTGCCGTCGCCCCAGCACCACGCCTTCCCTCCCGTCGCCACACCACAGGAGAAGGTGAAGCCCGGGCTGATCGAGAGGAACGTGAGGTTGCCGGCCACAGCCACGGGTGAATACCGGTCGGCGGCGGAGCCGTAGCCAAGCTCTCCGCCCACGCCGTCTCCCCAGCAGAAGCCGGCCCCCGCGAGGGTGACGCCGCATCCGTCGAGGTAGCTCAGGGTGACGTTGCTCCACTTCCGCGTCCCGCCCAGGACGACGGGCGTCAGCGTCTTGCGACCCGCCCCGCGGCCATCGCCGGTCGCCGTGGAGCTGCCCCAGCAGACGGCGCGCGCGTCGGTCAGGATGCCGCAG
>DASUFQ010000004.1:0-4976 GCA_036274515.1 Gemmatimonadales bacterium | reverse complement strand
CCCAGCGGAGCATCACCGGTTCCGCCATCATCGAGTACTTCGAGGTCCGCCAGTACTGCGGGATCCCGTTCCGCATCATCACCATCTCGCTCACCACTTCCACCTCCTCCCCGGCACGTGCGGCGAGCTGTTCGGCGTACTCGCCCCACTTGGACGCTTCGCCCATCTCCGTCCGCGTATCCTCGCTCGAGTGCGCCCAGAGGCTGTCATACTGCGCGGTGAAGAACCAGGTGGTGTACTTCCGCCCCAGCTCGGTCTCGTTTCCCACCCGGGGGTGAACGATACGCGCCGGCTTGGCGGGGGGCGTCGGGGAGGCGGCGGGGGTCTGCGCCCAGAGGAATGCGGGGGCGGTCAGGGCTAGGGCCGACAGAGCAGCGGTTCGAATCGACATGGTGGCCTCAAGGTGGGTGGGGGGACCTCCCCAGTACGCATCCCGACGGCTGAAGTTTCATGCTGAAACGAGATCTATTCCACGATCTTGAATGGCCGACTGGAGGCGACGGTCCTTCCGCCATCCGCAATCACATGCACCTCAATCACATAGCCACCCGGTCGGAGCGCGCTCACATTGATCGTCCGGACCACCTTCGTCGGCGTGCCGCGGCTCAATTCGGTGAATCCGAGCGTCAAACCCTGGCCCTGGCCCCCCTTCGCCGGGCGGGCGGAAATCTCGGTCCGGTATTCGGCGGCCGCCGGGATGCCGTAGACCTCGTAGTAGAGCTCCATCGGCTGGCTCGCGTCGAGGGCCTGGAACGGCGTCAGCCGGGCGGTGTCCCCCGGCGCCACCTCCCAGGGAGCGGACCATCCCTCGGTTCCGATGGCGAGGTCGCTGACGGCCAGCACGGTGCCGTCGTGGATCGGGATCGAGATGGTCCGCGAACTGTACCGCGTGCCGATGGAGTCTCCGGCCTGGATGGCCGCCGTCCACCGCCACGCTCCCGCCGGCAACGAGGTCTCGAATCGCGCGAACACGAGTTGCGTCGAGTCGCTGCCGGCCCCCCGGGCCGTTGCGGGATAGGTGATCGTCGAGTCGAGGCGCGCCACGACGTTGCCGTCGTCATCGAACGCGCCAAACCGCAGCCGAAGGGTGTCAAGCTCCCTGGCCGGGGCGTCCAGCGACTGCACCAGCCCCACCGCCAGCTGGAGTCGGGAGCCCCCGGCGGCGGTCCCGATGGCCAGCGGCAGCAGGTACGCCTGGACGGAATCGGGGAACTGGAGCGGATAGGCGTCGGTGCCCGTTGCGGTGGCGATGCTCCAGGCCCCCTCCTCGCGCACCTCGTCGAGGAGGCGCGCCCACATGAACCGCCCGGCACCGGGGATTTTCGCGTATCGGTCCGACACGCTGCGGCGCTCCCAGAGCATCGCCTCGTAACCGTTGGGGTCGATCCGCATGAAGTTCGACACATCCACGACCGACTCGACCAGCTGGAAATCCCCCAGCGTATGCTGGGCCGCGAAGTGAAGGACGAGGGTGTCGGCCCCCCGGTAATACGCCCAGGTCTCGTTGGGGGCAAATCCGATGACGGTCGGCCGAAGACGGAGGTCGGGAGGTCCCTGCCGGACGTACACGACGCCGCGGCTGTCGAACGTGGAGTCCACCGGGAGGTCCAGCAGGTCCCCGTGCCAGCGGACATGCTTCACCTCGTCGAAGGCAAAGTGCCGGTCGGCGTACGAGATCCTGGCATAGTGCTCCTGCAGCCGCTCCGGGGCGGGCCGGAGGTCGCGCGCGGCGTGCCGCTCCCAGAACCCCTGGAGGAACGCCGCCCGCTCCGCCCCCTCCGCCAGGTCGAACGCCGCGAGTTCCGCGTCGGTCGCGATGAGGGCCAGGTCCCGGCGGAGCATCGCGAGCATCTCCGGGTCGTCCGCCGCCGCCACCTCCCAGTACGCCGCCTCGCCCGAGGAATCGCCGAGGGCGAGGGCGGCGCGCGCCAATTCGTATCGGATCGCCGGGGTTCGCGCCGCCTTCGGCAGGGAGCGGGTGGCGGCCTCGGCGGCCGCGGCGTTCCCGAGGCGCCACTCCGCGCGGGACAGCGCCAGGACGAACTCCGGCGTGCGCGCCTCGGCCGGAAGCCTCCGTGCGCTCACGATGGCGGCGTTGAGGAGCGCGGTGTCCCGGCGCTCCACCGCGAGCGAGAGCTCACGTTCGATGGCGGGGACAAAGCGCGGATCGAGCCTCAGCGCCATCGCGTACGCGTCCGCCGCCTGCCGGAATTCGCCCAGTCCCGGCCGGGAGCCGAGGTTCATCGGGTTGTGCCAGGTCTGGAGGCCGAGGGCGTGGTGGGCGCTGCCGAGGCCAAGCCACGGCGTCGGCCAGGTGGGCGCCATCCTGGCCGCCCGTGTGAACGCTCGCTCCGCGAGCGCGGGCTGACCGGCCTCGAGGCGCGCGTAGCCGGCGCGAAGTTGCGCGAGGGCGCCAGCCCCGCCGCCCAGCCCCACCTCCTCGTACTGCTCGGCGAGCGCGGACAACGCACCGGGATCGGACACGCCCGAGAGCGAATCGACGAACCGGGCAAGGGCGGCCCGGTCGGCGGGATCCTGCGCGGGCAGCGTGCCGGTCCCCAGCGCGAGGAAAACGGCGACGGCCCGGAGGCCCCGGCTCATCCCCGCCACTCCTCGAGCGGCGTCGTCCGCTTGAGCGCCTCGGGGTGCACCCGGAAGAACGAGAGGAGCAGCACGATTTCGTCAATCGACTCGACCGGCAGGGGGCCCGTGGAAGGCTCCTCGCGCGCGAGTTCCTCCCGGACGACGGCGCGGAACGCAATCTGCTCGATCGGGGTGGTGGGGAAGGGAAAGCAGGCGCGGACGGTGCCCCGGCGAATCAGGTAGGCCCGGTCATCGCCGAAGACGCCCGGATCCCGGTACACGAAGCTGAGGAGGTCCACTGCGGCGCGGGAGCGGGCCGTGGCAGCGAGCAGCCATTCGAGCTGCTCGAACCGCTCGCGCATGCGGGCAGCGCGCTCGTAATCCTGCGCCGCCGCGGCCCGCTGCATGGCGGCGATCGCGAGGTCCATCGGCTGGATCGTCCGGCCCTCGAGGAACGCCGCCGCCGTGTCCACCCGCGCACGGTAGTCCCGCTCGCTGACCAGGCCGGCGCAGGGGCCGGCGCACTGCCCGAGCTCATGGCGGTGGCAGGCCGCCTGGGCGGTGGCGGCGAAGAGGTCCCCCTGGTCGGCGAAGACGATCGGCATCCGCGCCTCGCAGTCCCGGAGCCCAAGGAGGTCGTTGAGCACCCGCAGTCCCTCCGAGACTCGCGCCGGCGAACGGAAGGGGCCGTAGACCCGGCCGTCCTGCCTCCCGATGCTGGTTCCCTGGTAGACCTTCGGGGCGGGGGAGTCGAGGATCTTCACGAAGACCGCCCGGCGCGTCCGGTTCATCGCGACGTTGAAGGGCGGGCGAAACTCGCGGATCTGGCGCAATTCGCCGAGCCGGGCGGCGAAGTCGCTGTGCACATACTCCCAGGTGATGTCCCCCGCCGCGTGGAGGATCCTCGCCGCCTTGTCCTCGGGGAAGTTTGCGCGGAAGTAGGTCATCAGCCGGGCCCGGAGCCGCTTGGCCTTCCCGACGTACAGGAGGCGGCCCGCGGGGTCGGTCATCCGGTACACCGCCGGCCGGTTCTCTGCCATCAGGCGCACCCGCTCCCGGAGGGCCGCGAGATCGGCGGATGCGAGCGGAAGGGCGGCGAGTTGCGGCATCAGGTCTGGCAGCGGTGGCAGAAGATGGTGATGCGGGCGTCGAGGGCGTGGGTGCCTGCCAGGGTCGTCCCGCACCGGACACAGGGCTCTCCCTCACGGCCGTAGGCCAGGAGCGAAAGCTGGAATGACCCCTTCCCGCCGGTGCCGGTGGTGTAGTCCCGCACCGTGCTGCCGCGCCCGGACACGGCGGCCGAGAGAATCCGCCGCAGCTCGCGGTGGAGGGCAGTCCATTCCCCCTCCCCAAGCCTGACCGACTCGCGGGAGGGGTCGATCCCAGCCGCGAAGAGCGCCTCGTTCGCGTAGATGTTGCCGACGCCGGCCAGGAGCCGCTGGTCCATCAGCGCCTTCTTGATGCACTGGCGGGTCTTCCCGGCGGCGGCGCGCAGCGCCTTGGCGGTGAATGCCTCGTCCAGCGGTTCGGGACCGATGGCGGCGTCATACCGGTCCCAGCCGCGCGGGTCGAGCCAGAGGAGCGTGCCGAGGCGCCGCACGTCACGATAGACCAGGGTGCGCCCATCGTCCAGCAGCGCCTGAAGGACGGCGTAGCGTGATCCCTCGGCGTCGAGGGGGGCGTCGTGCAGGACAAGCGCGCCCGTCATGCCGGGCTGGACCACGAGTCGGCGCCGGCCGAGCTCGAAGACGGCGTGCTTGGCGCGGCGGAACAGCCCGTCGATTCGGGCGCCCCGCAGGCCGCGGATCAGCGTGGGGCGGGTGACGCCCCGGAGCACGTCGGTATGGGCCAGGGAGGCGCGCTCGACCGTCCGGCCCAGGAGCGCGGGCCGGAGGTCGCGGACGATGGTTTCGACTTCGGGGAGTTCAGGCACGGTGGAAGCGGCGTCTTCTCCACCTCAGGGATTGACGGTGATGATTCCGGTCATCGTGGGGTGGACCGAGCAGTGATAGGTGTAGGTGCCTGCGACCGTGAACGTCGCCGTGAAGGTCTCGCCGTCGGCGAGGCTTCCCGAACTGGTGAACGCCCCAGCGTCGGCCGTGATCGTGTGGTTGGGCACCGTCGGGTCGTTGTTCCGCCACTTGACCGTGGTCTTCGACGCGAGGCTGATCACGAAGGGGCTCGGATCGTAAGCATTGGCGCCCTGCCCGGAGGCGCCCGATACGATGAGGACGTCGGGCGGGGTGGCCAGGGGTGGTTCGGTGGCGTCACTGCCGCAGCCGAGGAGGGTGAGGAGGAGAAGGGCTTCTGGTGCGACACGCATGGAAACCTCCAGGGAGTGTGCCGGAGCGTCGGGGGCGGCATCGTCTGGGCGGTGACCGAATCTTAGCCCC
>DASUFQ010000003.1:0-8651 GCA_036274515.1 Gemmatimonadales bacterium | reverse complement strand
GGCCCCGCTCGGGTTCGCGGTGCTCTTCCGGGCGCACGCGCGGGACGCCATCTGGATCCTGCTCGCGGGCGCCCTCGGCATCGCCGGCAGCCGGATCGGCTCGACGACCTTCGGCCCCGAACTTGGCGCGTTCGTCGGCGCGCTCTCTGTCGGGGTCGCGAGCAATGTGTACGCCTACTTCCTCCGGCGCCCGGCTTCCGTGACCCTCGTGCCGGGCATCCTGCTGCTGGTGCCCGGATCCATCGGCTTCCGCAGCCTGTCGTCGCTCCTGGACCGCGAGGTGGTGACGGGGGTGGAAACGGCGTTCACGATGGTCCTGATCGGCGCCGGGCTCGTGGCGGGGCTCCTCCTCGCCAACGTCCTGGTGCCGGAGCGCCGGCACCCCTGAACTATCCGCGCGGGTGATACTGCCGGTGGACCGACCGGAGGTATTCGCGGTCCACGTGAGTATAGATCTGGGTGGTGGAGAGGTCGGCGTGCCCGAGCATTTCCTGGACGGCGCGCAGGTCGGCGCCGCCTTCCAGCAGGTGCGTGGCGAACGAGTGCCGGAGGCTGTGCGGGGTGACGGTCTTCGTGAGCTCCGCCCGCCGGGCGGCGCGCTTGACGATGCCCCACGCGCCGACCCGGGAGAGCGGCTGCCCGCGGTTGTTGAGGAACACCCGTTGGCGCGACGCGCCGCGATCGAGCGCCGGCCGCAGGGTATGCAGGTAGACCGACAGCGCCCCGAGGACGCTCCGTCCGATCGGGACGAGGCGCTCCTTGCTTCCCTTCCCCAGCACCCGCACCAGCCCGTCCGAGAGCACAAGGTCCGTCAGCCCCAGCCCGCACAATTCCGACACCCGGAGCCCCGCGCCGTAGCCCAGCTCGAGGAGGGCCCGGTCCCGCCACCCCAACGGCTCGTCGATCGAGGGCGCCGCCAGGAGCCGCTCGATCTCGGCGACCGAGAGCGTCTCCGGGAGGGTGCGGCCGAGTCGCGGGCTCTCCAGCCGGTCGCTCGGGTCCTCGCGCACCGTGCCTTCCCCCAGGAGGAAGCCAAAGTAGGTGCGGACGGCGGAGACGTGCCGACGGATGGTGGCGGCGCTCAGCCCAAGATCCTTGAGGGCGAAGACGAAGTCGCGCAGGTGGCCGCGGGTCAGGCCCGCGGGCGATGCGATACCGCGCCCGGTGGCGAACTCGGCGAGCCGGCGCAGGTCCCGGAGATAGCTCTCGACCGTATTCGGGCTGTGGCCGGCCTCCAGCGCGAGATAGTCCCGAAATCCCTCGAGCCAGAACCGGCGCGCGAGGTCCGGGGCGGTCATGCGGGGTCGACGCCGAGCAGCGACGCCGCGCGCGCGATCATGGCCCCCTCCGCCGGGGTGATCACCCCGTCCGCCTCCGCCACCCGGCGCATCCGGTCGACGAGCCGCCGGCGCTCGCTTGCCTGGTAGGACGACGTCGCGCGCAGGATCACCGCCTCGACGGCGGCGCGGTCGGCGCTGACCTGTCCCGGCAGGTGGTTGAACCGGGCGCGGAGTCGGGCGGTGAGCGCCTCCCGTTCCGGCCGGGCCATGTGCTCGTCGGCCTCGGCCATTTCGAGTACGAACGCCGCCACCGCCTGCAGCGCCGGGTCGACCGACCCGGCCGGGGTCGGGCCGTGGTCGAGCGCGACGCGCAGGGCGTCCCAGAGCCGCGCACGCCGCGCGGCCCGCGCGCGCCACCAGAGGGCGGCCAGCGTCCCCGCGAGGACGAACCCGAGGACGGCGAGTCCGGTGTTCAGGTTGCGGAGGGCGAGCTGGATGCCCTCCCAGCTCTGGCCGATGTACCGGCCGAGGACCACGAGCATCGCGAACCAGAGCGCGGACGCCAGGCCGATCGGGACCAGCGCGCGCACCGGGGGAAGCCGCACCAGCCCCGCGAACGGCGCCACCACCGCGCGCACGCCCGGGAGCATCCGTCCGAGGAAGACCCCGGGAAGGCCGTAGCGGATATAGCCCCGTTCCAGCGAAGCGATGGACTCGGGGGAGAGCAGCCGGCGGCCGGTGCGGGTCTCGAAGAGGGCGCCGCCGACGCGCCGGGCGAGGAGATACACCGCGGTGGCGCCGACGAAGTTGGCGGTCCAGCAGACGGCGAAGAGGGTGAACGGTTCGAGGGTGCCGTTGACGGTGAGGAAGGCGCCAAGTGCCACGACCGCGTCGCCGGGGACCGGGGGGAAGAAGTTCTCGACCATGGCCAGGGCGGCGAGCACGGCGTAGACCGCCGCCGGGGGCATGGTGGTCAGCGCCTCCAGCAGCGAGGCGATCAGCGGGCCTCCAGGGTGGCCACCGCCAGTGCGGCGACGCCTTCTCCCCGCCCGATGAACCCCATCCCTTCGTTGGTCTTGGCCTTGACGCTCACGCAATCCACCGGGAGCGCGAGCGCGCCTGCCAGCGCGGCGCGCATGGCGGGGACGTGAGGACCGAGGCGCGGCGCCTGGAGGATCACGGTGGCGTCCACCTGCGACACCCGGAATCCCCGCCCCTCCACGATTTCGCGCGCCGCCCGGAGGAGCGCGATGGAATCGGCGCCCTTCCACCGCGGGTCGGTGTCGGGAAAGTGGGCGCCGATGTCGCCGGCCGCGGCCGCGCCGAGAATGGCGTCGGTCAGCGCATGGGCGACGGCGTCGGCATCGGAATGCCCGGCGAGGCCGTGGCTGTGGGGGATCGTGACCCCGCCGAGGATGAGGGGGCGACCCTCGGCAAACCGGTGCGAGTCATACCCGATGCCGGTGCGCGTCACACCCCCGCAAACGCCTCGATGAGCGAATAGTCCTGCCGGCGGCGGCGCGCGCTGAAGCCGGCGTCGGTGATGATCCGTTCCATCTCCCCCAGCGTCGCGCGGTAGGTGGTGCCGGCCGCCGAGACGACGTTCTCCTCCATCATCAGCGAGCCGTAGTCGTTGGCGCCGAACCGGAGCGCCAGCTGGCCGACCTTGTGCCCCATGGTGACCCAGGAGGACTGCATGTTGGGGATGTTGCGGCAGATGATCCGCCCCATCGCCAGGGTCCGGAGATAAGTGACGGCGTCGGTCTTGGCCCAGCCGTCGAACATCGGCGTGCCTTCCGGCTGGAGCGGCCAGCAGATGAACGCGGTGAACCCGCCGGTGCGCGCCTGCAGGTCCCGGATCTTCACGAGATGTTCGATGCGGTCGGCGTTGGACTCGCCGAGCCCGTACATCATGGTGACTGACGTGCGCATCCCCTGCCGGTGCGCCTCCTCCTGCACCCCCAGCCATTCCCCGGTCTGCGCCTTCTTCCTCGCCACCCGCTCCCGCACTTCGTCCACCAGGATTTCGCCGCCACCGCCCGGAATCGAGTCCAGCCCCGCCTCGCGCAACTGGCGGATGACCTCCGGCACCGGCAGGCGGAACCGTTCGCTGAAGAAGACCACCTCGCTGGGGCTGAAGCCGTGGATGTGGATCGGGTGGTGCGCCTTGATGTAGCGCATCAGCTCCAGGTACCAGTCGAACGGGATGTACGGATTGTGCCCGCCCTGCAGGAGGATCTGCACCCCGCCGATGGCCCGGCACTCCTCGATCTTGGCCCCGATCTCCTCGAAGCTCAGGACATAGCCCTCCGCGTCCTTCGGCCGCCGGTAGAAGGCGCAGAAGCCGCAGTCGGCCACGCACACGTTGGTGTAGTTGATGTTCCGGTCGATGATGTGCGTCACCACCGGCTCGGGATGCAGCTCCCAGCGGACGGCGTCGGCCCGGCGCCCGAGTTCGAGCAGGTCCGCGGTCTCGTAGAGCGCGAGGAACTCCCGGAACTCCGCCGTGGTGCGATCCACCTCGTACATGGTCAGGCCGCCGTGATGAACGAGAGCGCGCCGGCGGGCACCAGGCGATCCTGGGCCAGCCGGTGGAAGAAGCTGGTGAGCCCCTCGAGCTCCCCGCCCCCGAGGGCATACTCCAGGGTGCCGAGGTAGGCGCGGCAGGTCGGCACGCTGACGCCGGTGAGGCGCGCGGCGTCCTCGGCGAGGAGGTCGAGGTGCGCGAGCCCCCAGGCCCGCGACGCCAGGAGCTGGCGGTGCAGCGCCCGGACCGCGGGGGCCGGCACCTCGCGCCGCGCGGCCCAGACCGCGAACACGAAGGGGAGGCCGGTCCAGGCCTTCCACTCGGCGCCCAGGTCGACGACCCAGGGATAGGTGCCGCGGGCCGTCAGCTGCAGCGCCGCGTCGCCGATCACCAGCACCGCCTCGTGCGGCAGGCCCGCCAGCGCGTCCAGGTCGGCGGGTTCGGCGCGGGCCGCGGCGAACCGCGGGGCGATCCGCCAGCGATGCCGGCAGAGCAGCTCGAGGAGGAGCGCCGAGGTGCGGGAGGAGGCGGTGCGCAGCACCGTCACGCCGTCGAGCTCCTCGACCGGCCGCTTGCTGTACAGGGCGACGCTGTGCACCGGGCCGTCGGCGCTGATGGCGAGGTCGGGCAGGAGGTGATAGGCCGCCGCGTTCCGGGCATACTCGACCGCCGACACCACGCTGGCGTCGAGCCCGCCGGCGGCGAGCAGGTCGTTCAGCTCCGCGGCGGTGCCGGTCACGAGCTCGGCATCCACCGGCACCAGGCCGCGGTCGATGGCGCCGGTGACCGGGAGGCAGTTGATCCACGGAATCCGCCCGAGCTTCATGCGGCGTGCACCACCGGCAGCGAGCGCCGGCCCGGTTCCGCGCGCGGGGGGCGGGCTGGCGGCGGGTCGTCCATCGCGTCCCGGACCGGCTCATACAGGCTGTTGCGCTCCACGGGGTGCCGCCCGGCGTCGCGGATGAGGCCCACCAGCTGGGGATAGCTCATGCCCATGTCGGTCCGCGCCCCGGCCTCGTGGTACACCCGCTCATAGATGACCGTGCCCTCGACGTCATCGCAGCCGAAGCTCAGCGCGATCTGGGAGAGCGCCGGCGTCACCATCGGCCAGTGGGTCTTCACGTGCGGGATGTTGTCGAGGAAGAGCCGCCCGATCGCGATGTTCTTGAGGTCCTCGAAGCCGGTGGTGGCCGTCCCCACGCGGCCGAGCTCCTCGCCCAGCTCGTTGTGATCGGGGTGGTAGGCGAGCGGGATGTAGGTGAGGAAGCCGCCGGTGTCGTCCTGCAGCTCCCGGAGCATGGCCAGGTGCTGGAGCCGGTCGTCCGCCGACTCGACATGGCCGTAGAGCATGGTGCAGTTGGTCGGGATGCCCAGCTCGTGCGCCGTCCGGTGGACGCGAATCCATTCCTGGCCGGTGAGCTTGCGCTCGGCGATCGTGGCGCGCACCGCGGTGCTGAACACCTCGGCGCCGCCCCCGGGAAGGCTGGTCAGCCCCGCCTCCCGGAGCGCCAGCAGCACGTCCCGTTCGGAGAGCTTCTCGATGCGCGCCAGGTGCGCCACCTCCACCGCCGTCAGCGCCTTGATGTGCACCGTCGGGTGCCGTTCCTTGAGCCCGCGGAGCATGTCGGTGTAGTAGCTGAGCCGGAGCTTCGGATGGAGCCCGCCCACGATGTGAAATTCCGTGGTCGGCGCGCCGCGCGCCTGCTCCGCCTCGGCGTAGACCTCCTCGAGCGACCGGGTGTACGCGCCCTCCTCCTTCGGCGTGCGGGCGAAGGAGCAGAAGGTGCACGTGGCGCGGAGGACGCAGACATTGGTGGGGTTGAGGTGCTGGTTGGCGGAGAAGAACACCCGGACGCCGTTCCGGCGGCGGTTGGCGAAGTCTGCCAGGGCACCGAGCCCCAGGATGTCGTCGGTGGCGTACAGCCGCAGCCCGTCGGCATGGTCGAGCCGCTGACCCTGGCGCACCTTGTCCCCGATTGGCCGAAGCGCCGGGTCCCGGAGCGCCGCGAGGTCGAGGATGGGGGGCATGCGTATCTCCTTGAACAATGGCCGATTACCCGACCAATCTACCCCGGAGCGCGGCCTTCGTGCCAGTTGCGGCGCCGGACGCACGAAGGCCCCGGACCGAGCGTCCGGGGCCCTGGGATCGCGCCGGCGGTGTCACCGGGGTCAGCCCTTCCAGCCCCGCACGGCAAGGGTGACGTTGTGGCCGCCAAAACCGAAGCTGTTGGAGAGCGCGACATCGACCTGGCGCTGCACCGCAGTGTTCGGCGCGCAGTCGAGGTCGCACTCGGGATCGGGGGTGGTCTGGTTGATGGTCGGCGGCACCTGGCCGGTGCGCGCCACCAGGAGGGACACCCCGAACTCGAGGCCGCCGGCGGCCCCGAGGAGGTGGCCGGTCATCGACTTGGTCGAGCCGAAGATCAGCTTCCGGGCCTGCGCGCCAAACACTTCCTTGACCGCAGCCGTCTCGGCGATGTCGCCCTGGGCGGTGCTGGTGCCGTGCGCGTTGATGTAGCCCACCGACTCGAGGCCGACGCCGGCGTCGGCCAGGCAGCTGCGCATGGCGCGCTGTGCGCCCTCGCCGTTCGGCGCCGGCGAGGTGATGTGGTAGGCGTCGCCGCTGAGGCCGTACCCCAGCACCTCGCCCAGGATGGTGGCGCCGCGCGCCTGGGCGTGCTCGAGGCTCTCGAGCATGACCATGGCCGCCCCGTCGCCGAGGACAAAGCCGTCGCGCTCCTTGTCGAAGGGGCGGCTGGCCAGCTCGGGCGCGTCGTTCCGGGTGGAGAGGGCGCGCATGTTCTGGAACCCGGCGATGGCCAGCTCGCTGATGGCCGCCTCGGTCCCGCCGGTCAGCATCGCGTCGGCCTGGCCGGACTGGATGAGCTGGTACGACTGCCCGATGGCGTGCGCCGATGAGGCGCATGCCGAGACCGTGGCGTAGTTGGCGCCCTTCAGGCCGTAGCGGATCGACACCAGCCCGGCCGCGATGTCGGGGATGAACATCGGGATGAAGAACGGCGAGACGCGGTCCGGGCCCTTGGTGACGAGGAGGCGGGTCTGCTCCTCGAACGTGACCATCCCGCCGATCCCGCTCCCGATGATGACCCCGGTGCGCTCCGGGGCGGGAAACTTCCCGTCGAGCCCGGCCTGGGCGACGGCCTCGTGGGCCGCGCCGAGGGCGTACTGGACGAAGAGGTCGTAACGCCGGGATTCCTTCTTGTCGACGAACTGGAGCGGGTCGAAGCCCTTCACCTCACAGGCGAACTGGACCTGGAGGCGGGAGGGATCGAACTTGGTGATGCGCGCGGCCCCGGAACGTCCTGCCAGGAGGCCCGACCAGCTGTCCTCGACGGTGTTGCCCAGCGGTGTCACCAGCCCCAGGCCGGTGACGACGACACGATTCGGCAAGCTACTTCCCGGTCTTTTCGTGCAGGTACTTGAGGGCCTCGCCGACGGTGCGGAGCTTCTCGGCGTCCTCGTCGGGGATGTCGATGTCGAACTCCTTCTCGAAGGCCATCACCAGCTCGACGGTGTCGAGGCTGTCGGCGCCGAGATCCTCCATGAAACTGGCCTCGGGGGTGAGCTTCTCGCGCTCCACACCCAATTCCTCGGCGATGATGTCCTTGACCTTCTCATCCACGTTGCTCATGTCGTCCTCGAAAAGGAGTGGGGGTCGGGCTAGATGACCATCCCGCCGTCCACGACCAGGACCTGCCCGGTGATATAGGACGCGAGATCCGAGGCCAGGAACAGCACGGCGGCGGCGATGTCCTCCGGCCGCCCCAGACGTCCCAGCGCGATGTCCTCTAATAATGCCGTCCTCGCCTCAGAGGGCAAGGCGGCCGTCATATCCGTCTCGATGAACCCGGGCGCCACGCAGTTGGCCAGCACCCCGCGCGCGGCGTACTCCTTGGCCACCGACTTGGTGAGCCCGATGAGGCCCGCCTTGCTCGCGGCATAGTTGGCCTGTCCCTTGTTGCCGGTCAGGCCGACCACGCTGGTGATGTTGATGATGCGGCCGGCGCGCCGCTTCATCATCCCCTTGATGACGGCCCGGGTCGTCAGGAACGCGCCCTTGAGGTTGGCGTCGAGCACCAGGTCCCAGTCCTCGTCGGTGAGCCGCAGCAGGAGGTTGTCACGGGTCAGCCCGGCATTGTTGACCAGGATGTCGAGCGGACCGATGGCCGCCTCCGCCGCGGCCAGCGCGGCCTCGACCTGCTCGCGATCGGAGACCTCGCACCCGACCCCCACGGCGCGGGCGCCGAACTCCGCCGCCACGCCCTGCGCCCGGGCCGCGTCGCGGCCCACGATGGCCACGCTGGCGCCGGCGCCGTGCAGCGTACGCGCCACGGCCAGGCCGATGCCCCGGGTGCTTCCGGTGACGAACGCGCACCTGCCCGACAGGTCGATGGCTGTCATCCGAGGAACGCCTCCACTTCGGCGGCGGTGCCGAGGGTGATGCTCGTGGCGCCGGGCAGGATCTTTCGGAGCAACCCGGAGAGGACGCTGCCAGGACCGAGCTCGACGAAAGTGGCGCCGGGCGCGAGGTCGGCCGCGGCCCGCATGCAGTCGATCCAGCGCACCGGGGCGGTGAGCTGCGCCGAGAGCAGGCGGCGGGCATCGGGCGCCGTCCGCACCGGTTCCGCCGAGGCGTTGGCCACCACCGGGAACCCCGGCGCGGCGAACGGCGCGGCGGCAAGGGCCGCCTCGAGCCCGGGCACGGCAGGGGCCATGAGCGGGGAATGAAACGCGCCCGACACCTTCAGCGGGACAACCCGCTTGGCGCCGCGCGTCTTGCACCCCTCGCCGGCGCGCGCCACCGCCGGCGGGTCGCCCGAGAT
>DASUFQ010000002.1:0-29878 GCA_036274515.1 Gemmatimonadales bacterium | reverse complement strand
GGTCAACCGGGCCCGGTTCTGGGCGCCCGACAAGGAGGCCGACCCGGCGGCGCTCGCCACCCTCCACCACTGCCTGGTGACGGTGACCCGCCTCCTTGCCCCCGCCGCACCCTTCCTCTCCGACTGGATGCACCGCGCCCTGGTGGGAAGCTCCGTCCACCTCGCCCGGTTCCCGGCCCCCGGAGCGCCGCGCGACGCGGAGCTCGAAGGGGCGATGGACGCGGTCCGGCGCCTTGCCTCGCTGGCGCGGGCCGCGCGCGAGGACATCGGGCTGGGCGTGCGGCAGCCGCTCGCGCGGATGGTGGTGGCCTATCCCGGGACGGTCGACGCCCCGGCGTTCGGCCGCCTGGCGGGCCTGCTCGGCGCCGAGGTCAACGTGAAGGCGGTGGAGGTGGTGGCGTCCGACGCCGCCCTGGTCACCCTCCGCGCCAAGCCGAACTTCCGCGCGCTCGGCAAGCGATACGGCAAGGAGACCCCGGTCGCCGCGGCCGCGGCGGCCCGCCTGAGTGCGGAGCAGCTCAGGACCCTGGAGGCGGGCGGCGGAGCACAGGTCGAGGTGGACGGCCGGCAATTTGAGTATCTTTCCGGGGATGTGGAGGTCACGCGGGAGGTGGCCAGCGACCTCGCGGTCCAGAGCGAGGGTCCCTACGTGGCGGCGCTCGATCCGGCCCTGACGCCGGCGCTCCGCCAGGAGGGGCTGGCCCGGGAAATGGTCAACCGCATCCAGCGGCTCCGGCGGGACGCCGGCTACGACATCTCCACCCGCGTCACGCTGGCGGTCGACGGCCCCCCCGAGGTGCTGGCCGCCGTGCAGGCGCACTCGGCATTCATCCAGGGCGAGACGCTCGCCCGCGGACTGACCGTCGGCGGACGGGCGGACCGCCCGGATCGCGAGCAGGAGGTGACGCTCGACGGACTCGCGGCGGTCATTGGCATTCAGCGGTTGGACGACGCCCGGCTCCCCCGCCGGCGCACACACACGGACAGGGCATGAACAAGAAGCAGCTGACGTATTTCGAGAAGCGACTCATCGAGGAGCGGGCCCGCGTCATGAAGGAACTGGGCCACTACGACGAATCGTTCAATTCGACCCTCCAGGGTTCCGACGGCGATCTCTCCTCCTACTCCTTCCACATGGCCGACCAGGGGACCGACGCGATGGAGCGCGAGAAGGCGTTCCTGATGGCGTCGAAGGAAGGCCGCTACCTCTGGCACGTGAACCAGGCGCTGGGCCGGCTGTACAACGCCCCCGACAAGTTCGGCACCTGCGAGAGCTGCGGCTCCGCCATCAATTTCGAGCGGCTGGACGCGCTGCCCCACGCCCGGCTCTGCATCAGCTGCAAGGAAAAGGAAGAGGATGCCAAGCGCCGGTGAACGCCGGCTCTTCGCACTGACCGCGCTCGGCGTCCTCGCGCTCGACGCAGTCACCAAGCTGATCGCCGAGGCCTATCTCCTCCGGACCACCGGCGTGTCGGTGGCGGGGGAATGGTTCCAGTTGCGGCTGGTCTACAACCCCGGCGCGGCGTTCGGGCTCCACCTCGGCCCGTATTCCCGGTGGATCTTCCTCGCCCTCGCGCTGGGCGCGGTGGTCCTGCTCACCCGCATGTCGGCAGTGGCCGCCGTCGGCGACCGGCTGCGCCAGGTGGCGCTCGGCCTCGTGGCGGGCGGGGCCGCCGGAAATCTCGTCGACCGGATCCGGAGCCCCCGCGGGGTCGTGGACTTCCTCGACTTCGGGGTGGGCACCCTCCGGTGGCCCACGTTCAACGTGGCCGACATCGCCGTGAGCTGTGGGGCCGTGGCGCTGGCCATTTCGCTCTGGATCGAGGACAGCCGACAGGCCCGTCGCGAAGCCGCGCCGACCGCCTGAGGCTGGCCTGATGGGCGCCCCGCTCCGCTTCACCGTCCTGGCCGATGGCTCCGAGCGCCTGGACCGGTTCCTCGCCGACCAGCTCCAGTACTCCCGCACCCAGGCCTCGCGCCTGGTGGCCGACAAGCGGGTCACCGTCAACGGCGTCACGGCCCGCGCCTCCCGGCTCCTCCTGCGCGGCGACGCCGTGGAGGTCACGCTCCCCGAGTCGGAGCCCCCCCGTCAGCTCGTCCCGGCCGACATCCCCCTGAACGTGGTCCACGAAGACGCTGACCTGGCCGTGATCGACAAGCCGGCCGGACTCGTGGTGCACCCCGCCCCCGGGCACTGGGACGACACCCTCGTCAACGCCCTCGTCGCCCGCGGCACCACCCTCTCGGGTGGAGCCGAAGGCCGTCCTGGTATCGTCCACCGCCTCGACCGCGACACCTCCGGCCTCATGCTGGTCGCCAAGACCGACCTGGCACACCGGCGGCTCGGCCAGATGCTCGCGGCGCGGCGGATCCGCCGGGTGTATGCGGCGCTGTCCTGGGGGCACCTCGACGAGAGCCCAACCCGGATCGAGGCCCCGATCGGGCGGCATCCCGGGGACCGCAAGCGGATGGCGGTACTCGCCACCGGACGGCCCGCGCGGACCGACGCCTGGTCCATCGCCCGGTTCCAGGTGGCCGACCTCCTCCGGCTGGAGCTCCACTCGGGACGCACCCACCAGATCAGGGTCCACCTTGCGCACATCGGGCACCCGGTGGTGGGCGACCCGGTCTACGGCGCCGGCGGGAGCCGGAGGATCTCCGGGTCGGCCCGCCTCGTCGCCGAGGCGGTGGAACGGGCGGCCGGACGCCAGGCGTTGCACGCCGCCTCGCTGGCGTTCAAGCATCCGGTCAGTGGAGCCCCCCTCGAGTTCCGGTCAGAATGGCCGGCCGATCTGCACGCCGCGCTCGCGCTCGCCGCCGGGGATTCGGTCTCTGTTGCTCCCGCCGAGGCTCTTCGCTATCTTCTTTTCTTTAATAGAGATGGCTGACTCCCAGGCGGTGCGCGTCGTCGTTTTTCAGGTGGGCAATCTGGCCTGCGGGATGTTGGCCAGCCGCGCCCGGGAAATCCTGGCGCCCCTCCCGACGACCCGCATTCCAGGTGCCCCCGATACTGTCATCGGATTGGTCAACGTCCGTGGGACACTCCTCACGGTCGTCGACGGGCATCGCCTGCTCGGGCGGGCGCCCCTGCCGGAACACGAAGGGGCCCTGCTGGTGGTCGACGTGGGCAATCGGCGACTTGGATTCGCCGTTGGCCGGGTCGACGACCTCTTCGAACTCCCCGCCAGCCAGTTGGAGGCGCGGGAGTCGCTGCCCGGGGTGGATGCCCGGCTCGTCAAGGCCGTCGGGCGCCGGGACGGCCATCATTTCGTGGTGCTCGATACCGAGGCGCTCTTGGCGCCGCTGCTTACCGCCTCCGGCGGCGGTGAGCGTTTCTTCTCACGAACCTCCTAGACGCCTGGAGACAGACCTGTGAGCCACACGGTCCTGGTGTGCGACGATGCCATCTTCATGCGGACAATGATCAGCGACATCCTCACCCAAGCGGGGTTCGAAGTCGTGGGGGAGGCGGAGACCGGCGTCCAGGCGGTGGAAAAGTTCCGCCAGCTGAAGCCCGACCTCGTCACGATGGACATCGTCATGCCCGACATGGGCGGCATCGACGCCGTCCGCGAAATCTGCCGGGAATCCCCGGAGGCCAAGATCCTGATGTGCAGCGCCATGGGCCAGCAGGCGCTCGTGGTGGAGGCCATCCAGGCCGGCGCCAAGGATTTTGTCGTCAAGCCCTTCCAGCCTTCCCGGGTGCTCGAGGCGGTACAGCGCGTCCTCGGCTGACGCCATGGACCTGAACAAGTACGCCGCCCTCTTTCTCGCCGAGAGCCGCGAACACCTGACGACCTGCAACCGGCTGCTCCTCGACTGGGAGCGGGAGCCGGGGTCGCCGGAGCCGGTAGCGGGGTTGTTCCGGGCCATCCACTCCCTGAAGGGGATGGCCGCCACGATGGGGTACGCGCGCCTCGCCGACCTGGCGCACCGCACCGAGCACCTGCTCGACTCGATCCGGGGCGGGCGCGCCCCCGGAGGTCCGGCGGTCGTCGACCTCCTGCTCAAGGCGGTGGACGCGCTGGAGCGGGGCGTGGAGGAGGCGGCCTCGGGCGCCGATGGCGCCTTCGATCCCGGCGAGGTTCCCGCGGCGCTCGCGGCCGCCGCCGAGGCGGAAGTGTCCAAGGCGGCGCCGGCCAAGAAGGGTGGGGCGCGGAAGGGGCGGAAGCAGGGGGCAGCACCGGCCGAACCGTCCATTCCGGCGCCGAAGCCGGTCCCGGTGCCTGTCGTCGCCGTCGCGGAAGACGGCGGCCGGGTGGTCCGCGTCGAGATTCGTGCAGACGCGGCGCTCCCGGGGGCCCGCGCGCACCTCGCACTCAAGCGCGCGGAACGGCTCGGCAAGATCTCCGGGGTCATGCCGCCGACTTCCGCCTTCGACGTGCAGGGCTTCGACGGCCGCTTCACCTTCCGGCTCGATGCGCCGCTCGGCGAATCCGAGATCGTCGCCGCCATCGAGGCCGCCGGCGAGATCGCCAGCGTGTCGGTCGACGCCGACGCGGCCCAGACGGCGGAGTGGCGGATCCCGACCGCCTCGGCGCCGGCCGCCGTGGCGGCACCGACGGCCCGGACGGGGCAGATCCGGGTGGACCGGCGCCGGCTCGACGCGCTCATGAGCCAGGTCGGTGAATTGGTCGTCGCGCGGAACCGACTGCTCGAACTGGCGCAGCGCGAGCCGGGCGGCGAGCTCGAGGCGCTCGGTGCCCGCATCAGCCGGCTGGTGTCCGACCTGCAGACCGAGATCATCGAGGCCCGGATGACCCCCGTCTGGCAGGTGTTCGACCGGTTTCCTCGCGCGGTGCGGGACCTGTCCCGTCAGCTCGGAAAGCAGATCCGGTTCGAGATGGAGGGGGAGGGGATCGAGCTCGACCGCGCCATCCTCGACGAGCTGGGCGATCCGCTCCTGCACCTCCTGCGCAATGCGGTGGACCACGGGCTGGAGCCGCCGGAAGAGCGGACGCGGCGCGGGAAGCCGGCGGAGGGCCGGCTCGTCCTGTCGGCGGCGCGCGAACGAAGCACGGTGGCCATCCGGATCCAGGACGACGGGCGTGGCATCGACCGGAAGGCGGTGCTGGCCAAGGCCCAGCGGGAGGGCGTCGTCGGCGCCGAGGTGGAGTCGCTGAGCGACGACCTCCTGCTGAAGGTGCTTGGCCGCCCCGGGTTCAGCACGGCCGACCGGGTGAGCAGCGTGTCGGGCCGGGGGGTCGGGATCGACGTCGTCCTGACCCGGGTCCGGGCGCACGGCGGCGCGGTGGAAATCTCGAGCACCCCGGGCGCGGGCACGACCTTCACCATGCGGCTCCCGCTGACGCTCGCGATCCTGCGGGTGCTGACGGCGCGGGTGGGCTCCGAGCGGTACCTCCTTCCGCTGTCCTACGTGGCGGAAACGGTGGACTTCGACACGCAGCCGGCCACCGAGGTGAAGGGGCGCGAGGCGATCGTCCTGCGCGACCGGATCATCCCGACGGTGCACCTGCGGTCGCTCCTCGGCGTCGAGGCGGGGGAGGTCCCGGCGCGGCGCCCCGGGCTGGTGCTCGAGGTGGGCGACCGGCGCTCCGCCGTGGTGGTCGACGCCCTGATGGGACAGCAGGAGGTGGTGGTCGAGCCGTTCGACGCCCCCGCAGGAACGGCGCCGCTTTTCAGCGGCGCCACGATCCTCGCGGACGGCACCCCGGCGCTCATCCTCGATGCGGCGGCCCTTGTCTAGGGAGAATCACATGGAAGACGTGCGCGATCTGAAGGAGCTCCAGTTCGACGCCCTCAAGGAGGTCGCGAACATCGGCGCGGGACACGCCGCCACGGCGCTCTCGCAGATGACCAACAAGAAGATCATGATCAGCGTGCCCGAGGTGACGGTCACGCCCCTCGAGGAGGTGCCGGAAGTGCTCGGCGACCCCGAGGAGGTCGTGGCGGCGGTGCTCATGCACATGATGGGCGACCTCACCGGCCGGACGCTGCTGCTCTTCCCGGAACCCTCCGCCCACGCCCTGTGCGACATCCTGTTGCGCCGCCCCGCCGGCACCACCACCGAGTTCGGGACCATGGAGCAGTCGGGCATCAAGGAAGTCGGCAACATCCTGAGCAGCGCCTACCTCAACGCCCTGAGCGACTTCATGGGGATGATGCTGGTCCCCTCGGTCCCCAGCCTCGTGGTGGACCTGAGCGCCGCCGTGCTCACCTCCACCTACCTGAACTTCGGCTCCGAGCGGGACTACGTCTTCTGCGTCGAGTCGGAGTTCCAGTTCGAGGGCGAGTCGTCGCACCTGAAGGGGCACTTCCTCCTCCTCCCGGATCTGGCGTCGCTGCGGGCCATTTTCGACGCCATCCGCGTCGGCTGACCCATGGGCGGTCCGGCGCTGCCCGAACGGGACCTCGCGGTCCTGCGGTCGTTCGCCCGCCGCATCGACCCGTCCGACGCCGGGGCCCACAACAACCTCGGCGTCCTTTATTACCAGAAGGGCCTCATCCCCGAGGCCGTCGCCGAGTTTTCCCGCGCCCTCGAGCTCGACCCCCGCATGCAGGTGGCGCAGGCCAACCTCGAAATCACCTATCGCGCCAGCGGCTACTATGACCGCCGAGTCGCCGAGCTGCGCGAGCGGCTCCGGAAGGACGCCGGGGACCGCGAGGCCCGCTGGGAGCTGGCGCGCGCCTACGCCGCCCTCGGCCACACCGACGAGGCGGTGGCGGAGTTCGACGCGCTGCTGGCCTGGCATCCCGACGACATCCCCGCGCTCCTGCAGCTCGGGCTCGCCGAGAAGGCGCGCGGGCGGGTGGAGGTGGCGGAGGAGTGGTTCCGGCGGGCGGCGGAGCAGGATCCCGACAGCCCGGTCGCGCTCTTCTACTATGGCGAGGCGCTCTACAACCGCGGCCTGAACGAGGCGGCGCTCGAGACCCTCCGGCAGGCGGTGCACCGGAACCCGGATTACGCCGACGCGCACTACCTGCTCGCCTTCGTGCTCGGCGACATGGGGCTGCACGACGAGGCCCGGACCTCGACCAAGCGCGCCATTGCCCTCAACCCCACGCTGGGCCGGGCGCAGGCCAACCTGACGCTGGCCGCGCCCGAAGACGGCTCCGCGCCGGGCCGCCAGTCACTCGCCGACTCGATGCGCCCGGCGCTGGCCGAGGGCGGCACCCTGGCCCACTTCAACCTCGGCCTCGCCTTCCGCCAGAAGGGGTACTACCCCGAGGCACTCCGCGAGTACCGGATGGCGCTCGATCACGGCGAGGACCGGCGGCTCACCCTGCAGGCCATGGCCGAGGTGCACCTCCTCCGCCGGGACCTCCCGAGCGCCATCGAGCTCTACGACGCGCTGGTGGAGGAACACGCCGACTCCCCGAAGGTGTGGAACGAGCGCGGCGTCTGCCTCCACCAGGCCGGGCGACGGGATGCGGCGCGGGACTCCTACGAACGGGCCATCTCCCTCGACGCCGACTACGCCCTCGCCTGGAACAACCTCGGCGTGCTCCTGTCGCACGAGCCGGCCACGGGCGAGGCCGAGGCGGCGTTCCGGGCGGCCATCCGGGTCGAACGCGAGCTGGCCGCCCCCCGGCTCAACCTCGCGCTGCTCCTGTTCCAGTTGCGCCGGTTCCAGCCGGCGCTGGAAACCTTCCGCGCCGTCCTGGCCGACCACCCCACCAACGCGGCCGCCTGGAACGGCATCGGGCTGGTGCTGATGGAACTGCACCGCTACGCCGACGCGAAGAATGCCTTCGCCCGCGCGGTGGACGCGGCGCCCGCGTACGCCTCGGCGCACTACAACCTGAGCTTCACGCTGAGCCAGCTCGGGGACTTCGACGGCGCGCTCCGCGCCACCAAGCGCGCGCTGGAGCTCGAGCCCTATTACATCCAGCAGAAGTTCCAGCTCTCGATCGACCTGCAGTACGAGGACCCGATGATCGCCATCGTGCCCGAGATCAGCGCCGATGTCACGGCCGCCGACCTCGGCGACGCGTTCGTGTTCGATCCGACGCTGCTCGAGGGGATCTTCGAGGACCTCGCCCCGGCGGCGCCGGAGGCGGCCGCGCCGCCGGCCGCGGACGAGTCGGCGCTCTCCCTGGCCCGCGACTACATCAACAAGGGGCTGCTCGAGCTCGCCTCCGCGGAACTGACCCGCGCGGTGGGCCGTGGGGCCTCCCGCGCGCGGGTGGCCGTGCTCCTGGGCGACATCTTCGGCAAGCGCGGGCTCCACGGCGAGGCGCTGGAGCGCTACCGCGAGGCGCGGGCCGCCGACCCGGCCGACGTCAACGCGCTGCTCGGAGAGGTTCGCTCGCTCCTGGCGCTCGACCGCGCGGCCGACGCGGTGGCCGGCGCCGAGGGGCTGGCCCAGCTCGCGCCGACGCACGTCGAGGCGCTGGTGGCCTGCGCCCGGGTCCGCCTCGCCACCGGCGATCCCGTCCGCGCCCTCGACGCCCTCCGCGAGGCCCAGGCCCGTGCGCCGGGACGGGCCGACCTGCTCCAGCTGCAAGCCGGCGTCTCCCGCCGGCTCGGGGAGCGGGAAGCGGCGCTCGACGCGTACCAGGCCGCGCTGCAGCTCGACAGCGGGCTGGTGCAGGTCTGGCTGGAGCTCGGCACCCTCGAGGAGGAACGGCACAACTGGACCGGGGCGCGGCTGTCCTACCAGCGGGCGCTCGACCTGCTCCCGACGTACTCGGAAGCGGCCCGCGCGCTGGCCCGCCTGCTCCGGCGGGTCGATACCCCGAAGGTGGCGATGGCGCCGTTGATCTCGCTCCTCGGTGCCGATCCCTGGGACCTGGAGGCGCTGACCCTCCTCGGCGAGCTGCTCCTGGAGGACGGTCGCGCGGACAAGGCCATCGAGGCGTTCGAGCGCGTCCTCCGGTTCGACCCGCACTCGGGCCCGGCGCGGCTGGCGTATGGCGCCGCGCTGGTGCGGGCCCGGCGCTATGGGGAGGCCTCGGACCAGTGGGAGGCGGTGGTGCGCGCCGACCCGGGCAGCGCCGTGGCCGCGGCGGCGCGCAACCAGCTCCGCTCGACGCGGGACCTGGTCCACATCTTCACCGCCGCGGCGGAGTAGCGCGTGCCGATCGAGGGACCGCTCAAGGAACTGCAGATCCACGATGTCTTCCAGCTCCTCGACCTGGGCCGGAAGACCGGGGTGCTGCGGGTCACCTCCGAGCTGCGGCAGAATGCCGGCGTGGTCTATTTCGATGCCGGCGGCGTGGTATCGGCCGAGATCCGGAGCAACCCGCACCCGCTCGGCGCGCTGCTGGTGCGCGGAGGAAAGGTGCGGGAGGACGACGTGGCCCGCGCCGCCGCCATCCAGCGCACCCGCCCCGGGCACCGGCTCGGCGACATCCTCGTCGAGATGGGCGCGCTGCCCCGGAAGGAGCTGGAGCGGCAGATCCGGGCCCAGGTCGAGGAGGTGATCTTCGAGCTGATGAGCTGGTCGGAGGGCTATTTTTCGTTCGAGGACGGCCGCCTGCCCGAGAGCCTCGGCGAGGCGACGGTACGGATCCCGACCGAGTCGCTGCTCATGGAGGCGGCGCGCCGCATCGACGAATGGTCGCGTATCGAGGCCAAGGTGCCCCATCTCGGCGTCGTGCCGCGGTTCACCGGGACCGCCGAGGAGGAAGGGGCGCAGCTCGACCTGCTCCCGTTCGAGTGGGAGGTCCTGGCGGGGATCGACGGCGCCACCGACGTGCGGACCATTGCGGCGGGGCTGGGCCGCTCGGATTTCGACGTCGCGCGGACACTCTTCGGCCTGGCCTCCGCGGGGATCATCCTGGTCTCGGAGCCGGCCTCGGCGGGCGCCAAGGCCGACGCGCCGGTGCACGACCTGGCCGTGCTCGTGGCCGCGACGGAGGAGGCGCTGCTGCTGGGGGAGATCGCCCGCGCGCGGTTCACCGCCGAGGAGGCGGTGCTCGCCTACGCGGAGGACGCCGCCGCCCATCTCGTGCTCGGCCGGGTGCTCCTGGCCGAGGCGCGGTACGAGGAGGCGGTCCTGCGCCTGACCCAGGCGCTGAAGTGTGCGCCCGACCTGCCGGCCGCGCTGCGGCTCCTCGGCCTGGCGGAATCGGGTCGGGCGCGGTTTGGCGCCGCGCTCGAGGCCTGGGCGCGGTGGGATCGGCTCGAGGAGCGATCGGACAGTGAACGGGGCCGCGAACCGACGGTCCAGCGATGGCGCGCCGCCGTCGAAACCCTCAAGGATGCACTGGGAGGACGCCGTGAGCAGTGAAGACATTCGCGTCCTGACGGCGCAGCTGGCGGCGGACCCCTCGAGCCTGGTGTTCCTGCCGCTCGGCGAGGCGCTCCGCCGGCGCAGCCAGCTCGAGGCGGCGGAGAAGATCGCGGTGGCGGGGCTCACCCGGTACCCCGACCTGGCCGACGCCCACGACCTCCTGGCGCGCATCCTTGGCGACCGGGGGGACCTCGAGCGCGCCTTCGACGAATGGGACATCGCGCTGCGGCTCGACGCCCGGCATGCCGGGGCCCATCAGGGCATCGGGTTCCTCTACTATGTGGCGGGTGACCTCCCGAGGGCGCTGGAGCACCTGGAGGCCGCGCACGCCCTCCGGCCGGACGCGGAAGGGGTGGCGGCGGCGGTACAGCGCGTCCGTGAGGCGCTGGCCGGCGGGAGCGGGACGCCGCCGCCGTCACCGCGTGGGTCCGCGCCCGAGGAGCTCCCCGATGCGCCGCCTGCTCCGGCCGGCACCGCGGTTCGCGCCACCCCCGACATGTTCGAGGGGCTCGAGGGGGCGCAGGACGGGCTCCTCCTCCTCGACGGCAACGGCTTGCGCCTCGGCGGCGGCCTGACCTCGCCCGCGGGGGAGCAGGTGGGTGACGTGGTCGCCGCGCACCTGGCCGGGGTGTTCCGCGACGCTTCCCGCGCCGCCCGCCTGCTCGGCCTGGGCGCCTGGACCAGCGTGGCCGCCGAGACCGCGGACGCGAACCTGTATCTCTGCGCGCCGACCGACGAATCGCTGCTGCTGCTGGTCCGCGACAGCAGCGTGCCGATCGGACGACTGGCGCTGCAGGCGGATCGCGCCTCCGCGGCGGCGCGCCGGTGGCTGGAGGCGACGGGATGAGCACCGACATCGCCGGATCGCTCGAGTCGGTCACCCGGGTGCGCGGGGTGCGCGGGGCCATGGTGGTCTCCGCCGAGGAGGGGCTCGTGGTGGCCGAGTCCTCGATGGAGGGGATCGACGGCGGCGCCGTGGCCGCCCTGACCGCCGGGGTCGTCGCGCGGCTCGCGCGGGCCACGGACGGCGCCGGGCGCAGCGCGCCGGCCTTCGTGCACCTGCGCGCCGATGCCGGGGCGATCCTGGCCGTGCCAGCCCCCGGCGACCTGCTCGTGGTGGCGGTGACGGACCCCGAGATCAACGTGGGGCTGGTGCGGCTGGAACTGCGGCACGCCGCGGAGCGCCTGGCCTGATGCGGGTGATCGAGCCCTGGGTCGCGGAGCCGCTGCAGCGGTTCCTGGCGGAGTCCTCCGCCCGGGTGGTCCTCCTGACCACCGCCTCGGGGCAGGTCGTGGCCCAGCACGGCTTCACCCGTGCGCTCGACGTCATGTCCGCCTCCGCCCTCGGCGCCGCGATCATGGCCAGCACGGAGGAGCTCGGGCGGCTCACCGCCTCCGGTGCCTCGCGCTCGCTCTCGCACCAGGGCTCCTCGCGGGGCCTCTTCCTCTCGGCATTCGACCTGCCGCAGGGGCGGTGGATCGGCCTCGTCGTGTACGACCGGGACAGCTCGCTGGGGCTGGTGCGGCTGTTCTTCGACCAGCTGGTGGCCCAGTTGCAGCAGGCCGCGCCGACGGAATCCCCCGCCCGCGAGGTGCTCGCGGCCGACTTCGAGAATGAACTCAACGCGAGCCTCCGCTCGCTGTTCGGACGGTAACGGATGTCGCTCGTCAACTTCACGACCCGGGAAATCACCTGCAAGATCGTCTACTACGGCCCCGGACGGTCGGGCAAGACGACCAACCTGCAGTACATCTACGGCCGGGTGCCGGAGGGCCGCCGGGGCAGGATGGTCTCCCTGGCCACCCAGTCGGACCGCACCCTGTTCTTCGATTTCCTGCCCATCGACCTCGGCAGCATCAGCGGGTTCACCACCCGGTTCCAGCTCTACACGGTGCCGGGGCAGGTGTACTACAACGCCACCCGGAAGCTGGTGCTGCAGGGCGCCGACGGTGTGGTCTTTGTGGGCGACAGCCAGGCCCGGCGCTATGACGACAACGTCGAGAGCCTGCAGAACCTGCAGGAAAACCTGATCGCCCAGGGCGTGGACATCCGCCAGCTGCCGGTCGTGTTCCAATACAACAAGCAGGACCTGCCGCGGGACCTGATCCTGAGCCCGGCGGAACTCGACGACGCCCTCAACTTCCGCGGCGTCCGGAGTTTCGGCGCCGACTGCCTCCACGGGCACGGGGTGTTCGAGACCCTGAAGGGCATCTCGGAGCTCGTCCTCCAGCGGTTGGCGGCGGGGAGCCCCGCGGCGTGACGACCCAGCTGAGCCCGCAGCTGCGCTTCGAGGGGTTCGTCGTCGGCGCGGCGAACCGCCTCGCCGCGACCGCCGCGCGCGCGGTGGCCGAGTCACCGGGGAGCGCCTACAACCCCCTCTTCATCTATGCCCGCCCGGGCCTCGGCAAGACCCACCTGCTGATGGCCATCGGGCACGCCGCGCGGAGCGTCAACCCGGGGCTGACGGTCGAGTACGTCACCCTCGACGACTTCGTCGAGGCCTTCCACACCGCCGTCGGGGCCGGGCAGGGCGATGCCTACTGTCGGCGGTTCGCCGAAGCCGACCTCCTCCTTCTCGACGACGTGCAGTTCGTGACGGACCGGAGGGAAACCCAGGCGGAGCTCCTCCGGCTGGTGGACCAGATGCAGACCGCGGGACGGCAGATCGTGCTCACCAGCGACCGCCCTCCCGCGGACATCGAGGCCTTTGATGAACGGCTGCTCCGCCGGGTGGCGGGCGGGCTGGTCATCGACATCGCCGCCCCCGACTACGAGACCCGCGTGGCCATCCTGCGCCGGAAGGCGGAGGAACGGCAGGTGACCTTCCTGGCCGGCGTCATCGAAGCGGTGGCGGCGCTGGCCCTGGAGAGCGTGCGCGAACTCGTGGGCGCGCTCAATCGCCTGGTGGCGTTCCAGTCGGTCGGGAGCGCCCCGCTCGACGCCGAGCAGGCGCGCCTCGTGCTCGGTGTCCGGGCCAAGGCGACCGACGCCCCCGCGCCCGGGGCGCCGGCCCCGGAGGCCGTGTCCCCCGCGCCGGCAGCGGCGCCCGCCGGCGCCCCGGCCGCCGCGCCGCCCGGGGAGCCGGCGGACGAGTTCAGCGAGTTCCTCAGCGAAGTGGCCGACACCCTCTCGCGGCAGGTCGAGTGATGGCGGAAGCGGGTCGAGGAGGCGGTCGCGCGCTGGAACGGGCAGGGGTATCGCACCGGGCGGCTGGAGGGGCTCCTCGCGCGCGGGGTCGATGCCGATCCCGGTGAGACGCTCGCGGGCTTCGTGGAGGACGTGGAGCGATTGCAGGCGCTGCAGGCCGAGGCGGCCGCGCTCTCGGACGACCTGGCCGGCGACGCGGTCTTCCGCGACCCCGATGCCGTGGATGCGGCGCAGCACTTCCTGGCGCAGGCGCTCGAGGGCGCCTCGCCTCCGCCGCCCCCCGAGCCGATCTGGGTGTTCGACGATCTCGTGGAGTCGGCCGGCAACAAGGTGGCGCTCCGTTCCGCGCGGGACGCGGCGGCCCGGCCGGGCGAGGCCTACAACCCGCTGGTGATCATCGGGGGCGCCGGGGTCGGGAAGACCCACCTCCTCCATGCCGTCGGCAACCTCCTCCAGGCGCGCCCCGGCGCGCTCGTGGCCTGCCTCAACGTGCAGGACTTCACCGATGAACTGATCGAGGCGATCGAACGGGAGCGGGTGGCGCAGTGGCGGGCGCGCTACCGGCGGGTCACGGCGTTCCTGCTGGACGATGCCCAGCTGCTGGCCGGCCGGGAGCGGACGCAGGAGGAACTGTTCCTGCTCTTCAACCACCTGCAGGAGCACGGGGCGCAGCTGGTCTTCACGTCCAGCGTCGACCCCGCCACCCTCGAGCACTTCGAGGAGCGCCTCGCCAGCCGCCTGGCCGGCGGGCTGGTGGTCAACCTGCCCGCACCCGAGCGGGAGGTGCGACAGGCGGTCATCGAGCGGCTGCTCGGCGCGCGGAGCGGCCACGTCAACGCGGAACTGGCGAGCTACCTGGCCGGCCGGCCGGCGGAGTCGGTGCGCGCGGTGCAGGGACTGGTGCACCGGGTGGCGGCGGCGGCGGACGCGCGGCACGTCGAGGCCGACGTGGCGCTCGCCCGTGAGGTCCTCGAGGGCGCCGCCCCCACGGCGAAGAAGCCGTCGGCCACGGGGGTGCGCACCAGCGGGGTGACCTCCGGGGGGATCCGGAGCCCCGAGAAGATCGTCTGGGAGTGGCCCGATCTCGCCGATCGGCTCATCGAGGACTGGCGCTGATGGCCATCAAGGGCAGCCTGAAGGAAGCGAGCCTTCCGGACGTCATCCAGCTCCTGGCCCTCGGCCGGAAGACCGGGTGTCTCGCGGTGGCCGACCGCCAGAACTTCGGGTACACCTACTTCGACGACGGCCAGATCATCTTCGCCTCCATCGTCAACCGGCGCGACCGCCTCGGCGATCTGCTGGTCCGGAGCGGCCGCCTGACCGACGCCCAGCTCCGCGCCGCGGTCGACAAGCAGGCCGCCGACCGGGAACGGAAGCTCGGGGAAATCCTCGTCGAGCTCGGGCATGTCTCGCGCGCCGAGCTCGAGGAGCACATCCGGGTGCAGGTCGAGGAGGCGGTCTACTACCTGTTCACCTGGAGCAGCGGCACGTTCAACTTCGAGGCCGGGCTCCGGCCGGAGCGCGAGGATTTCCTCGTCTCCATCAATCCCGAGTCGCTGCTCCTCGAGGGCGCGCGCCGGGTGGACGAGTGGAGCCTGATCGCCAAGAAGATTCCCACCCTCGACATCGTCTTCGAGGCCGACCAGGCGCGGCTCCAGTCCGCCGGCGTCCGCCTGAGCGACGAGCAGGAAATCGTCCTCCCGCTGCTCAACGGACGGAACGATGTGCAGGACGTGGTGGACGCCTCCGGGCTGGTGGAATTCGAGGTGGGGAAGGCGATCTACGGCCTCCTCTCCGCCGGGTTCGCGCACCGCGTGGGGACGTCGGCCACCCAGCAGTCGGAGCGGGTGAACGACGCCAGGGTGGACGAGCACCGCAATCTCGGCATCGCGTTCTACAAGACCGGGATGTTCGACGAGGCCGAGCGCGAGTTCCGCCGCGTGGCCGAGCTGCGCCCCGCGGAAGGGAGCGCCGCCTTCTATCTCGGACTCATCGCGCTCCGGCAGGCGCGCTGGACCGACGCCGTCGAGGCGTTCCGGAGCGCGGCGGAGCTCGGTGGCGCCCGCCCCGCCGGGCTGCACAACCTCGCGCTCGCGCTGCAGCGCGCCGGGCAGCTGGCGGACGCCGAAGCCGCGGCGGCGGAGGCGGTGGCCGGGGCCCGGACGGATCCGCGGCCGATGCTGCTCTGGGGCGTCATCGCGCTCAAGCGCGACGACACCGAAGTGGCCGAGGGGCGGCTGGCCAGGGCCCGCGAACTTTACGGGGCGCAGAAGGTGCCGGCCGTCTGGTTCTGGGCGGCGGCGCTCGCCGCGGCCGCGGAGGACGACGTCACGCGCGCCGTGGCGATCGCCCGGGAGGGGCTCGAGGCCTGGCCGTCGCATCCGGTGCTGCAGAACAATCTGGCGGTGCTGCTCGAGGCGGCGGGGGAACTTCCCGAGGCGGAGCGGCTGCTGCGCGCGGCCCTCGCGGAGGAGCCGAGCCTCCCGCAGCTCTCGAAGAACCTTGGCGACCTGTTGTATCGCGCGGGGCGGTATGAGGAGGCGCAGGAGGCCTTCGACCGCGCCGCCAAGCTGGCCCCCGACCTGGGCGACGACCTCTACTTCAAGCTGGGCAACCTCGCCTTCCGTCGCCGCGACCGGGACCGGGCGCGGGACTGCTGGCAGCACGCCGCGACGCTGAACCCCGGGCACCAGCTGGCCCGGTCCAACCTCGAGATCTTGGATGTGCCCGCGTGATCGTCGATGACGAGGAGGGTTTCCGTGCCCTGACGCGGCGGGTGTCCCGCGACGCAGGCCTCACCCTCGATGCCTACAAGGACAAGTGCCTGCGCCGCCGCCTGCTGGTGCGGATGCGCGCGTGCAGCGTGCACACCTATGCCGAGTACCTCGCGGTCCTGGATCGTCGCCCCGAGGAATGGGACAAGCTCAAGGACGCGCTCACGATCAACGTGACGCGCTTCTACCGGAATCCGGAAACCTGGGACCGCCTCCGGGACGACCTCCTGCCCGGCCTCCTGGCGGCGCGGCAGGGCCGGCTCGCGGCGTGGAGCGCCGGCTGCTCCTCCGGCGAGGAGCCGTACACGGTGGCCATGCTCTGCGCGGAGGCGATCGAGGCGGCGGGGCGCAGCGCGTGGTCCGAGCGGGTCCGCATCCTGGCCACCGACATCGACCGCGAGAGCCTCCGGCGGTCCGAGGCGGCGGTCTACCCCGACGCCGCGTTCCTGGAGGCCCCGGGCTGGATGACGGAGAAATACTGTGAACGCGCCGGGGAGGGGTGGCAGGTCCGCGAGCGGGTCCGCCGGATGGTCACGGTGCAGCGGCTCGACCTGACGCGGGAAGCGGTGCCGGTGTCCACCTACGACCTGATCCTCTGCCGGAACGTGGTCATCTACTTCGACCGCCCCACCCAGGAGCGGCTCTTCGCGCAATTCGCGGAGGCCCTCCAGCCCGGCGGCATCCTCGTGCTCGGCAAGGTCGAGACCCTGCTCGGCGTGGCGCGCGACCGGCTCACGCTCGTGGACGCGCGTGAGCGAATCTTCCGGCGGGCCGCGTGAAGCCCGGGGAAGTGGTGGTCCACGTGGCCGAGTTCAAGGTCGGCGGGGCGGGGGATACCCTGGTCACCATCGGGCTGGGCAGCTGCGTCGCGGTCGTCCTGCATGACGCCGAGGCGAGGATCGGCGGGCTGGCGCACATCCTCCTGCCCTCGCCGGCGCTGAGCCGGCGCGACCAGAACCCCGGCAAGTTCCCCCAGACGGCCGTTCCCCTCCTCCTGCAGGACATGGTGGCGCGCGGGGCGCGCGCGTCGCGGGTGACCGCCCGGATCGCGGGGGGCGCGGCGATGTTCACCAACCTGCAGCCGGCCGGCACCATCCAGATGGGGGAACGCAACCTCGTGGCGGTGCGGTCGGCGCTGGCCCATCACTCGATCCCGCTGGTGGGAAGCGAGGTGGGCGGCGACTTCGGCCGGACCGTGCGGCTCTTCGTGGACGACGGCCGCATCGAGGTCTCCACCGTCCGCCGCGGGGTGACGCATCTCTAGCCTGCCGACCGTGCTGGTCACCGACGACAGCGCCCTGATCCGCCGGCTGCTGACCGAGATCATCGACGGCTCGGGAGAGTTTCGCGTGGTCACCACCGCGCGGAACGGCCTGGACGCCCTGCGAAAGGTGCACGAGTACCAGCCCGACCTCGTCACGATGGACCTGGAAATGCCCGAGCTCGACGGCCTCGGCGCCATCGGGTACCTGATGTCGGAATCCCCCCGGCCGGTGGTGGTGGTGAGCTCCTACGCCGGGCCCGGCACCGCGGGGGCGATTCGCGCCCTCGAGCTGGGCGCCGTCGAGCTGGTGGCCAAGGAGGCGGGGCGGGATGAGGAATCGCGGCTGCGTTTCGCGGAGCGGGTGCTGACGGCGCTCCGCGCGGCCCGAGTGGCGGACATCCACCGCCTGCCGGTGCTCGCGCGGCCCAACCGGCCCGACCTCCCGGCGAGCCTCCTGGCGCTGCCCGGCCGGGCGCGCTTCTGCGTCGCCATTGCGGCGTCCACGGGCGGGCCACGCGCGCTGGCCGAGGTCGTGCCCCGCATCGAGCGGGGACATCACGCCGCGGTCGTCGTCGTCCAGCACATGCCGCCCAGGTTCACGCGGAGCCTGGCGGAGCGCCTCGCGGCGCAGAGCGACCTGGCGGTGGTCGAGGCGGAGCACGGCGCGCCGCTCGTGTCGGACACCGCCTACGTCGCGCCGGGCGATTATCATATGCGGGTGACGGAGGGAGGCGACGGGCTTTCCCTCGCGCTCGACCAGGGCCCGCCGATCTGGGGCGTCCGCCCCGCCGCCGACCCCCTCTTTCGCTCCGTGGCGCAATGGTTCGGGACCCGTGCCGTCGGCGTGGTGCTGACCGGGCTGGGCCGGGACGGCGCCGAGGGGCTGCGGCAGATCCACGATGCGGGGGGCAGGGGGATTGCGCAGGACCGGGAGAGCTCGACGATCTTCGGGATGCCGAAGGAAGCCCAGGCCGCCGGGGGTGCCGACTTCGTCCTCCCGATCGCGGACGTGGGCCGTCGCGTCTCGGAACTCCTGGCCCGGCTCAACGCCGCATGAGCGCGCTCGGGACCTGCCAGTACCTGTTGGTTCACGTCGGGGGCCGGGCCATCGGCCTCGACGTGACGGAGGTGCTCGAGGTCGTCGACCTCGCCGCCACCTTCCCGGTGCCCGCCGCCGATCCCTCGGTGCGCGGCGTCGTCTCGGTCCGGGAGCGGCTGGTGCCGGTGGTCAACCTGTCGAACGTGCTCTGGGGTGGCGACTGTCCCGCACGTCTGGGCGAGGTCGGCGTGCTCGCCCGCGCCGGCCGCCAGCGGATCTGCCTCGAGGTGGATGGCGTGGAGGCGGTGCTGGCGGAGGAGGTGGTGCCGGTGCCGGCGGGGGAATCGCTCCCGTGGGCGCTCGGGGTGGCGCGCAGGGAGGGGGTGCTGGTTCCGATTCTTGACCTCAAGGCCCTGGGAGTCCGGCTCCTGGGGGGGAAGAGCGGTGCATGACGACCGGCGATGACATCCAGGTGGTGATCTTCCGGGGGGGCACCCAGGAGTTCGCCCTTGAAATCTCCCAGGTGGACCGGATCCTCCGGTACCAGACCCCGTCGCCGGTACCGAGCGCGCCGGACTTCCTGGAAGGGGTGCTGGCCTACGGCGATGGCGTGGTGCCGGTGGTCGACCTGCGGAAGCGGCTGGGACTGCCTGCCCTCCAGCAGGAGGAGACCCGGGTGATGATCGTGACCATGGACGGCCAGCGGGTCGGCATGATCGTCGACGGGGTGCGCGAAGTACTCCGGATCGACAGCCGCCGTATCGCGCCACCGCCGCCCATGGTGCGCGGGCTCGCAGCCAAGTTCATCAGCGGCGTGCTCACGCTGGAGGACCGCACCGTGATCCTGCTCCAGGCGGGCCGGCTCTTCAGCAGCGAGGAGCGGCTGCAGCTCGAGGCGGCGCGGGCGTGACCGCGCCCTGGGCCACCGCCCTCCACGACGAGTTCCGGGAGCTGGCCGCCCGGGTGGCGGCAGGTCCCGTCGGCGCCGACCGCCTCGCGGTCAAGCGCGATATCGTGGCCTACTTCAAGCGCGTCGACGGCGCGCTGGCCGAGCTGGCGGCCCTGAAGGAACAGATCCGGGGCCTGGTGGAGCAGTACAAGCAGCTCGACGGCGATGCCGAGCGCGGCCCGGCCCCGCAGTTCACCGGCGCCCGGCCGGTGGTGCACGCCGACCACCTCGGCGCCTCGACGTTCATCGAGAAGGGGTGGAGCCTGATTTCCCTGGGCGATTTCCCGGGCGCCATCCAGGCGCTCGACAAGGCGCTCTCGCTCTCCCCGGACGACATCCAGGCGCTCTCCCTGCTGGGGTGGGCCCAGATGCTCGCGGAACGGTACGACGAGGCGCTCGGAACCTTCTCCAAGGTGCTCATGCGCGAGCCGGCGAACGCCCTCGCCCGGATCAACGTCGGCTACATCTGCCTGAAGAAGCAGATCTTCGGCGAGGCGATCGAGCACCTCTCCCGCGCCATCCGGCTGGACAACGACCGGAAGGCCACGCTCTACGCGAATTTCTACCTCGGGCTCGTCTACCTCGAGCGGGAAATGTACGAGGACGCCGAGGCGTTCTTCCGGAAGGCGCTCGCGCTCGGTCCCAACCTGATCGAGGCGTATTTCGAGCTGGGGCGCGCCCTCTGGTTTGCCGGGCGGCAGGCCGAGGCCCGGCAGGTCTGGACCGATGGTCACAAGGCCAACAAGTTCAATCCGTGGGGCAAGCGCTGCCGCGAGCTGCTGGATCTTGCCGCCGCGGGAGGCGAACTCCCTCGACACGCGCCGGGCTGATCCTTGCGCTGACCCTCGTCCAGGGCCAGCCCACCGCGACCGACGTGGGCCGCGTGACGGTCATCGCCTGGCCGGCGCAGGCCGCGATGGCCGCTGGCCTCGCGGAGCTGGCCGACCGCCAGTCGACCTGGCCGGGGCTCGGCCAGCGCGACCTCGGTGAGCTCCGACTCGTCGTGGCGCCCGATTCGGCCACCTTCGGGGAGTTCACCCGGGGGCGCCTCCCGGGCTGGGGCGCCGGCGCCGCGTTTCCGGCCCGGCGCACCATTGTCCTTCGTGCCGACGCCGGCGACCTCGCGGGCACCTTGCGCCACGAGCTTGCGCACCTCGTCCTGCACCAGTCGGTGCGGGGGCGCGTCCCGCTCTGGTTCGACGAAGGCTACGCCACGATGGCCAGCGGGCAGTGGGACGTGCTTGACCGTCTGGGCCTCAACCTGGCGGTCGCGCGCGGGGCGCTGCCCGGCCTGCGCGGGCTCGACGCCGAGTTGCGGGCCTCGCAGCTGTCGGCCGACGCGGCGTACGCGCTGTCCGCCACCGCGGTGATGGAGCTGGCGCGGCGCAACCCGACCGGGACGCTCGAGCCACTCTTCGCGCGGCTCGGGCGGGGTGAGCGATTCGACGACGCGGTCCTGGCCACGACAGGGCTGACCCTCGACCGGTTCGACGAGGCGTGGCGGCGGTCGGTGCGCCGGCGGTTCGGGCTGGTGACCTGGACGGTGGGGACCGGGATCTGGCTGCTGATGGCGCTTGTCCTCGCGGTGGCCTACGAGTCGCGCCGCCGCCGGGACGCGCCGCGACGGGCGGCGCTGGACGCCGGCTGGGAAATGCCACCCGGGGAGCCGCCCTCCGGGGAGGACAATCCCGACGCGAAACCGCTTGACCCCGGTGGCGCACCCGGCTAGGGTTCTCAGCTTATGCCCGATAAATCGAAGTCGGTCCGCACGAGGGCTATCCCTCTGGCACCCAGAAACTTGGCCCTCCTGGCGGCGGGCGTCGTGTCCCTCGTGGCGGGATACTTGCTTCTGGCCTCAGGGAGCACGAGCCTGGCCGCTGTGCTCCTGGTGCTTGGCTATTGCGTCCTGCTTCCGTTGGGCATCGCGCTGTAGCCCGCCGCGGGGCCGGTCGACTGCCGGGCGAATAGCTCAGCTGGTTAGAGCGCCTGCCTTACACGCAGGATGTCGGGGGTTCGAGTCCCTCTTCGCCCATGGGATCGGAACGCTCCGGACCACACCATCAATTCACTCGTCCTGATTTCCAGGAGGCCGCAGGAATGCGCCTGATTCGACTCGCCCCGATCGCCGCTGTCCTCCTTGTCGCGGCGGCCCCGTTGGGCGCGCAGATCCCCTCGGGTGCCCGGCGCCTCGGGGCGCCCGCCGTGGCCGCCCCGAAGCTGATGGTGGCCACCCCGTTCGCATTCGTCGAGGGAGATTCGACGTTCGCGGTCGAGGTCGGCAACGCCATCCGCTCCCGGATGGAGCGGGTCTCGGGCAACACCTACCGGGTGGTCCCGCAGGAACAGATGCAGTCGGCCCTCGTGCAGTACGGCTACCCGCCCGACGCCATCCTGCCGGCGGTGGTCGCGCGGGTGTTGGCGCAACAGCTCCAGGCGCGGGTCCTGCTCGCCTCGTCGCTGGGCAAGAACGACGCGGGCGTCTATGTCGTGACGTCGCGCCTCGCGGGCGTCAATGACGACGCCGGGAACGTCCTGGTGACCCGCCAGGTCCCCGGACAGTCCGCCAAGCAGTTCGGCGAGGCCATCGCCGACGGCTTCAGCCCCGCGGTCAAGTCCGCCGACGACGCCAAGGCCTGCGTCGACCAGCGCACCTCGAAGCCCGACAAGGCGGCGGAGGCGGCCCGGAAGGCCATCGCCATCCTGCCCACCAACGGGCTCGCGCAGTTCTGCCTCGCCCAGCTCGCGATCGACCGCAAGGCGCCGGCCGACACGGTCATCGCCAGCCTGCAGCAGGCCGTCAAGGGCGACCCGCAGAGCCTGCCCGCCTGGACCACGCTGGCCAAGGAATACGAAACGCGGGCTTCGCAGGCCACGGTGGCGGCCGAGGCCAAGGCCGACAGCGCCAAGGTCATCGATGCCTTCCAGCGGATGCTGCTGGCGGCCCCGACCAACCAGCCCCTCCGGGAAACCGCCTTCAAGCTCTTCCTGCAGTACGGCCGCCCGGACGCGGCGGTCCAGGTTGCGCAGGAAGGGCTGAAGCTCGATCCCTCCAACGCCGACCTGTGGGACCTGCTCAGCAACGCCTACGCCACGGGTGGCGACTACACCAAGGCCATCGAGGCACTGGAGCACGTCTACCTCGAAGCGCCGGACCGGGCCGACTCGACCTACTTCCTGAAGGTGACGGTCTTCGCCGGCGTCCAGCCCGATACCGCCGCGCTGCTCAAGTGGGCCCGGCTCGGGGTCAACAAGTTCCCGGACAACACCACCCTGCTGGGCCAGCTGGTCACCGCCTACAGCCTCGCCGGCCCGACCGACAGCCTCGTGGCCGTCACCAGCCGGCTGATGGCGCTGGATTCATCGGCCGTGGGGCCGGCCCTTGCGGCGGCGAAGGCGCTGGCCGAGCAGAAGCGGATCAGCGAGGCGCTGGTCTTTGCCGAGTTCGTGATCGCGCACGGCGATGCCCAGGCGAAGGAGGGGGCGGCCGCGGTGCTGACCAACGGCGCGCTCCCGCTGCTCCAGGCGGAGGGACAGAACCTCCCCCTGGCCGCGGACGTGCTCCGCCGGGCGGTAGCCGCGGCGGATCCCGCCGGCCGGGTGGCGCCGACCGCCAACTACGTGCTCGGCCTGGCGACCTTCCTCCAGATTCCGGCGGTGGACAAGGACGCCGAATTCAACAAGTCATGCGAACTGGCGCGGAAGGAAGAGGGGCTCCTGACCGAGGCGGAGGCCGCCTTCCGGCTCGGGCAGTCGGCCAAGCCCGAGGACGTGGCCAAGTACCTCGGCTACGTGGCGCAGTACAAGCCGCGGATCGCGTCGATGATCAAGGCCTACTGCAAATAAGGCCTTCCACCCGGACACGCCCCCGGTTATTATGGTGCGCTGCATCGGGGGCTGTAGCTCAGCTTGGTTAGAGTGCCGCACTGTCACTGCGGAGGTCGCGGGTTCGAGCCCCGTCAGCCCCGCTCCCGGAACACCCGACACCCCGTCCGCCTTGGCGGACGGGGTGTTCGATTTGGACCCACCCGCCCAGGACCATCGGTGACCGAATTTCACCTGCCCGTGCTGCTTGCCGCCGTGGTCGAGGCGGCGGCGCAGGCGCGCCGCGCCGTCGACGCCACCCTGGGTGACGGGGGACATGCCGAAGCCCTCCGCGCCGGGGGTGCCGAGGTGCTGGGCATCGATCGGGACCCCAGCGCAGTGGCGCGCGCGCGTGGGCGACTCGGCGAGGAGGGGATTTCCTACCTGAACGCGCCGTACGCCTCCGAGGAGGCGCTGTCGGCGGTGCGCGCGTGGCACCCCGATTTCATCCTCCTCGACCTCGGCGTGTCCTCCCGGCAGCTGGATGACGAATCGCTGGGGTTCACCTTCCGCCGCGGCGCCGCCCTCGACATGCGGATGTCCCGCAGCGGCCCCACGGCCGCCGATTTCCTCAACCAGGCGACATCGCAGGAACTCGCGGCCGCGTTCGGCGACTATGGCGACGAACCGCGCGCCCGCCGGCTGGCCGACGAGGTGGTGCGCCGCCGGGCGCAAGCGGCGTTTGCGGAGAGCGACGACCTGGTCAACGCCATCCGCCGGGTGCTCGGGCCCCGATCCGGCCCCGGCGACTTCGCGCGGCTCTTCCAGGCGGTCCGGATCGCGGTGAACCAGGAGCTCCCCGGCCTCGCGCACGCCCTGCCGGCATTCCGGGACAGCCTCTCCCCCGGTGGGCGGCTGGCGGTGATCAGTTATCATTCGGGAGAGGATCGGGTGGTCAAGCACGCCTTCCGCGAATGGGCCGCGGCCTGCGTCTGTCCGCCGGTCCAGCCGGTCTGCACCTGCCGCGGCCGCCCGCTGGGCCGGCTGGCGCCCCGGAAGCCGATCCTCCCGACCGCCGACGAATGTGCCGCCAACCCTCGAGCGCGAAGCGCCCGCCTTCGCGTGTTTCAGGTCGCCGATGACGCTTAGGGGCCGCCACTGGGTCATGCTCTGGCTCGCCTTCTTCCTCGTGGTGGCGGCCGTGGTCCAGGTCCGCCAGACCGAGAGCATTCGCATGGCCCGGCGGGTGGCGGCGCTCCGGACGGAACGGACGACGCTGGAGGCCAGGCAGGCCGACCTCGAGCGCCGGATCCGCGAGGCGAGCAGCCGCTCGGTGCTCGGCGTCAAGGCGCAGCAGGGGCTGGGACTCCATTTCCCCCGCGACTCCGAACAGGCGCCACTTCCGCTGGCGCCCCCGCATGGCGGGAACCGCTGATGGCGCGGACCCAGGCGCGCATCGGGCTGGTCCAGGGGGTGCTGGTCCTCTCCCTGGCGGCGATCGTCGTCCGGGCGGCGCAGGTGCAGCTGCTCAAGGGCGGGGAATACGCCGAGGAGGCGGCGAGCAGCCGGACCGAGGTCCGCCTGCTGGAGGCGCGGCGCGGGACGCTCTTCGACCGGAGCGGCCTGGCGCTCGCGGTGACGCAGGAGTCCTACCGCGTCGGGATCGCCCCGAACGAGGTGACCGATCGCGCGGAGCTGGTCCGGACCGCTTCCCGGCAGCTCGGCGTCAGCGCGGCGGCGCTCAAGCGCGATCTCGCGGGCCGGAAGCCCTACATCTATTTCTACGGCCCGTTCACGGCCACGGAGGTCGCGCCGCTCCGCGCCTTCAACGGGGTGCACATCGAGGGCGTCTTCCTTCGCAACTACCCGTCACGCCGGCTGGCCGGACGGGTCATCGGTCGGATGACGCCCGAAGGCGCCGCCGCCTCGGGCCTGGAACTCGCTCTCGACGGCGTCGTGACCGGCGTGCCGGGGGAGGAAGTGGTCCTCAAGGACCGGCGAGGACGCCGGTACGAGAGTCCGGGCCGGCTCCGAAAGGACCCGGTGCCGGGGAACGACGTCGTGCTCACCCTTGACGCCGAGTTGCAGGACATCGCCGAGCAGAGCCTGCGGGAGGCGGTCCTCCAGTTCGACGCCCAGGGCGGGGATATCGTCGTCCTCGACCCGCGCACCGGCGAACTGCTGGCGGTGGCCTCCCAAAAGGACGGCCAGCCCGAACTGCTGGCGTTCACCGAGCCGTTCGAGCCCGGCTCCACTGCCAAGCTCTTCACCGCCGCGGCGCTCCTGGCGCATGAACGGGTCGACTCGACCGATCGCGTCAGCAACGAGGGCGGCGAATGGGAGATGCCGCTGGCCAACGGCACCACGCGGCGGATCCGGGACGAGCACGCCAAGCCCGGCATGCTGACGCTCGCGGACGCCATCGAGGTGTCCAGCAACGTCGCGATGGCGAAATTCTCCGATCGCCTGACCCCGACCGAGCAATACAGCCAGCTGCGCGACTTCGGCTTCGGCTCCCCCACGGGAATTGAGCTCCCCTCCGAGTCCCGCGGGCTGGTCTACCGGCCCGAACGGTGGACACCGGAGCTGAGCCGGGTCAGCACGGCGATGGGGTATGAATTCGAGGTGACCGCCCTGCAGCTCGCCGCCGCGTACGCCGCCATCGCGAACGACGGCGTCCTCCTCACGCCGACGCTGGTTCGCGAGGTACGGGCACCCGACGGCGAGGTGCTCTACCGCCACCAGCCGGAGCCGGTCCGTCGGGCGGTGTCGCCCGAAACGGCGGCCCGGCTGCGCGAGTTCCTCCGGGGTGCCAGCAGCCGGGGTGGCACGGGGAGCAGGGCGCAGGTCGGCGGCTACGGCGTGCTGGGGAAGACGGGCACGGCGCGACGGGTCCGGAACGGCCGGTACGTCGATGAATACGTGGCCTCGTTCGCGTCCATGTTCCCCGCGGACGACCCCCAGCTTGTGGTCGTCGTCAAGATCGACGGGCCGAGCATCGGCGGGTACTACGGAGGCGACGTCGCCGCGCCGGTCGTCCGGAGCATGCTCGAGCAGGCGCTGGCCTCGCGCCGGGTGTCCTTCGACCGGAGCCGGCTGCCGGGGGGTGCCGCCCCCCGCGCCGCGGACGCGCCGCCCGCGTCCACCCGCCCGGAGGCCGGCCGACGGATCGTCGTGCCGGTGCCGGCGGCGCCCGACCCGCCGGAGCCCGAGGCCGTCACGATCCCGCTGGTGACGGGCCTGAGCGTGCGGGCGGCCGCCGTGGCGCTGCATCATCGCGGCCTTGCCGTTTCGATTTCCGGGGTTGGCACCGTGCGGGCATCGAGCCCGGCCGCGGGCGTGTCGGCGCCCGCCGGCACCGTCGTTCACCTCCAGGCGGAGTGAGCATGCTGGACTGGAACGGGTTGCTGGACGTCCTGCGCCGCGACGGCCTCCTCGTCGGCGCCCCCGCGCAGGGCGCCGACCTGACGGGACTGTCGATCGACTCGCGGGGCCTGGAGCGCGGCCAGCTGTACTGCGCGATCCGCGGCACGACCGCGGACGGCCATGCCTTCGTGGGGGAGGCGGTGCGCCGCGGCGCGGCGGCCGTCATGGTCGAGGAGGCGATGTCCGCCGGAGTGCCGGAAATCATCGTGGTCGACGGGCGCCGGGCGGCGAGCGCGGTCGCGCGCGCCTGGTTCGGCGATCCCGCGGCGTCGCTGACGCTGGTCGGCATCACGGGGACGAACGGCAAGACGACCACCACGGGGCTGGTCCGCCACCTGTTCAACGGCGCCGGGTCGGCGGGCAGCATCGGCACCCTCGGCGCGTTCGACGGGTCAGGCCAGCCGGTCCCGTCGACCGCGGGGAGCTTGACGACGCCGGGCCCGGTCGACCTCCACGCCACGTTTGCGGCCATGCGGGAGCGGGGGGTGACGCATGTGGCGATGGAAACCTCGTCACACAGCCTCGACCAGGGACGGCTTGACGGGCTCACCTTCGCGGCCGGCGTCTTCACGAACCTGACCCACGAGCACCTCGACTACCACCGCACGATGGAGCAGTATCTCGCGGCGAAGATGCGGCTCAGCGGACTCCTCGGCAGCGCCGGGTTCGAGATCGTCAACGCCGACGACCCGGCGTGGTCGGCGCTCCCGCCCTTTCCGCGGCGGGTCACCTTCGGCGAGTCGCCCGACGCCGACCTGCGGGCGGAGGAGGTCCACCTCGAGGCGGGCGGAAGCAGCTTCCGGCTGGCGGGTCGCTTCGGCGGCGCGGATGTCCGGATGCCGCTGATGGGTTCGTTCAACGTGTCGAACGCGCTGGCGGCGGCCGCGAGCGCCCTGGCCCTCGGTCAGCCCCTCGACGATGTCGTCGACCGGCTCCGCGAGGCGCCCCAGGTGCCCGGCCGCATGGAGCGCCTGGCTGACGGGCCGATGGTTGTCCTCCGCGACTACGCACACACCCCCGACGCCATGACCCGGGTACTCGCCACCCTGCGTCCGCTCACGCCGGGCCGGCTGGTGCTGGTGTTCGGCTGCGGGGGCGACCGCGACCGGGGGAAGCGCCCGGAAATGGCGCGCATCGCCGTCGAGGGAGCGGACCTCGTGGCCATCACGACCGACAATCCGCGCACCGAGGACCCGGAACGGATCATGGACGACATGGAGTCCGGCATGGGCGGGGCGCACCACCTCCGGATCGCCGACCGCGAGGAGGCGATCCACCGCGTCCTGGCCGAGACCGGCCCCGGGGATACGGTCCTCCTCGCGGGCAAGGGTCACGAGACCTACCAGCTCATCGGGAAGACGAAGCACCACTTCGACGAGCGGGCCATCGTGCGGGCGGCCCTGCAGGGGCGCCGGTGAGCTGGACCGGCGCCGGCGTCCGGGCCGCGCTCGATCTCCCGGCCGGGGCAGGGCCGGGGCGGACCTTCTCCGGGATTTCCACCGACACGCGGACCCTCGGCGAGGGGGCGCTCTTCGTGGCGCTGACCGGCGAGCGGTTCGACGGGCATGCGCACCTTGCCGAGGCGGCGGCACGCGGGGCGGCGGCGGCGGTGGTCCGGCAGGGCACCCCCCCCGTGGCCGGCCTCGAACTCTTCGAGGTGCCGGATACGCTGGCGGCGTTCGGATGGCTGGCACGGGCGCGTCGCCGCGCAATCAGCGGGCCGGTGGTGGCGGTGACCGGCACCAACGGGAAGACGAGCACCAAGGAGATGCTGGCGCTGGCGCTCGGGACCCGGTTCCGGGTGCACGCGACGCGCGCCAACCTCAACAACCTCGTCGGCGTGCCACAGACCATCCTGGAGGCGCCGGCCGACACCGAGGCGCTGGTGGTGGAGGCCGGCGCGAGCGTGCCGGGAGAAATCGGCCGGTATCGCCGCATCATCGAGCCGACCGTCTCGGTGGTCACGAATGTCTCGGCGGGCCATCTCGAGGGGTTCGGTTCGCTCGACGGCGTGCTGGCCGAAAAGCTTGCGCTCGTCGAGGGAGTCGGCCTCGCGGTGGTCGGCACCGAACCCGCGGCGCTCACCACCGGTGCCCGGAAGCTGGCGCGGCGGGTGGTGACGGCCGGGCTCGACGGCGCGGAGCTCCGGCCGGAGTCGGTGACCCTCGACCCCGGTGGCCGGGCCACCGTGGACGTCGGGTCGACGCGCTTCACCCTGCCGCTTCCGGGCCGGCACCTCGCCGCCAACGCCATGCTCGCATGGGCCGTGGCGATCCACCTCGGGCTCGACCCCCGCGCGGTCGGCCGGGCGCTCGAGCGCCTGGTGGTCCCGGGCGGCCGCGGGCAGGTGGAGCAGGTGGGCGGCCTGACCATCCTCAATGATTGCTACAACGCCAGCCCCCTCTCCTTCCGCGCGGCGATCGCCACCGCCCAGGCGATGCGGGCGGGACGCCGGCTGGTGTTCGTGGCCGGCACGATGCGCGAGCTCGGCACCGAGTCGGCCGCGCTCCACGCCGCGGTGGCGGCCGACCTCGTCGCCCTCCGCCCGGAGCTGCTGGCCGCGGTCGGGGAGTTCGTCCCGGTCCTCGACCGGCACCGGCCGGAGCTCGGGGATCGGCTCCTGGTCGCGGACGACGTGCCCGCGCTCGGTGCCGCCCTCGCCGGGAGGCTGGCCGGCGACGAGCTGATCGTCCTCAAGGCGTCCCGCGGCGTGGCTCTCGAGCGTATTATTCCGCTGCTCACCCCGCGCGCAGCCCACGGTCCTGAGGCCTAATGTTCTATTTTTGGCTCGCTCCCCTCGGCAAGCAGTTCATCCTGTTCAACCTGTTCAACTACATCGCCTTCCGCGCCGCCGGCGCCGGGGTCACGGCCCTGCTGGTGTCGTTCGTCGTCGGGCCGGCGGTCATCCGGAAGCTGCGGGCGCACAAGATCGGCCAGGTCATTCGCGCCGAGGGGCCGATCAGCCACCAGGGGAAGCGCGGCACGCCGACGATGGGCGGGCTGGTGTTGATCCTGGCCACCCTGCTGCCGACGCTGCTCTGGGCGCGGATCGACAACCGGATGGTCGTGGTGGCGATGCTGGCGACGCTCTGGATGGGGGCCATCGGTTTTCTCGACGACTACCTGAAGATCGTGCAGGGGAAGTCCCGCGGGCTGGTGGCCAAATGGAAGCTGGCGGGGCAGTGCACCTTTGGCCTGGTCCTCGGGCTCTATCTCCTCTTCTTCCCGGTGGTGCCGGCCACCATCATTCCGGCCACCGCGACCACCGTCCCGTTCTT
>DASUFQ010000001.1:0-55436 GCA_036274515.1 Gemmatimonadales bacterium | reverse complement strand
GCCGACGCCCGGCTCGCCGCCGCCGAGGCGGCAACGGAGATGGCGCGCCTGCAGGTCGGGTACACGACGCTGGTGGCGCCGTCGGACGGCATTGTCGCGCGCCGCCAGGTGGAAATCGGCGAACTGGTGCAACCCGGCCAGACCCTCTTGACGGTGGTGCCGACCGAGGCGGTCTGGGTGACCGCCAACCTGAAGGAAACCCAGATCGACGGCGTCACCCCCGGCGATTCCGCCACCTTCACGGTGGACGCCTATCCCGGCCAGACCTTCCGTGGCGCCGTCGAGAGCGTGAGTCCCGCCACCGGGGCGCGGTTCGCCCTCCTGCCGCCGGACAATGCCACGGGCAACTTCACCAAGGTGGTGCAGCGCGTCCCGGTCCGGATCGCGGTCGTGCCGGAGCCAACTGGGGCATATCCCCTCCGCCCCGGCCTCTCGGTCGACGTGACCATCCAGACCCGCTGACGGCGCCGTGACCTCCATTGCCCTCCCGCGCCGCGGGCGGCCGCAACTCGCCCGCTCGGAAGTCTACGGCGCGCGGTACCTCATCGCCTTCGCGGTCACCCTGGCCAGCGTGCTCGAACTGGTCGACACCAGCATCGTGAACGTGGCCATCCCGCACATGATGGGGAATCTCGGCGCCACGCTGGACGAGATCGCGTGGGTGAGCACCGGCTACATCGTGGCCAACGTCATCATCCTGCCGCTGACCGGCTGGCTCTCCGAGCGCCTGGGCCGCCGCAACTACTACACCGGCTCCATCGCGCTCTTTACCCTGGCCTCCTTCTTCTGCGGCCACGCCACCACGCTGCACGACCTGGTCTTCTGGCGGGTGGTCCAGGGGATCGGTGGCGGCGCGCTGATCTCCACCGCGCAGGCGATTCTCTTCGACGTCTTCCCGCGCAGGGAAGCCGGCACCGCCATGGCCATCTTCGGCATGGGCGTGATGGTCGGGCCGACGCTCGGGCCGACGCTGGGCGGGTGGATCACCGACAACTACGCCTGGCCCTGGATCTTCTACATCAACATTCCGCTCGGGATCCTCGCCGCCATGCTCACCTGGCGCTACGTCCCGGAGCCGGACCACCACATCGATATGCCGGACCACGTCGACTGGAAGGGGCTCGCCCTGCTGATCCTCGGGATCGGCGCCCTCCAGATCTTCCTGGAGCGCGGGGAAAGCCACGACTGGTTCGCGTCGCGGGAAATCGTGGTGGAGGCGGGCATTGCCGGCACGGCGCTGCTGCTCTTCATCTGGCACGAGCTCCGGACGGCGCATCCGGTGGTCAACCTCCGCATCCTGGCCAACCGCCAGCTGGCCACCGGCGTGGTCTTCGGGCTGCTGCTCGGCTTTGCGCTCTACTCCAGCGTCTTCGCGCTGCCCGTCTTCCTGCAGAACCTGCTCGGGTACACGGCGTGGGACACCGGGAGGGTGATCCTCCCGGGCGCGCTGGCGAGCGCCGTCACGATGGCGGTGGCGGGGCGGCTCAACCGGCGGATCGACGCGCGGCTCAGCATCACCGCGGGCATCCTGCTCTTCGGGTACTCGATGTGGCTGCACTACCACTTCACGATGGAACTCGGGATGGGCGACCTGCTCTGGCCGATGATCTTCCGGGGCGTGGCGATGGGATTGATCTTCGTGCCGCTGACCGCGGCCACGGTGGCCGACCTGCCGTCGAAGTCGATGGCGCAGGGGACGGGGCTCTTCAACCTGTCGCGCCAGCTCGGCGGGAGCTTCGGCATCGCCATCACGGCCACCCTGCTCGCGCGGTACACCGAGACGGCGCGGGACGCGCTCCGGCCGCACCTGTCGGTGAGCGACCTCGGCCCGCGCCAGTGGATGGCCGGGATCGAGCAGGTGTTCCTGCGCCAGGGAGGCACGCCGGGGGAGGCGGCCCAGCGCGCCTCCGCCCTGCTCGAAGGCGTGGTGCACCAGCAGGCGTCGGTGATCGCCTTCGAGAAGGTGTTCCTGACGATGGGGCTGGCCTTTCTCCTGGCCCTGCCGCTGCTGCTCCTCTTCCGGACCGGAAAGGCCGCGGCGGGCGCCGGGCCCGCCCACTAGGGGTCACGGCGCGGCCGGGAGCCGCCGGACCCGCACCTCCTGCGTGAGCTCGCTCCGTCCGCCGCCATCGGCCAGCTCCACCCCGGCCACGATCCGCCGCGTCCACCCGACCGGGCCCGCCGCCGCGCTCCACCGCAGGGTGCCGTCCTCCCGCTCGGTCCGATGCACCACCACCGTCGAGTCGGCGGAACCGACCCCTTCATCCCACGCCGCGCGTCGAATCCACCGGTAGCGCCGCACCGGTCCCCCCGGCGCGCTGCTGTCGGCCAGTCGCCAGATCGTGAGGCCCGCAGCGTCGGTCCAGTCGGCGCCCGGCGCGAGCGGGCCGGGCGGCAGTCGGGGGAAGAAGTGGAGCAGCAGGCGGGACAAGTCGAAGATGTCCCGGAGGGCGGCGGGCACGAACGGGACCACCGAGGATGTATAGACGCCGTCGGGAGTCAGCGTGCCCCGGTACCGGCCGCCGACGATGCCGGCGGCGTCCGGGGTGAACCGGCCTTCCGGCCCTTCGCGCACCACCGCGAGCGAATCGTACCACGCCTCGATGACGAGCCCGCCGCTGTCCGGCGCCGCGCGCACCGAGAGGATGCCGTCTCGCCCGACGGTTTCGGTCCGCCGTGCCGCGGCGAAGGTGGACTGCAGCGTCCCCCCAACCGTCTCGCTGAATCGCGCGCGCTCGAGGACGCCGGCGGTGTAGGCGGGCGCCTGGGCCGTCACGCGCGCGGGAAGGGCCAGCGTCGCCGCCAGGGAAAGCCATCGCGTGACTTGCATGGCGGCCAATGTGGCGGCATCGTAGGGCGTTGTCCAACCGCGACTCCCCAGCCCACGAGACCTCCATGCGGCTCCCTGCCCTCCTCCTGGTCGCGCTGTCTGCTGCTCCCGCCTCGCTGGCGGGGCAAACTCCGGCCGCCGGACCCTCGCGCACCCTGGTGCACGCCGGTCGCCTGATCGACGGCACCGGCGCCGCCCCCCGTCCGGACCAGGGCATCCTCATCGAGAACGGGCGCATCACGGCGGTCGGGGCCTGGGGAGACATGGCGGCGCAGGGCAGCGGCGCCACGGTGATCGACCTTTCGGGCCGGACGGTCCTGCCGGGGCTGATCGATGCGCACACCCACCTCCTCCTGCAGGGCGACATCACGGCCGCGGAATACGACGACCAGCTCCTGAAGGAGTCGATCCCGTACCGGACCATTCGAGCGGTCGCCGCCGGCCGCGTGGCGCTGCAGCACGGCTTCACGACGCTGCGCGACCTGGAAACCGAGGGCGCGATGTACGCCGACGTGGACCTCAAGCGCGCCTTCGCGCGCGACGTCGTGCCCGGGCCCCGGCTCTTCGTGGCGACGCGCGCCTTCAGCGCCACGGGCATGTACCCGCTGTCCGGCTATTCCTGGGAGCTCACGGTGCCCGAGGGCGTGCAAATCGTGGACGGGCCGGAGGAGATCCGGAAGGGAGTCCGCGAGCAGGTGAAGTACGGCGCCGACTGGATCAAGGTGTACGTGGACCGCCGGTACTACATCGCCGACGACGGGCGCCTGCGCAGCTGGGTCAACTTCACCGATGACGAGCTCAAGATGTTCGTGGACGAGGCGCACCGCCTCGGCCGGCGAGCCGCGGCGCACGCCATCGGCTGGGACGGCATCGACGCGGCGCTCCGTGCCGGCTTCAATTCCATCGAGCACGGCGACGGCCTGACCCCCGACCTCATGGACCGGATGATCAAGCAGGGCACCTACTGGTGCCCGACAATCTTCGTCGGGGCCTACGTGGCGGAGGGGCGCGGCGGCATCTGGCCGCAGATGGTGGACATCGAGCGCGTGGCGTTCGGGCAGGCGGTCAAGCGGGGCGTCCGCATCGCCTACGGCACCGACGCGGGCGGCTATGCCTGGACCGAGAACCAGGCGCAGGAGATGAGCTACATGGTGCGCTACGGCATGACCCCGATGCAGGTCATCCAGTCGGCCACCACCGTCGCCGCCGACCTCCTCGGCCAGGCCCAGAACCTCGGCGCCGTCCTGCCAGGTCGTTCGGCGGACCTGGTGGCCGTGGCGGAGGACCCGCTGGCCGATATCAGCGCGCTGGAGCGGGTCGGGTGGGTGATGAAGGGGGGCGTGGTGTACCGGCAGTAGGCGGGACAGCGGGGCGGCCGACGACCGACCGCCTCCCGGCCCCGCCTCCGCCTACTCGGCGTCCATGAACGGGTACCGATACCCGTGCGGCGGATCGAAAGTTTCCTTGATGCTCCGCGGCGAGATCCACCGCATGAGGTTCAGGATCGACCCCGCCTTGTCGTTGGTGCCGCTGGCGCGCGCCCCTCCGAAGGGTTGCTGACCCACCACGGCGCCGGTCGGCTTGTCGTTGAGGTAGAAATTGCCCGCGGCGTTCCGGAGTGCCTCCGTCGCCGAGGCCAGGACCGTCCGGTCCTGGGCGAATACCGCGCCGGTCAGGGCGTACGGGCTGGTGCCGTCCACCAGGGCCAGCGTCTCCTCCCATTTGGCCTCGGGATAGACGTGCAGGCTCAGCACCGGGCCGAAGATCTCCTCGCACATCGTCCGGTACCGGGGGTCGTCCGCCCGGAGCAGCGTCGGCTCGATGAAGTAGCCCACCGAATCGTCCGTCTTGCCTCCGGCCACGAGTTCCACGCCCTTGGCCTTTCCGGCAGTCCGCACGTACTCGGAGATCTTGTCGTACGCCTTCCGGTCGATCACGGCGCCGACGAAATGCCGGAAGTCCGCCACGTCGCCCATGGTGATCTCGGCCATCATCCCCGCCACCCGCTCGCGCACCGCCGGCCAGAGGTTGTCGGGCACGTAGGCCCGCGAGGCCGCGCTGCATTTCTGCCCCTGGTACTCGAAGGCCCCGCGCACGAGCGCCACGGCCAGCGCGTCGACATCCGCGCTCCGGTGCGCCACGACGAAATCCTTCCCGCCGGTCTCGCCGACCAGGCGGGGATACGACGTGTAGCGCGACAGATTCTGGCCTACGGTCTGCCAGAGCGACTGGAAGACTTCGGTCGAGCCGGTGAAGTGGATGCCCGCCAGGCGCCGGTCGGCCAGGAGCAGGTCCGACACCTGCGCCGCCTTGCCGGGGACGAAATTGATGACGCCCGGCGGCAGCCCCGCCGCCTCGAGCAGCTTGTAGACGTACCAGTTGCTCAGCAGCGCCGAGGCCGCCGGCTTCCAGATCGCCACATTGCCAAGGAGGGCGGGCGTGGTCGGCAGGTTGCCGCCGATGGCGGTGAAGTTGAACGGCGTGATGGCGTAGACGAACCCCTCGAGGGGGCGGTGGTCCATCCGGTTCCAGATGCCGGGCGACGAGATCGGCTGCTCCTCGTACAGCCGCTCCGCGAAATGCACGTTGAACCGGAGGAAGTCGATCAGCTCGCAGGCGCTGTCGATTTCCGCCTGGTACGCCGTCTTGCTCTGGCCGAGCATCGTGGCGGCGTTCACCACCGGCCGCCAGGGGCCGGCCAGCAGGTCGGCCGCCTTCAGGAAGACGGCAGCCCGGTCGGCGAACGGCAGGGCGGCCCATTCCCGCTGGGCGGTGCAGGCGGAATCAATGGCCTGCGCGATCAGCGCCGGGTCGGCGAGGTGCGCCTTGGCCAGCACGCGGGCATGGTCGTGCGGTGCCACCACGTCGATGGTCTTGCCGGTCCGGAATTCCTTGCCGCCGATGACGACGGGAATCTCGACCGTCTCGCCCGACATCCGGGCCAGGGCCGCCTTGAGCGACGCGCGTTCCGGGGAGCCGGGGGCATAGCCGAGCACCGGCTCGTTGCGCGGCGCGGGCGTGCGATAGCTGCTCATGATCACTCACTCATCGGGAAAAAGTCCCTGCAAAGATAACGGCGGCCGTCCGGGCCCGCCGAGCGCCGGCGGCGCCGCGGGCTGCAGCCCCGCCTCGGCCAGGATGCGCTGTCCGTCGGTGGAGAACAGGAACCGCAGGAAGGCCTCGGCCACCTCGGGGTGTGGCGCGCCGCGCGGGATGGTCAGGGCGTAGACGATCGGCTCCCCGCGAAACTCGACGCTGTCGCCGGCGGCGCGCGTGGCCCCCGGCAGGACCACCCGGGCCTCCGCGTAGGTGGCCGCGAGCGCCGGGTCGCTGAGGTTGATCTGCGGCGGCAGGGCCAGCCACCGGAAGCCATTGGTGCGCGCAATCGAGGCGTAGGTCCAGATGTAGTCGAACTCGCCGAGCTGCAGGAGCGCGGTGAGGTCGGCCTCCTTCGGCCGCACGTAGCGGGGCGGGCTGGCCGCCTGGAGGAGGTGGGCGAGCGTCGGCTGGCGGTAGTACCGCTCCGCCAGCTGCCAGACCATCAGCGTGCGGTAGCCCGCCGGGTCCAGCGCGGGGTCGGACCGCCCGGTCCGGATGCCGGGCCGCAGCAGGACGCGGTACCAGTTCTGGTCGTGGATGTCGAACGCACCCTGCGACTCGTCCCGGTACGCGAGCACCAGGGCGTTGGTGGCGAAAGTCGCGTACCAGTCGGCATGGTCGGGCACCAGCAGCTTCGGGATGATGGCATAGTCCGCCACGCCGAGGATGTCGGGCGTCTTGCCCAGCTCCGTCAGCTTCCGCGCGGACTCGAGGCTCCCCGCCGACTCCTGCGAGGTCCGGACGCCGGGGTTGGCCGCCTTGAACGCCCGGAGCAGGTTGCGGAACGGCAGCGCCAGGCTGCCGGCGTTGAAGACGACGAGTTCGCCCGACAGCGGCGCGGACTGCGCCGACGCCGCGCCCGGCCCGCCCACGAGCGCCGCCGCGCACAAGAACAGTCGTGTCAGGAAACGCACGGAGTCCCTCCTAGAATTCACCATGCCAGCTCACCGTCACCTGGTGCCCGTCGGTGAACACGGCCGGGGGCCGGATGCCCCAGACCTGCCACTTGCCGCTCACCAGCCGCGCCGAGGTGATTCCCACGATGGCCCCCGCCACCACGTCACTGGTCCAGTGCTTGTTGTCGTACACGCGGGACCAGGCCGTCCCGGTCGCCAGGGTGTACAGGCCGATCTTGGCCCAGAGCGGCCGGACGTCGCCGGCCAGGCTGGCGGCGAACCCGAATGCCGACGAGGTGTGCCCGGAGGGAAAGGAGGCGTCGCTCGTGGTGAAGGCGCCAGCGAACGGCTCGAAATCGAGCGGCTCCGACCCTGGCTCGTTGGGGCGCTCCCGCCCGAACACCCACTTGAGGACGTAGGTCACGCCCCCGGCCATCGCGGCGGAGGTCACGGCGCGGAGCCCGCTGCGCGCCAACCCCGGCTTCCTGAACACCAGCCCGGAGCCGATCATCACGGCGGGCACGCCGGCCCAGACCGCCGGCTCGCCCATGAACTGGAGGCTGGAGGCGAGGTTCTCCTTGGTCTCCGTCTGGTTGTCCAGCATGTAATTCCGGACCGGATTGTCGACCAGGAAGAACACCGACACGCCGGCGGCGGCGATGACCGGTTCGTACCACTGGATCTGGTGCGGTGGCGGTGGCGGCGGCGCCTGGGCGGACGCGGCGGCCGCGCCCCCCGACACCAGCCCCAGCCACAGCACGAGAGCCCGGCGCGCCGCGGGGGGCGCGAACAGATTCCGCATTGCTTAAGTTAGTGGGTCGCCGACCCGGCGCGCCGGCCGGCGCCGCGCTCCCGGTACCATCACCCAGGAAATTTCTCATGCGACGCCTTGCCGCCCTGCCCCTCCTCGCGCTGCTCGTTGCCGGCTGCCCGAGCTACGACAATTACGCGCCGATCGCCTCCCAGAAGGGGCTGATCCCCCCCGATCAGTTTGCCCGCTACGGCAAGGAACAGGCGCAGGCCGTCGCCATTGCCCGCGAGTTCGGCTCGGCCTACCAGGGCGACACGCCGGCGGCGTACGGTGCACAGGCAGCCGCCGCCGTCGCCTACGCGCGCACCATGCCCGACGTGGTGAACATCACCGCCGACAGCCTCGGGCACCGGCTGACCATCGAGTTCCGGAGCGGCTGGCGCACGGCGGTCGACCCGATCGCCGACGGCCGGCGCGGCAACGAAACCCCCGGCGTCCCGACGGCACCACCGGCGTCGTGAGCGCGGATTGCCTGCAGGTGACGGTGGCGGCCCCCTCCCGGGAGGAGGCCGACCGGCTGGCAGGCACGGCGGTCACGGCGCGCCTCGCCGCCTGCGGGCAGGTCATCGGACCGGCCAGTTCCACGTACTGGTGGGACGGGCGCGTGCAGCAGGCCGAGGAGTGGCTCTGCATCCTCAAGACCACCGGCACCCGCTACCCTGAGCTCGAAGCCCACCTCCGCAGCGTCCACAGCCACCAGAACCCGGAAATCATCGCCACCCCCGTCGCGGCCGCCAGCGAGGACTACCTGACCTGGCTCCACGCCGAAACCGCCGCCCGCACCAGGGAGTCACCATGACCGCACCTGCCGCACCCGCACCGGAGCGCGCCGCCCGCTGGGAAGACTTCCTCGAAATTTTCATCAAGCCGAGCGCCGTGTTCGAACGGCGGCGGGATTCCAGCTTCTGGGTGCCCTTCCTGGTGCTGGTGGTCCTCTTCGTCGCCATTTACGTCGCCCTGAAAGGGGCGTTCCAGCCGATCATGGACGCCGAGATGTCGCGCGGCATGGCGCGGGCCATGGCCAAGAACCCCCAGTTCACCGAGGAAATGGCTGCCAACATGCGTGGCGCCGCCCAGACCTGGGGCTCGCTCATGGTCGTGATCGGGGTCCCGGTTGCGGTCTTCTTCATCGGAATCGGCATCTGGATTTCCGGGAAGATCATCCGTGCCGCGGTCGGCTTCGGCGCGGCCCTGATGATCGCTTCGTACAGCTACTTCCCCCGGGTCATCGAGCTGCTGGTGTCCGGCGCGCAGGCGCTCCTCCTCCCCGAGGAGCAGCTGACCGGCCGGGCCTCCACGTCGTTGGGCGCCGCCCGGGCGCTGGATCCGGACAGCACCTCGGCGGCCCTGATGGCGACCCTGCTGCGCGTGGATGTCTTCACCCTCTGGATCACCTTCCTCATCGCCGTCGGCCTCCGGGTCGTGGGCAGGGTACCGATGAGCAAGGCGCTGCTGGGGGCGGGCATCGTGTACGTCCTCGGCGGGCTCCTTGCCACCGGGCTCGCCGGCATGGGCGGCTGATCGGGTCGACCTGACGACAGGGAGCACGGCATGAAGCAGAGCACCAAGATCACCATCGCGGCGGCGCTGGCCTTCGGCGCCATGCTGCTCTACTCCACCCTGGCCAGCCAGAAGGTGGAGTGCACGGTCACCATCGAGTACAACGGGCGCAGCAATACGGCGACCGCCTCGGGCGCCTCGGAGGCCGAGGCGCTCCAGCAGGCGCAGACCACCGCCTGCGGGCCGATCATTTCCGGGATGAACGAGTCGATCGCCTGCGGGCGGGCCATCCCGGCCGCGAAGCGCTGCCGGACCACTTGACCGTACCCCGCCTGCGCGTTCCCCACCCGCTGGTCCTGCTCGTGGGGTTCATCCTCGCGGCGGCAGCCCTCACCTGGGTGGTGCCCGCCGGGCAGTACGAACGGGCGGAGGACGCCGCCACCGGACGGCAGGTGGTCGTCCCGGGCACCTACCACGCCGTGGCGCCGGCGCCCGTCTCGCTCACCGACGCGCTGGTGGCCGTCCCCCGGGGGATGGCGGACGCCGCCTCCGTCATCTTTCTCGTGTTCCTCGTCGGCGCCGCGTGGACCGTCGTGGAGCGGACCGGCGTCTTCGGGACCCTGCTCGACGCGCTCGTGGCGCGCCTGCGCGGCCACGACACGCTCGTCATCCCCATCTCCTGCCTCGCGTTCGCCCTCGGCGGCATCCTGATCCAGATGCAGGAGGAGCTGATCGCCTTCGCGCCGATCCTCGTCCTCCTCGTGGCACGGCTCGGCTTCGACCGGGTCACCGCGGTGGCCATGAGCATCGGGGCCGCGGTCGTCGGCGCCGCCTTCAGCCCCATCGACCCCTTCATGGTCATCATCGCGCAACGCGTCGCCGGCATCCCGCTCTTCAGCGGCGCGGCGTTCCGGATCGCGTTCCTGGTGCCCGCCCTCGGCATCTATATCTGGTATACCATGCGGCACGCTGCGCGCACCCGCGTGGCGCCGGTCCCGACCGCCGGACGGGAGGCGGCCGCCGGCACCGGCGGGTGGCGGATGGTCACCATCCTCCTGGTCGTGGCGGGGAGCTTCGTCACCTTCGTGGTGGGGGTGCTGCGGTGGGGATGGGACTTCGACCAGATGTCGGCGCTCTTCTTCGCGATGGGCATCCTGGTGGGGCTGATCGGTGGCCTCCGGCTGGAAGGCACCGCGGCGGCCTATGTGGACGGGTTCAAGTCGATGGCCTACGCGGCGCTGATCATCGGGTTCGCACGGGCCATCTATGTCGTCATGAGCCAGGGCCAGATCGTGGACACCGTGGTCCGGGGACTCTTCGCCCCGGTCGCCGACCTGCCGGTGACCCTCACCGCGCTGGGGATGATGGCCGCCCACGGAGCCCTCCACATCCCGGTCCCCAGCACCAGCGGGCAGGCGGTCCTGACCATGCCGCTCCTGGTGCCGCTCTCGGATCTCCTGGGGATGTCCCGGCAGGTCACCGTCCTGGCCTACCAGTTTGGCGTGGGCCTGGCGGACCTGATCATTCCGACCAACGGCGCCCTGCTGGCCATGGTGGCGGCCGTCGGCATCCGGCTCGAAGCTTGGTGGCGCTTCGCCGTGCCGGTGACCCTCCTCCTCGCGGCGCTTTCGGCGGTGGCGCTCGCCACCGCCATCGCGATTGGGCTGGCCTAACGGGAATTCACGGCGGCGGAATTGTCGCCAGGACTGGACGCGCCGGATGCGGAACCGAAAACCCCGGTGCGTTGTAACTTCAACAGGTGGTTGAGTTTCGCCCGCCTTCGCCGCACGGCCCGCCATTCCGGTGGCACCCAAGTTGCACTTGATCGCGGCCGGGAGGCTCACACCACCCGCCCGCACAGGGAGATTCCGGTCCGATGAGTGAAATCACGATCCGCGAAATGGAGCAGGACGAGGAGTTTTCGGCCTGGTTTTCCGACTTGCTGAGCGAGGAGGATGAGGCCGAAGGCACGTCCAGCCGGGTCGAGGATCGCTACCTGGTCCTGAGCAGCGAAATCGGGGACTGGGTTGGAGGACTCCGCTACACCCTGCAGGGAGGGGTGGCACACCTGGTGGAGGTGGCGGTGGCGCCGGCCGAGCGTCGGCAGGGTCACGCCCACCGGCTGCTGGCCGCCTTCGAGGAGCGCGCGGCCACCTACGGGGCCCACCTCGTCGAGTTCTGGACCGACGACCTTCGTTCCGAGGCCTTCCTGGCCGCGATGGGGTGGCGGCGCGTCATGGTGCGCGCCGGCTACATCGGCGGCCGGGTCTGGTACCTCATGGAAAAAGCCATTGTGCCCGCCTAGGCAGGCCGCTGCGTTGGGCCGCGCGGGGCGTTAGGTTAGAGAGCCGGGGCGGAGGACTGTCCCGGCTCTCTCTTGTTCCGGGCCGGCCGCCCCGGGGAGGACCGCATGACCATTCGCGACACCGCGCGAGACATCGTCGCCAAGTTCGAGGTCCTCCGGGATTTCGAGAATGTCGTCCGCGACCTCATGGCGGCCCATGAGGCCAAGCGTCCCCTCTGGTTTCCCCACGACCTGATCGGCCCCGGCCCCGACGAGTCGCCCGACGAGCACCGCGAGCGGGCCCGGCGCCGGGCCGAGGGGATCCCGGTGCCGGCGCGGGCGGCGGTGGCGCTGAACCTCCTGACCGAGGAGGGGCTGCCGCACTTCCACCGGGTCTTCGCCGCGCACGCCGGCGAGGACAGCCACTGGCGCGACTGGCTCAACCTCTGGACCGCCGAGGAGGACCGCCACGGCCAGGTGCTCCACGATTATGTGCGCGACACCGGCCTTCTCGACCAGCGCAAGCTGGAGGAGATCCAGTTCGAGTACATGCGGGCGGGATTCAACCCCGACTGGGACAAGGATCCCTACCGGGTCTTCGTCTATACCTCGGTGCAGGAGCGCGCCACCCAGCGGTCCCACGCCGAGACCGGGCGCCTGGTGGCCGAGTACGACCCGGATCTCGGGACGGTGCTCGAGAAGGTGGCCCAGGAGGAGGCCCGGCACTTCAGCTTCTACCGGGCGGTCTTCGCCGAGGTGCTGAAGCGGGACCCGAATCAGGGACTGGAGTCGGCGTCGTACATCCTGCCCGGGATCGACATGCCGGGGCTGACGATTCCCGGCTTCCGCGATTTTGCCGACGTCATCCGGCGCGCCGGCATCTACGGCCCCCGGGATTACCTCAAGATCGTGCAGGAGCAGATCGCGTTCTGGAGGATCGAGAAACTCGAGGGCCTGAACGAGATGGGGCGGAAGGCCCAGGAGCGGATCATGGCAATCCCGGATCGCCTGCGGCGCGTCGCCGACCTCATCGAAACCCGGAGCCGGGCCAAGACTTTCACGTTCGAGGTGGTGTTCAATCGTGAATTCGCGATGGAATAGCCGGGCCGCGCTCGCGGTCGTTGCCGCACTTGCCCTTGGCGCCGGAGCCGCCGCCTGCGGGAAGGACAAGCCGCCGCCGCCCGCCGCGGCGGCCCGCCCCGCCCCGGCAGCGGGCGATGTCGCCCAGAAGGAAGCCACCCTCCTGGGCCGCGACGTCTTCGAGCTCGTCGACCGGCTCGCGGCTTACGCCGCGTCCAACCAGCGGAAGTACCCCGCCTCGCTCCGGCTGGCGGGGATCGACAGCCTGACCCCGAAGCTTGCCCGCCAGATCGACACCAAGGCGGCGCCGCCGATGGCGTTCTCCATGTACCGGAACCCGCTGGGGCACCAGATCACCAGTTGCCGCGGCAACCTCGACCTCCTCGAGGAATCGGCGCTCAACGACGGCCGGTTCACGGTCACGTGCACCGACTCCCAGGGACAGAGCTCCCCCTACAAGGTGCAGCGGGCCGCCGGTCGGTGACCTCCCCGTGGGCGTGATCGCCCTGGGCGCGCGCGCGATGAGCGTCGCGGCCCTTCTCGTCACCAGCATCATCGCGCTGACCTTCTGGCTCGTCCGCGCCGGGCACCTCGCCCCGTTCGGGCCCTGGCCCCGCGCGGTGCGCCGGATGGCGAATCCCCTCCTCCATCCCCTCGAAGGCCGGCTGGTGCGCACCGGCCGGAATCCGCAGGACGCGCCGCTCTGGCTCTTCGGCTTGACCGTCCTCGGCGGCCTCCTCCTCATCTCCCTGGTCGACTGGCTGGTCGCGGTCGTCTTCCGCGTCCGGATGGCGGCCGGCGGGGGCGGGCGGGGCCTCGCCATCCTCGCGGTCAACGGCGCCGTCAGCATCCTGATCCTGGCGCTGGTCGTCCGGGTGGTGGCCTCCTGGTTCGGCATCGGCGCCTACAACCGGTTCTTCCGGCCGGTGATCCTCCTGACCGAGTGGCTGGTGGCGCCGATCCGCCGACTCCTGCCGCCAATGGGCATGGTCGACTGGAGCCCGCTGGTCGCCTGGCTGGCGCTCCTGCTGCTCCGCTCCCTCCTGCTGGGCCTGCTCTGGTGAGCCGGGGGGCGCTCTTGCCATCGCCGCCCCGCTGAGTAGACTTCGGGGGTCAGACAATCCGCGTCGTGGTGATTTGCGCATATTGCGGCCACGTTAAACAACCTGCTAAAACGCTCGCCTGGAGCCGTTTTGGTTCCGGGCGTCGTTGTTGGAGCCCCGCGTCATGCCCCTGCCCGGCCCGCCCTTCCCCGCCCGTGCCCGACGCCTGGCCGCTCTCGAGCGATTGCTTGCGGAGCGGATCCTGGTACTGGACGGCGCCATGGGCACCATGATCCAGCGGCACGACCTCTCGGAGGCGGACTTCCGGGGGGAGCGGTTTGCCGCTCATGCCACCGACCTGCGGGGCTGCAACGACCTGCTCTCCCTGACCCAGCCCCGCATCATCGGGGACATCCACGACGCCTACCTGGCGGCCGGCGCCGACCTGATCGAGACCAACTCGTTCAACTCGACCTCGATCGCCCTCGCCGACTACGACCTCGCCTCGATGGCGCGCGAGCTCAACCGGGCCGCGGCCGAGGTGGCGCGCGCGGCGGCCGACCGCGCCGAAGCGCGGGAGCCCGGTCATTTCCGCTATGTGGCCGGGGCGATCGGCCCGACCAACCGCACCGCGTCGCTGAGCCCCGACGTGAACGACCCCGGCCACCGCAACATCGACTTCGACACCCTGACCGCCGCCTACGGGGAGGCCGCGGAAGGGCTGGTGGAGGGCGGCGCCGACCTCCTGCTGGTCGAGACGATCTTCGACACGCTCAACGCGAAGGCGGCCATCTACGCCATCGAGGCGTGCTTCGAGCGCTGGGGCGCGCGGCTTCCCGTCATCATTTCCGGCACGGTGGTGGACCAGAGCGGGCGCACGCTGTCAGGCCAGACGGTGGAGGCGTTCTGGCTGGCGGTGGCGCACGCCCGCCCGATCGCGGTCGGCCTCAACTGCGCCCTGGGCGCCAGGGCGCTCCGCGGGCACCTGTCGGAACTCGCGCGCGTGGCGCCGGTGCGGATCAGTGTCTATCCGAACGCCGGGTTGCCCAACGCCTTCGGCGGGTACGACGAGACGCCCGCCGAGCTGGCGGCGGTGGTCGGGGAATTCGCGGCGCACGGCCTGGTCAACATCGTGGGCGGATGCTGCGGCACCACGCCGGACCACATCCGCGCCGTGGCGGAGGCGGTCCGGGGACTCCCGCCGCGGCGGCCTCCCGACATCGAGCCCCGGCTCCGGCTGAGCGGGCTGGAGCCGCTCACCATCGGACCCACCACCAACTTCGTGAACGTCGGCGAGCGGACGAACGTGACCGGGTCGCGGCGCTTCGCGAAGCTGGTCCTCGACGGGCAGTACGAGGCCGCGCTGGAGGTGGCGCGCCAGCAGGTCGACAACGGCGCGCAACTCATCGATGTCAACATGGACGAGGGGATGCTGGACGCCGTGGCGGCGATGACGCGCTTCCTCCGCCTGGCCGCGGTCGAGCCGGGGATCGCCAAGGTCCCCGTGATGATCGACTCCAGCCGCTGGGAGGTCCTGGAGGCCGGGCTGAAGTGCGTGCAGGGAAAGAGCGTCGTCAACAGCATCTCCCTGAAGGAGGGGGAGGAGGCGTTCCTCCGGCAGGCCCGGGCCGTTCGACGGTACGGCGCCGCGGTGGTGGTCATGGCGTTCGACGAGCAGGGCCAGGCCGACACCGTGGAGCGGAAGGTGGCGATCGCGAGCCGCGCGTACGGTCTCCTGACGCGCGAGGCGGGTTTCCTCCCCGAGGACATCATCCTCGATCCCAACGTCTTTGCCATCGGGACAGGGCTGGAGGAGCACGCCGGCTACGGGGTCGCCTTCATCGAGGCCACCCGCCGGATCAAGGCGGAGCTGCCCCATGCGTCGGTGAGCGGCGGAATCAGCAACGTCTCGTTCTCCTTCCGCGGCAACGATCCCGTCCGCGAGGCGATCCACGCCGTGTTCCTGTTCCACGCCATCCGGGCCGGGCTCGACATGGGGATCGTCAACGCCGGCCAGCTGGCGCTCTACGACGACCTCCCGGCGGACCTGCGCGAGCGGGTCGAGGACCTGGTCCTCAACCGGCGGCCGGACGCCACCGAGCGGCTGCTCGCGGTGGCCTCCTCCGTGGCGGGGCAGGCGGTGGCGTCCGGCCCCGACCTCGCATGGCGCGACGGACCGGTGCGCGACCGGCTGGTCCACTCGCTGGTGGAGGGGCTGACCGACTGGATCGAGGCCGACACCGAGGAGGCGCGGCTGGAGGCGGCGCATCCCCTCGACGTGATCGAGGGCGCCCTGATGGACGGGATGAACGAGGTGGGCGACCGCTTCGGCGCCGGGCGGATGTTCCTGCCGCAGGTCGTCAAGAGCGCCCGCGTGATGAAGCGGGCGGTGGCGCACCTCCTCCCGTTCATCGAGGCCGCCAAGTCGCGCGACAGCGGCGGCCCGCGGGGGAAGATCCTCCTGGCCACCGTCAAGGGCGACGTGCACGACATCGGCAAGAACATCGTGGGCGTCGTGCTCCAGTGCAACAACTTCGAGGTGATCGACCTCGGCGTGATGGTGCCCGCGGCGAAGATCCTCGAGACGGCGCGCGCGGAGGCGGTGGACCTGATCGGGTTGAGCGGCCTCATCACGCCGTCGCTGTCCGAGATGGCCTTCGTCGCTTCCGAGCTGGCGCGCGAGGGGTTCCGCCAGCCGGTGCTGATCGGCGGCGCCACGACCAGCCGGGCCCACACCGCGGTCCGCATCGCGCCGAACTACGAGGAGCCGGTGGTCCACGTGCAGGATGCCTCGCGCGCGGTGGCGGTGGCGAGCAGCCTGCTGAGCGACGGGCTCCGGACGGCGTTCGTGGCCGAGGCGCGGAGCGCGCAGGCCGCGCTGCGGGCGGAGCATGCCGCGAAGGACGCCACCCCACTCCGCACCCTGGCCGACGCCCGCCGCCGCGCCGTGCGGCTCGCCTGGCCGTCGCCCCCGCCGCGGCCCGCCTTCCTCGGCCTCCGCGAGTTTCCCGACTTTCCGCTGGCGGAGCTGGTGTCCCGGATCGACTGGACGCCGTTCTTCCAGGCCTGGGAGCTCAAGGGGTTTTATCCCGCGATCCTCGAGGACCCGGCCACCGGCGCGGCGGCGCGAGAGCTCTTCGCCGACGCCCAGGCGCTGCTCGACGACATCGTGACCAACCGGCGGCTCCGGGCGCGGGGAGTGGTCGGCTTCTTCCCCGCCTCGCGGCTGGGGCCCGACGACATTGCGCTCTATGCCGGGGACGATCGCGCGGAGGTGCGCGCCGTCCTCCACACCATCCGGCAGCAGATGGCCAAGGCCGAGGGTCGCGACAACCGGGCGCTGGCGGACTACGTGGCGCCGCCGGAGGTGGCGCGGGATTACGTCGGCCTCTTTGCCGTCACCACGGGGCACGGCCTCGACGCGATCGTGGCGGACCGCGAGGCGGCGCACGACGACTACGGCGCCATCATGGCCAAGGTGCTGGCCGACCGGCTGGCCGAGGCGTTTGCCGAGCGGCTGCATGAAGAGGTGCGCCGGGTGCACTGGGGGTACGCGCCGGGCGAGGCGCTGGACAACGCCGCGCTCATCCGGGAGCAGTACCAGGGGATCCGGCCGGCACCCGGCTACCCGGCATGCCCGGAACACACCGAGAAGCGCACCATCCTGTCGCTGCTCGAGGCGGAGGCGCGGACGGGGATCGTGCTGACGGAGAGCTGCGCCATGCTGCCGACCGCATCGGTGAGCGGGATGTACTTCTGGCACCCGGACGCCGCCTATTTCGGGGTGGGGCGGATCGGGCGCGACCAGGTGGAAGACTACGCCGCCCGCAAGGGCTGGTCCGTGGCCGAGGCCGAGGAATGGCTGGCGCCGAACCTGGGCTATGAGCGCGGCTGAGGAAGAGAGGACGGCCCGGGATGCCTGACCTGCGCACGCTGCTGGCCGACGGCCATGTCCACGTTTCTGACGGGGCCATGGGGACGATGCTGTACAGCAAGGGCATCTTCCTCAACGTCTGCTATGACGAACTGAACATCCGGCAGCCCGACGTGATCCGCGAGGTCCACCGCGACTACGTCCGCTCCGGCGCGGAAATCCTCGAAACCAACACCTTCGGCGCCAACCCGGTGAAGCTGGCGCATCATGGGCTCGCGGCGGACACCGAGGCGATCAACGAGGCGGCGGCTCGGCTGGCGCGCGAGGCCGCCGGGGACCGTGCGGCGGTGGTCGGGGCGATCGGGCCGCTCGGCATCCGGATCGAGCCATTCGGCGAGACCTCGCGGGAGGAGGCGCGGCAGGCGTTCGCGCGGCAGGCGGCGGGTCTCCTGGCCGGCGGGGTGGACGGCTTCCTGCTCGAGACCTTCAGCGACGTGGAGGAACTCCACGCCGGCGTCGAGGCAATCCGCGGCATCTCCGACCTCCCGATCATCGCGCAGATGACCGTCGGCGAAGACGGCCGGACCCACTACGGTACCGCGCCGTCGGCCTTTGGGCCCGCCATCGAGCAGATGGGCGTGGACGTGATCGGCGTGAACTGTTCGGTGGGACCGCACGGCGTGCTGGAGGCGGTCGAGCAGCTGGCGCGGGTGGTCTCCATCCCGCTCAGCGCCATGCCGAACGCCGGGCTCCCCCGCGACGTCGGCGGGCGGAAGATGTACATGGCCTCGCCGGAATACATGGCCGGTTACGCCCGGCGGATGGTGGAGGCGGGCGCGCGGATCGTCGGCGGCTGTTGCGGCACGACGCCGGCGCACATCAAGGCGATGGTGGGGTTCGTGCAGAGCGTCTCGCCGCGGCACATCGCGGTGGCGGCGCCGACAGCGGCCGAGGCGAGCGCCGGGGTGCCGGCCGTCGCCCTCGCGGAACGGTCACGGCTCGGCGGCAAGCTCGCGGCTGGGGCGTTCGTGACCACGGTGGAGATCGTCCCCCCGAAGGGGGTGGACCCCACGCCGATGTTCGAGCAGGTGCGCGCGCTCAAGGCCGCCGGGGTGGACGCGGTGAACGTGCCCGACGGGCCGCGGGCCCAGAGCCGGATGGGCGCGCTGCTCTCGGGGCTGATGATCGAGCGGGAGGTGGGGCTCGAGGCGGTGGTCCACTACGCCTGTCGCGACCGCAACCTCCTCGGCATGCTCTCCGACCTCCTCGGCGCGGCGGCGGCCGGGCTCCGGAACCTGCTGATCATCACCGGCGACCCCCCGAAGATGGGGCCCTACCCCGACGCCACCGCCGTCTTCGACATCGACGCGATCGGGCTCACCAATCTCGTGTCCCGGCTCAACCACGGGCTCGACCCGGGGGGCAACGCCCTCGGCGCCCCGACGAAATTCGTTATCGGCGTCGGGGTCAATCCCGCCGCGCCCGACCTCGAGCGGGAGCTGTCGCGGTTCGCCTGGAAGGTGGACGCCGGGGCGGAGTACGCGGTGACCCAGCCAGTGTTCGACCTCGACCAGCTCGACCGGTTCCTCGACCTCACCGCCAGGCACCGGATCCCGATCGTGGCGGGCATCTGGCCGCTGGTGTCGCTGCGGAACGCCGAATTCCTGGCCAACGAGGTGCCGGGCGTGTCGGTGCCGCAGGCGGTGCTCGACCGGATGCGCGCGGCGAGCGCGAAGGGCCGGGAGGAGGGGCTGGCCGAGGGGGTGCGGATCGCGCGGGAGATGCTGGCAGCGGCGCGGAGCCGGGTGCAGGGGGTCCAGGTCTCCGCCCCGCTCGGCCGGGTGCCGGTGGCGCTCGAGGTTCTTTCGTCGGATTGAACGACCGGGGGTCCACGGGTATCTTCCCGCTCGACCCCACGCCCGGGCTTCCGGGGAGGACGCCATGACCGACCTGTCGATCGCGCCGACGCCCCTGACCGCCCTCAGCGAAGAAGAGGAGATGTTCCGGAGCGCGGTCCGCGAGTTTGCCGAGACCGAAGTCCGTCCGCACGTGCACGAGATGGACGCCCGCGCCCAGTTCAACCTGGACATCATCCCGAAGTTCTTCGAGCTCGGCCTCATGGGGATCGAGATCCCCGAGCAGTACGGCGGCGCCGGCGGCAGCATCTTCCTCGCCGCCCTCGCCATCGAGGAACTGGCCCGGGTGGACGCCTCGGCCGCCATTTACGTCGACGTCCACAACACCCTCGTCAACAACTGCGTCCTCCGCTGGGGCTCGCCGGACATCCACCAGCGCTACCTGCCCCGGCTGGCGAGCAGCATGCTCGGCGCCTTCGCGCTGTCCGAGCCCGCCAGCGGCAGCGACGCCTTCGCGCTCGAAACCAAGGCCGAGCGCAAGGGCGACCACTGGGAGCTCACCGGCCGGAAGTTCTGGATCACGAACGGCGGCGAGGCCGAATTCTTCCTGATCTTCGCCAACACCGATTTCTCGAAGGGCTACAAGGGGATCACGGGGTTCCTGGTCGAGCGCGACTTCCCCGGCTTCCAGGTCGGGAAGAAGGAGGACAAGCTCGGCATCCGGGCCTCGAGCACCACCGAGCTCATCCTCGAGAACTGTGTCGTGCCCGACGAGAACGTCCTGGGTCCCGTGGGCCAGGGCTACAAGATCGCCATCGAGACCCTGAACGAGGGGCGGATCGGCATCGGGGCCCAGATGATCGGCGTGGCCGCCGGCGCCCTCGAGGCCGCCACGGCGTACGTGAAGGAGCGCAAGCAGTTCGGGAAGCCGATTGCCGAGTTCCAGGGGGTGCAGTTCCAGCTGGCCCAGATGGCCACTGACCTCGAGGCCGCCCGGCTCATGGTGTATAACGCCGCCCGCATCAAGGGCACCGGCCAGCCGTTCCTCCGGGAGGCGGCGATGGCCAAGCTGTTCAGTTCCCAGGTCGCCGACCGGATCACCTCCCAGTGCCTGGAGCTGTTCGGGGGGTACGGCTACTCGAAGGAATACCCCGCGGAGAAGTTCTACCGCGATGCAAAAATCGGCACGATCTACGAGGGCACGAGCAACATGCAATTGCAGACCATCGCCAAGCTGCTGCTGAAGTAGCCGCCCGACAGTCCGTTTTGGCGCCCCCCGGGCAGGAGCCCGGGGGGCGCTCGTTTCATCCGGGGACGCTTGGGGCCGGTCAACTCTTGACGCCACAAGCACTTGGAGCATAGAATTGGACCAGAGGCCTGCGGGGGGATCCGCAGGCCTCGGTGTCTGGACCGCGCCGGGCCCCTCGGGCCGGCACTGGGAACGGACCTTGCACGTAGGTACCTGGTGGACGGCTCTCCCGCCGGACCCCACTCAATCAACAAGGCGGTACCGCTGTGACGCGTTTCCTTCGCGCGCCTCGACCTGCTGTTCGCACCGTGCTCGGCCTGCTCGCCCTGGTGGGCGGGCTGTCGCTGTTGCCGGCGCCGGCCAGCGCGCAGGGAGACGCCGAGGTCCGGCGGGCACTCGACTCCTGGTACAGGTCCGCCAAGCGCCGCTCGCCCGGCGAGTGGGGCATCGCCGTGTCCGACCAGACCGGCCGCATCATCTGGAGCGTCGCGGAAGACCAGCCGCTTCTTCCCGCCTCGACCGTCAAGCTCTTCACCACCGGCTTCGCCCGCAGCACGCTCGGCGGCAACGCCCGCCTCGCCACCCGGGTGGTGGGAAACGGCTTCGTGGAGCCGTTCACCGGCCAGTGGCTGGGCACCTGGGCGCTGGAGCTGAACGGGGACTTGTCCCTGGAGCGAGCGACCCGCCAGGGACCGCTGCTCTCCGAGCTCGCGCAGCAGCTTGCCGCCAAGGGAATCACGCGCCTGCAGGGTCCCCTGGTCGTCCGGAGCGCCGAGGGGACGGCCGATGCCACCTTCCCGTCGGTCTGGGCCTCCCGGCACCGGGGGCGCCTCTTCGCCCCGCCGATCGGCGCCCTGACCATCCATGAAAACGTGGTGGAGTTCACCATCCGTCCCGGCGGCAAGTCGGGAGCGCGCCCGGTCGTCATCGGGGAATCGCCGCGGGGAGTGAGCCAGCTCGTGACCAACCAGGCGCGCACGGTGGCGGGCCGGCGGTCGTCGCTCCGGCTCCGCCCGACGTCGAGCGGCGGCTGGGTGCTGTCCGGCAACATCGGCACCTCTGCCCGCCCCCGGCACCTTGCGTCGGTGGCCAACCAGCCGGAGGCCGTCCTTCGCGCCGTGTGGGCCAGCGCGCTGAAGGAGGCGGGGATCGAGTGGGACCACGCCTTCGCCCTGACCGCGGCGGGCGCCCAGCCCGAAGGCGCAGCCGTGCTGGCGGAGGTGGAGTCCCCCACGCTGGATTCGCTGGCGGCCGAGGTCAATACCCGCAGCCTGAACATCGGCGCGGAGCTGCTGCTGCGCTGGGCGGGCGGGAGCACGAACCCCGCCGACAAGCTGGCGGCGCACGTTCGCGCGATTACCGGTGCCACGTCCGGCGTGCAGCTGGTCGATGGCAGCGGGCTCTCCACCGAGGACCGGATCGCGCCCTCGGTGTTCATTTCGTACCTCACCCGTTTCCCGATGACGCCGGAAGGGAAGAACTTCCCGCTGCTCCTCCCCGCCAACGGGCAGGGCACGCTCGGCCGACTCGGCGGCATGCCGGGGCAGGGCGTCGTGCGCGCCAAGACCGGCACCCTCGGCAATGTGAGCACCCTGGTCGGCTACCTCGGCCGGCCGGAGGGCGTGCTGGTCGTCACGCTGATGTACAACGGGGGGTATTCCTACACCGCGCGCCAGGAGCAGTGGCGGCTCTTCCGGACGCTCGGCGCCGACGCCGTGCAGATTCCCGCCGAGGAGGCGATGGATGCGGAGCCGGAGCAGCTGGGCGGCGAGAATGAGGCCCCGGCACCGGCGGCCAGCGGCCAGTTCTGACGAGGGGCACCATTCAGCAGTACGACGACGGGGGGCGGCCGCGATGGCCGCCCCCCGTTTGAATTCTCCGCGTGCCGACGCGGGTTGCCCGAATGGCGGTTGGTCGCTCACTTTTCCGTCCACCCCCGCGAAGGGCCGACCGATGCCAGCAGCGCCCGTCACCGTCATGATCATCTACCACGCACAGCCCGGCAGGGGCGCGGCAGCCGGAACGGCGCTCGCCGCACTGATCGCCACCGTGCAGGAGCGCGAACCCGACTGCCACGGCATTGCGCTCCTGCAGGACGTCGCCGACGACACCCGGTTTCTCCTCTACGAGCGCTGGGCTTCCCAGGCTGCGTACACCGGGCCCCACATGCGGACGCCGCACATTCAGGCCTTCATCCGCGGCGCGACCGACCTCTTCACCGGACCGCCGGAGATCACCTTCTGGCGCGAGCCGTCGGGCCGCTGACCCGAGGAGCGCGCGATGACGCCAGGGCCCGGGGCGCGCGCTACTACCTTTATTGTGCCGACGTGCCCGGCATGCCTGCGCACCTGCGTGGGCGCGGGCTCGACCCCGGCGAGATCGCTTACCCGTTCTACCGTCCCAAGGGGGAGAGCCGTCTGCTGGATCCGGACGGCTACTCCCTGATGATGACCCACACCTGAGCGGTGCCGCCGCGCGGGGGTCGCATGAAGGTTCGTCTATTGGATGCCGAGGGGCGCCTGACCGGGCCGGTGGAGTCGCCGAAGGTGGTCAAGACCGACGCGGAGTGGCGGGCGCTCCTGTCCACCGCGCAGTACCGCGTGGCGCGCGGCAAGGGGACGGAAGCGCCGCACTGCGGCACCCTGCTCGACAACAAGCGCGAGGGCCTCTACACCTGCATCTGCTGCGGCCTCCCGCTCTTCGCGTCAGGGGCGAAGTTCGAGTCCGGCACCGGCTGGCCGAGCTTCTTCCAGCCGGTCGCGGAGGAGAACATCGCGACGCACGAGGACCGGAGCTACGGGATGCGCCGGGTGGAAATCCTCTGTGCCCGGTGCGAGTGCCACCTCGGGCACGTCTTCGACGACGGCCCCCGACCGACCGGGCTGCGCTATTGCGTCAACTCGGAGTCCCTCGCCTTCACCGACCAGGCCAATCTTGCCGCGCTGGCGGGGGGATCGAGCCGTGGGCCGGCGTGATCCGCTGGTGGACGCGTACATCGCGAAGGCGGAACCCTTCGCCCGGCCGATCCTGCGCCACGTGCGCGTACTGGTGCACAAGGCCTGCCCGGAGGCGGAGGAGACCCTGAAATGGCGGATGCCGACCTTCATGCACCACGGCATCCTCTGCAGCATGGCGGCGTTCAAGGGGCACGCGAGCTTCGGCTTCTGGAAGGGACGGCAGGTGGTACCCGACGCCGACCGCCATGGGGATTCGATGGGGAGCTTCGGCCGCTTGACGGAGGTGGCGGACCTCCCGTCGGCGCGGACCCTGACGGGGTACATCCGGAAGGCGGCCCGGCTGAACGAGGAGGGGGCCAAGTCGCCTCGCCGCCCGGCGCGGAAGCCGCGCCCCGCCCCGCGCCCGCCCGCCGACCTCCGGCGGGCGCTCGACGGCGCCGGGAAGGCGCGCGCCACCTGGGGTGAACTGAGCCCGAGCCACCGCCGCGAATACGTCGAGTGGATCACCGAGGCGAAACAGGCGTCCACTCGCGCCCGTCGGGTGTCCACCACGGTCGAATGGCTGGCCGAGGGCAAGTCGCGCAACTGGAAATACGAACGCTGACCGAAAGGAACCTCATGCGTACCCGCCTCGCCGGGCTGCTCCTGTGCGGCGCCCTCGGCGCCACGCCGGTCCTCGCCCAGGACCCCACCCCCGCCCGTGCGGCGGATGTGGGGACGATCGACAGCATCATCACCACCCTGTATGCCGTCATCAGCGGGCCGGCCGGCCAGCCGAGACAGTGGGACCGGTTCTTCACCCTCATGCACCCGCAAGCCCGGCTGATTCCCACCGGCTGCGACACGGCGGGCACCTGCCGCGCCCGCATCATGACCCCCGTGGAATACCGCGAGCGGGCCGATTCCCTGCTGGTGGCGCTGGGGTTCACGGAGCGGGAATTGCACCGCAAGACGGAGCGCTACGGCGCCATCGCCCAGTCGTTCAGCGCGTACGAGAGCTTCCGGCACGGCGAGGACAAGCCCTTTGCCCGCGGGATCAACTCGATCCAGCTCTTCTGGGACGGCACCCGCTGGTGGGTCATGAACATCTTCTGGGACTCGGAGCGCGCCAACAACCCACTGCCCGCCGAATACCAATAGGCGCCGGGCCGCACGGTGACGCGCGTCTGCCACGTCCTCTTCGAGCACGGGATTTTTGACGGGCGGATCTTTCACAAGGAAGCCGTGTCGCTCGCGCAGGCCGGGTACGAGGTCGTCCTGCTCGTGCCCCGGCTGCCCGGCGGGTGGCTGGGGCGCAAGCGGGAGCACCGGCTCTCGGCGGGGGAATCGCTGGTGCGCGCCGGCGTCCGGTTCGAGACCTACCCCTACCGGAAGTGGGTGCCGCGCGCCTTCGGCCTCCGGAACGCCGTGTGCCGGCGCGACCTGCTTGCCGCCCTGCAACGCCTCCGGCCCGACCTCTGTCACTTCCACGAGGACGGCCTGACGATGGAGGTGGCGGCCGCGCTCAAGGACTCCCTCCCCTCCACGCGGCTCGTCTTCGACTATCACGAGTTCTTCCTGCACCGGCTCCGCGCGAGCGACCGGAAGCGGCGGGGGATGGCCCGCTTCGCCGCCACGGAGAACCGGCTGCTGGCGCGGGCCGACGGCCTCGTCACGGTCAGCGACTTCATCAGCGACTATTACCGGACGCTCACCGACCGGCCGGTGGTGACGGTCATGAACTGCCAGTCGGCGGAGACCTTTCCCGCCGCCCCGGCGGCCCCGGCCGCGGACGACACCTTCCGGGTGGTGCACGAGGGCCGGATGCTCTTCGACAGAGGGCTCCGGGTGCTCGTGGAGGCCGCGCGTCGCATCGAGTCCCCGCGGGTCCGCTTCCTTCTCATCGGCGACCTGGCCCGGTCCGAGCGCGCCTGGTTCGACGCGGAGACCAGGCGCCACGGCATCGCCGACCGCTTTGAGGTGACCGGGATGCTGCCCTATCTCGAGGTGCCGGAGCGCTTGCGGAGGGGAAGCGCGGGGGTCTGCCTGATCGAGGGCGCCAACGGCCTCACCGGGATTCCCAACAAGTTCTTCAACTACCTGCGGTACGGCCTCCCGGTCCTCACCCTCGAGCACCCGATCCTTGGCCCGATGGTGCGGAACGCGCGCTGCGGGGAGGTGCTGCCCCGGGCCGACGCCGCCGGCGCGCTCGCGCGGGCGATCGACCGGCTGGCCGCGGAACCGGCCGCGACCGCGGCGATGTCCCGGGCCGCGGCCTCGCTCTTTGCGAACGAGCTCAACTGGGAGCGGATGTCGCAACGGCTGCTCGGCCTCTACCGGGCGCTCCTCTCGGCCGATGCGCGTTAAGTACTTCCATCACGGCCTCTGGCCCAGCGCCTCCCCCAGCACCACCTTCGTGACCTGGAACTGCCTGGGCTTTGCCGAGATCGGCGCCGACTTCGAGCTCGTCACGGTCCGCAACAGTGCCCGCGACGTCGCGTCGGTGCTGGCCGAGGAGTTCGGCATCACCGAGCCGCTCCGGGTCCGGCTGCTCGCTGCCGGAATGTTCCGGCGCTCGCACCGGATCGTCCACGTGCGCGCGTTCCTCCACCTGCTGTTTGCGCGCTGGGACACCCTGGTGACGCGCAACCTGGGCTTCCTGCCCTGGGCCTGCCTGCTGCGGCTGCTGCGGGGCGGAACCGTCGTCTTCGAGTCGCATGACTTCTTCTCCGACCCGAACCGGAGCGACCTGCCGGCGGGCCGCACCGCCCGAAAGCAGGCGGGGCGCGAACGGCGCTGGATCCCGCGAGTCGACGGCGTCATCTGCGTCTCGGAGCCGCAGCGCGCGTACTACCGGGAGTGCTACCCGGGCCAGGTGTTCCTCACCGCGCTGACCGGCGTGAAGCGGCCGCGGACGCCGGTGCCGCGACACGCCGCCGCCCCGCTCGTGGGCTACATCGGGACCTTCGACGCATCGCGCTACGACCTCGACCTCATGGTCCGCGCCATCGGGCTGGTGGCCGTCCCCGGCGTCCGGCTGATCATGGCGGGCGCGCGCGACGAGACCGAAGCCGGCGCCATGCAGGCCCGCGCGCGCGCCCTGGGCGTCGGCGACCGGGTCGAGGTGCTCGCATGGCAGGCGCCGATCGCGCTCGAGGAGCTCAAGGCGCGCCTCGCGGTCGGCCTGGCGCCGCTGGCGCTCACCGCACGCAACCAGATCGGCTCGCCGCTCAAGGTGCTGGAGTATCTCTCGGCGGGGATCCCCGTCGTCGGGAGCGACCTGGCCGGCATCCGGGCGCTGGTCGACGAGGGCCCCTGCGGCCTCATCGCGCAGGACACCCCGGAGTCCTGGGCCGACGCCATCGGGCGGATCCTCTCCCAGCCCGCGCTCGCCGAATCGCTCTCGACGCACGGGATCGCGCGCGCCGACAGCCTTTCGTGGGCCGGGCGCGCGCGGCGCATCCTCGCGTTCCTGGCGGACCGGCGCACGGCACGCGCCGACGCGCGCTGATCGGTCGCGCGCCCGTCTGGACGGCGGCGGCGGGGAGGCCTAACTTGCCGAGGCCATGACCCCACCAACACCGCCGCCTGCTTCGCCGGCCACGACCGCCAGGGTGGTGCATGCGGCGCTGGCCGCCAGTGCCGGGGTCGTGACGGTGCTCGCGTGGGTCATCCGGGGAGCGATCGCGCTGCCCGAGGAGACCGGTGGGGCCGTCACCTTTGCCGCCTACGCCCTGGCGGCCTCCGGACTGCTGGCCGGCCTCGCGTTCCGCCGCCTGATCCCGGAGCGGCCGGCCGCCGAGGACCGCGCCGCCTGGTGGCGCCGACAGCTCCCGAAGGCGGTGGCGGTCTGGGCCATCGGCGAGGGCACGGTGCTGGTGGGCGCGCTGGTGCTCGCGGTGGGAGGCCAGGAACTCGCCGCCCTCGCCGTGGTCCTCGCCGGAATCGCGGTCCTCATCGCCACCGCGCCAGCGCGTCTTGCCGGATGACCCGAATGATCGATTCGCCTTGCTTCCCTCCGCCCGGGACCCCCGATGCCGCCCCGCTCCTATGAATTCCTGACTCGCCTGCTGGACGCCCCCGGTCCCTCCGGATTCGAGGCCGCGCCGGCCCGGCTCTGGCGCGCCGAGGCATCAAGATTCGCCGAGCACGTCCACGCCGACGTCCATGGCAACTGTCACGCGACGGTGAACGAGGGCGGATCCCCCCGGATCATGTTCGCCGGACACCTCGACGAAATCGGCCTGATGGTGGTGCACGTGGACGAGGACGGGTTCCTCTCCTTCGCCGGCATCGGCGGGTGGGATCCGCAGGTCTTCGTCGGCCAGCGCGTGACCCTCCTCGGGCAGCGCGGCCCCGTCGAGGGCGTCATCGGCAAGAAGGCGATTCACCTGATGGAAAAGGACGACCGGGAAAAGGTGTCGAAGGTCGAGGATCTCTGGGTGGACATCGGCGCGAAGAACCGGAAAGAGGCGCTGGGCAGGGTGCGCGTCGGCGACGCCGGCGTCCTGACGTCCACGGTCCTGCACCTGCCGAACGGGCGGCTCTCGAGCCGCTCGCTCGACAACCGGATCGGCGCGTACGTGGTGCTCGAGGCGCTCCGGCTGCTCGCGGGCAAACGCCTGGCCGCCCGGGTGACGGCGGTGGGGACCACGCAGGAGGAAATCGGCTACACGGGGGGTGGGGCGCGGACCAGCGCCACCGGGCTCGGGGCGGAAGTGGCCATCGTGGTCGACGTGACCCATGCGACCGACTACCCGGGGATCGACAAGCGACGGCACGGCGAGTACAAGCTCGGCGGCGGCCCGGTGCTGAGCCGCGGGAGCGCGGTGAACGCGGCGGTCTTCGATCGGCTCGTGGCCGCCGCGGAAAAGGAGAAGATTCCCTACTCGGTCGAGGCGGCGCCACGAATGACCAACACCGACGCCGACCAGATCTTCACCGCCGCGCGGGGGGTGGCCACCGGGGTGGTGAGCGTGCCGCTCCGGTACATGCACAGCCCGAACGAGCTGGTCCAGCTCGACGACATCGACCGCGCGGCCCGCCTGCTGGCCGCCTTTGCGCGCGGCGTCAAGGCGGGCGCGGTGTTCGCCCCGCAGTAGGGCGGACGCGCGGCGCTAGCCGCGGCCGAGCGCCCGCTCGGCGGCGGCACGCACCTCGGCGTCCGCGTCGCCGAGCAGCTCCTGCAGCACCCCCGCCGCCGCCGGGCCGGCCACCAGGGCGAGTCCCTCCACGGCAGCGAGCCGCGCGGCGGTGGCCTTTCGGGCCAGCAGCCCCCTGGCCGGCGCCGCCCCGGTACGCAGCACCTGCACCGCCTCCGGTGTCCCCAGCCGTCCAAGGGCGCGGTAGAGTTCGCCCTGGACATCGGCGTTCGATTCCTCGGGCACCCGCACGGCAAGGGACATGACCAGTCCCCGCCCCCAGGCGCCGCCGATGCCGCGCGCCGCCTGCAGGCGCACCATCGGCTCCACGTCATTGAGGAGGCGGCGGATCGCCTCGAGCGCCTCCGCCGACCCGATCTTTCCCAGCGCGCCGGCCACCGCACGGCGCACCCGCTCGTCCCGGTGCAGCGCCTGCTCGCCAAGCGAGCGCACCGCGCCGGCCAGGCCGAGTTCCCCGCACAACTCCGCCACGTTGCGCACCACGAACCAGTCGGGGTGGTTCAGCCGCGCGATGATGCGCTCCGTCCCGGTATCCATCTTGGTGAGGACGCTGAAATAGCCGCGGCGCTCGCCCAGGGTCGGCGCGGCCGTCAGGAGCTCGAGGAGCGCCTCCACCGCGTCGGCCCCCATGCGCTTCAGCACCGCGGTCGCCTCCGCACGGTGCTTCTCCACGAGGGCGGCGCGGGCCATGTGCTGCAGCGCCGAGCGGGGAAGGATCCGGCGGAGCGTCACCGAGTAGCGGCGGTGCCGGCTTTCGTCCTGCTCGGCACCTTCCAGCCGGAGGACCTCGGTGGCGATTTCCAGCAGCTCGCCCCACTCCTCCCGGCGGTAGGACAGGTCCGCCTGCAGCTCGAGCTCCCGGAGCGCGTCCGGCTCGCGGGATTCCGCCGGCGCGAGGCGTTCCGGTTCGGCCCGCACCCTTCCCGCCGGCGCCCCGGCGGGCGTCTCCCCGCCGATCGGGGCGCTGAGGTTGTCGAGGGTCCGGACATCGCCCGCGCTCGGCAGGCCGCGCGGCCCCTCGACCTGGATGGCCAGGGCCGCCTCGACCGGCAGCCGCTCCACGAACGACTCGACCGACCCGGCGCCGATCGGTTCGGCGGCGAGCAGGCGGACGACCGCCAGGAGGTCGGCCGGCTTGACGCCCGCCGGCACCCGCACGGTCCCGATGCCGTGCGAATGGAATCGGATGCGCACCTCGCCGCCACCCGGCAGCCCATGCGGAAGGGGGGTGCCGTCCACCACCATCCCCTTCACGTCGACGGTCAGGGTGGCGCCGGTACCCTCGAGGGCGCCGTACAGGTCGCGGAACGCAGCCTTCAGCCGCTCCCGGTCGCTCGGCGCGTCCTGCAGGCACTCGAGCATGCGCGCGAGGAGGGCGACGACGGTGGAGGGTGCAGTCATGCCTCAAGCGTCCCGGTCTGGGGGTGAGAAGTCAAGAGGGAGGACAGCACCGCGACCGTCGGGCGGACGCCATGAAATCCCAGTTGCCGGGACAAGTCGACCAGCGGTGGCGCCGGAAACTCCGGATGGTGCCCGAGGAGCGCACCGAGGGCGATGTCCCGCGCCACCTGCCCCCCGACGAGGAGGAGGCCGCGATCGAGCGCCGCGGCGGCAAATTCCAGGTCGTGGGTCACGGCCAGAACGGCCGTCCCGCCCGCGCGCCTGGCCAGGAGTACCTCGGCAACCCGCGTGCGTGATGCACGATCGAGCCCCGCGGTCGGCTCATCGAGGACCAGGAGCGGCGGCCCGCACACCAGGGCTGCGGCCAGGCCGACGAGCCGGCGGGTCGGGCCGGGCAGGTCGTAGGGATGGGCGTCCGCCACGGAAGCGAGCCCGAGCTCCGAGAGGACCTGGTCCACCGCCGCGGCGGCGCGCCCGCCAGCCCACCGGAGCTGCGCGGGGCCGAACCCGACTTCCGCGCGCACCGTCCGCGCGAAGAGTTGCGACTCCGGATGCTGGAAGAGGTACCCCGCGACATCGGCGAGGTCCTCCGGCCGGAGCCGGCGGGTGTTGCGGCCCACCGTCACCACCTGTCCGCCGCGCGGATGTTGCAGCGCCATCGCCAGCCGGGTCAGGGTCGTCTTCCCCGCACCGTTCGGGCCGAGCAGCGCCACGCCCTCTCCCGCGCCGACCTGGAGCGAGATCCCGTCCAGGACGAGGGCCTGCCCATAGCCGAAGGACACCGAATCCAGGAGGAGTCGCGTCATCGCGCCCACCGCCGGACCCCTTCCGACACGGTAAGCGGCCGGGGGGACGCCACCCCCGATGCCCGACCAAGCGCGGCCACCGTGGTGGACCCGGCCCCGGCGGCCCAGATCGCGTCGCCCCTGAGGACCTCGTCGGGCGCGCCCTCGACAACCGGACGACCCTGACGAAACACCAGCACGCGGTCAGCAGCGGGATGGAGGCCATCCGCATCCTCGCTGGCGATCACCACGGCGGCGCCCCGCGCCGCCTCGCTTCGGAGCAAGGCGTGCAGAAGCGACCGCCCGGTGGTGTCGAGCGCGGACGTCGGCTCGTCGAGCAGCCAGAGGTCCGGCTCGAGGACCAGCATCGAGGCAATCACGACCCGCTGCAGCTCTCCCCCAGAAAGCGTCGCGGGCCCGCGTGGCGCGAGGTGCGCGACGCCCATGCGATCGAGGGCGTGCGACACCGCGGCATGAATCCGGGTTGCCGGCCACCCGAGGTTCGCGGGGGCGAACGCCACCTCCTGCGCGACCGTCTCGGCAATCCCGCTCAGCTGGGCGCCGGGGGAGGAAAGCACGAGCGCGACACGGCCGCCGAGCCCGGCCGCGCCCTCCGCCGGATCCGTGCCCAGGGCGCGCACCTGTCCGCTCCGCTCGCCGCCGGTGTGGCGTGGTGCCAGGCCGGCCGCCACGAGGAGCGCGGTACTCGTGCCCGCCCCCAGCGCGCCCGTCAACCAGGTGACCTCACCATTCGCGGCGGAGAAGGAACAATCGCGCAGCGCCGGCGCGCCGGCACCAGGGTAGGTGAAGGTCACCCCCTCCATCAGGAGCGCGCTCATCCGGCCACCCGCCAGGCCATTGCGCAGACGGCGCCGCCGATGGCGAGCCACCGGACCACCCGATCAGCGGGCCGATCGACGGGCGGTGCCAGAGGCGTCCGCGCCGTCACGCCGGCGGCGCAGCGGGTCTCGAGCGCGAAGCCCCGTTCGTCCACCTCGGCGAGCGCGCCGAGCAGCAGGGGAAAGGTGACGGGCCGGATGGCGCGCAGCCGATGCAGCGGACCGCCGCGGAGGCGGAGCCCGCGGCTCCGCTGCGCGTCGAGAATCGCCGCGGCCCGGGCCCGGAAGCGGGGCAGCGCCAGGAGCGTGGCCACCACGAGGTAACTCGCGGCAAAGGACCAGCGCCGCTCGGCGGCGGCATCGATGAACCGCGCGGGAGAGAACGACGCCGACAGCGCCAGCGACGCCGTGGCGATGGCCCCGAGACGCGCCGCCTGCGCGAGCGCGAGGGAGATGCCGGCCTCGGAAAGGGCCAGGCCGGCGACGTCAATCCGGGGCGACTCCCCCATGACGCCATGCAGCAGGAAGAGGAAGAACCAGAGCGGAGCCAGCGGGACCAGGGCGCGAAGCGCGGCGCGGCCGACCCCCGAGATCACGGCGAGGGCCACCGTCACGGCATACAGGACACCGGCCTCGAGCGGACCGGCGGCGGCGAGCGCCGTGATCGCGATGCAGAGAGTCAGGACGAGCGGCGTGAAGGGGTGCGCGCGGGAAGCCAGCGTTGCCGGACGGGCGGTCACCGGCCGAGCGCCCGCGCCGCCCGGGGAAAGCGACCCAGCATCCGGCCCGGCAGTGACCGCACGAGCGCGCCGACGAGCACGAATGCGACCGCCTTGTCCACGAGGTCGAGCGCCAGGCTGGACGCGGTGACCGCCGCCGGGAGGGACCAGCCGAGGTGACGCAGCAGGGTCACAACCGCGGTGGTCCCGGTGGCCGTCACCCCCTTGAACAGGATGTAGCTGATGACCGCCGACAACGACCCCGCGAGCGCGCCGGTCAGCAGGCCCCACGCGACCGTGCGGCCGGTGCTCCGGAAGCCCGCCCGCGCAGCGGCCGCGCCGGCGAGGAGCGCGATCAGGAGCTGGATCAGGCCGAACGGAATCCACTGGTAACCGTAGAGGAGCCCGAAGAGGAGCTGGCCGATGGCACCCACCACCATCCCGACCGCGGGGCCCGCCAGCACGGTGGCCAGGATGGTACCGATCGAATCGAGGTAGAGCGGGAGCCCCACGGCGTTGACCAGTCCGCCGACGACGAGGTTGATGGCGATCGCGGCGGGAACCAGGGCGAGGAGACGGGCGTTCACGGGGCTCCGGGGGTGTGGGGAGGGGGAGCCGCAACTGGGATCGGACCCTCCGCGAGGTTAGAATCTTAGGTGTTCACCAGACCCCGGCAACCCTGCCGACGTTCAACATTCGAGTCGCCCGTGATCCGCCTCACCGTACGAATTTCGCTGGCTGCCGTCCTTGTCGCGTTCCTCGCCGCCCCGCTGGCCGCCCAGACCACCTCGCCCGCCCTGACCCGGGCCGCCACCCGCGCCCAGACCGACGTCAAGGTCCTCGCGGCCGACGAACTGGGCGGCCGGCTGACCGGCACCGCCGGCGCCGACTCCGCGGCGGCCTATGTGGCCCGCCGGTTTGCGCAGGCCGGCCTGCAGGCGCCCCCCGGCGGGTGGTTCCAGGCCTTCACGGTGTCGAAGGACGCGCCGGTGGTGCAGCACGCCAACCTCGGGGAACTCCACGGGAAGAACGTGATCGGCATCCTGCCGGGCCGCGACCCTGCGCTCCGGAACCAGACCATCATCGTCGGCGCGCACTACGATCACCTCGGCCTCGGCGGGTTCGGCGCCCTCGACCCCGACAGCACCGGGCGGGTCCACAACGGCGCCGACGACAACGCCTCGGGCACCGCGGCGCTCTTCGCCATCGCGGCCCGGCTGCAGGCCGCCCCCCTCGCCCGCACCGTGGTGTTCATCGCCTTCAGCGGCGAGGAACTGGGCCTCCTCGGCTCCAGCTACTACGTGAACAACCCGATCTATCCCCTCGCCGCCACGCAGGCGATGATCAACCTCGACATGGTGGGCCGCCTCCGGAACGACAAGCTGATCGTCTACGGGACGGGCACCGCCACGGAGTTCACCCCGCTGCTCGACTCCCTCAACTGGTACGCCAAGTTCGACCTGCGTATGCAGCCGGAAGGGTACGGGCCGAGTGACCACTCCTCGTTCTACGCCGCCAAGATCCCCGTCCTGCACTACTTCACCGACCTGCACGGTGACTATCACCGCAGCACCGATGACTGGCAGAGCATCAACGGCCCCGGGCTCATCCGGGTGGCGGACTTCGCGGCGGCGATGACGACGGCGCTCGGCAACCGGCCGACCCGGCTCACCTTCGTCGACGTGCCGCCCCCGGCGGCGGTGGCGGGCGCCGCGGCGAGCCCCGGGTACGGCGCCTACCTCGGCACCATCCCCGACATGGCGTCGGGGGACAGCGGGGGTGTCCGCATCAGCGGCGTGTCGAAGGGGAGCCCCGCCGAGGTGGGAGGGATGCAGGGCGGCGACGTCATCACGAAGATCGGGGACTACGAGGTACCCGACCTGGTGGCCATGACGGAGGCGCTCCGGGCCTACAAGCCGGGCGACAAGGTGATCATCGTCGTGAACCGGGACGGCACCGAGCGCCGGCTGGACGTGACCCTGGGCAAGCGCGGCGGATGAACACCGCCGTCCTGGACGCCGACCGGGTCGTCGCCGCGCTCCGCGGGGCCTTCACGCACGACGCCGGCCGCCAGGCCCTGCTCCAGCTCGCCGCCGACCGGATCCGTGCCGCCGGCCCGCCGTACACCTCGGTGTACCTCTACATGCTGGACGGCGACGCCCTCGAGCTCGAGGCGTTCAGCGGCCGGGTCACCGACCATACGCGGATTGCCGTCGGCACCGGCGTGTGCGGCACCGCGGTGGCCACCGGGCAGGACCAGAACGTCGGGGATGTCCACGCCATCGGGAATTACCTGGCCTGCAACCTCGAGACCCGCTCCGAACTGGTGGTCCTCATCCGGCGCGGCAGCGCCATCCTGGGACAGATCGACGTCGACAGCGACGTTCCCGATCCCTTCTCGCCAGCGGAGGAAGCCGCCGTCCGCCAGGTGGCGGACGCGCTCGCCGTTCTGCTGTGAGGGCCTGGTCCTCCGCGCGGTTTTCCGTCGCGCTCCCGCCCGGCCATCGATTCCCCATCGCCAAATACCAGGCGGTCCGCGACGGCGTGATCGCGCGCGGGTTGCTGGCCCCCGACGACGTGCACGAGCCCGACCGGGTGGACCGCACCGCCCTGGCCCTGGTCCACACCCCGGAATACGTCGAGGCGATCGAGGACGGCACCCTCCCGGAGGCGGCGCTCCGCCGGCTCGGCTTTCCGTGGGGACCCGGCCTCCGGGAGCGCTCGTTCCGCACCGTGCAGGGCACGATCGAGGCGGCGCGCGATGCGCTGGCCGGCGGCGCCGGCGTCAACCTGGCGGGCGGCACGCACCACGCCTTTGCCGAGCGCGGCGAGGGCTTCTGTGTCTTCAACGACGTGGCGGTGGCCACCCGCCTGCTCCAGCGCGAGGGGCTGCTCCGCCGGGTGGCGATCGTCGACCTCGACGTCCATCAGGGCAATGGTACCGCCCGGCTCTTCGCGGACGACCCCGACGTCCACACCTTCTCCATGCACGGCGAGGGGAACTACCCCTTCCAGCGCGAACGGAGCCGGCTCGACGTCGAGCTGCCCGACGGCACCGGCGACGCCGAGTACCTGGACGCGCTGTCCAGCCGCCTGGACGAGGTGCTCGACGAGGCGGCGCCCGACATCGTCTTCTACCTGGCCGGGGCCGATCCGTACGAGGGGGATCGCTTCGGGCGGCTGCGACTCACGAAGGGCGGGCTCCGGGAGCGCGACCGCCGGGTCTTCGCGGCGTGCCGCCGGCGCGCCCTGCCGGTGGTGGTGACCCTCGCCGGCGGATACGCCCGGGAGTTGGAGGACATCGTGTCGATTCACGCGACGACGGTGGAGGAGCTGCGTGACGCCTGCGGCTGAATCGACCTTCCGGGAGGTCCGCGGCGTCCGGCTGTTCGAGCGTCGAATCGGCCGCGGCCCCGCTACGGTGGTGCTCCACGGCGGGCCGGGGGCGCACCACGATTACCTGCTGCCGGGGTTCGACACCCTCGCCGACAGGCGCACCCTGATTTACTACGACCAGCGCGGCGGCGGGCAGTCGGCGGTCGAGCGCGATGTCCCGGTCGGCTGGCGGGAGCAGGTTGCCGACCTCGAGGCGCTCCGCGAGGCGTGGGGCCTGGAGCGACTCGACATTGCCGGCTATTCGTGGGGCGGGCTGCTCGCAATGCTGTACGCCATCGAGCACCCGGGGTCGGTGGCCTCCCTGGCGCTGGTGTCTCCGGCGCCGGCCTGGCGCGCCGCGCGCGACGAGTTCGAGGCCCGGCTCACCGAGCGGACCATGGCGCCGGCACTCCAGGAGGCCCGCGCGGGGCTCCGCGCCAGTGGACTGCGCGACTCGGACCCCGAGGCCTACCAGCGCCGCAGCTTCGAGCTGTCGGTGGCGGGGTACTTCCACGATCCTGAAAAGGTGGCCGGCCTCACGCCGTTCCGGATCACCGGGCGGACACAGCAGGAGGTGTGGGAGAGCCTCGGCGCTTACGACCTCCGAGCCGCGCTCGCCACCCTCCAGGTGCCGGCCCTCGTGCTGCACGGCGACGACGACCCGATTCCCGTCGCCTCCGCCCGCGCGGTGGCCGACGGGCTCAGGGCGCCATTCCACCTCCTCGCCGGGTGCGGGCACGTTCCGTATGTCGAGGCGCTGGACGCATTCCATCGCCTGCTCGACGCCTTCCTTCCCTCCTGACCCCCGGTTGCGCGGCGCACCGGCCCGCCGCATCCTTCCCCGCCATGACGCCCGCCCCCGGCCACACCGCCCCCGACGCATGAGCGAACCCGTTCCGGTCGAACCGGCGCGCATTCTCGTCGTCGATGACGTGGAGATGAACCGCGACCTGCTGGCGCGCCGCGTCCGGCGGCTCGGCCACGAGGTGCTCCTGGCGGAGGACGGCGTGCAGGCGCTCGCGCTGCTGCGCTCCCAGCCGGTGGACGTACTCCTCCTCGACATCATGATGCCGAACATGAACGGGTACGAGGTGCTGGAGACGATGGCCGCCGACGAGGCCCTCCGCCGGGTGCCGGTCATCATGATCTCCGCGATCGACGAGAAGGAGAGCATCGCCCGGTGCATCGAGCTCGGGGCCGACGACTACCTCCCCAAGCCCTTCGACCCGCTGATCCTCCAGGCCCGGCTCGGCGCCTCGCTGGCCCGGCGGCGGCTTCACGACCGGGAACAGCTCTACCAGCGGAGCCTCGTGCGCGAGCTCGAGATCGGCCGCGAAATCCAGGCGCACTTTCTTCCCGGCTCGCTGCCGTCGCTCCCGGGCTTCGAGTTCGCCGCGCGACTCCGCTCCGCCCGGATGGTCGGCGGCGACTTCTACGACCTCTTTCCTCTCGGCGGCGGCCGCGAGGTGGTGGCGACGATCGGGGACGTCTGTGACAAGGGGGTCGGCGCGGCGCTCTTCATGGCGCTCTTCCGGAGCCTCCTCCGCGCCCTCGCCGAGCAGTCCGACGGGGCGCGGTGGAATGACCGCGGCGCGGGGCAGGACCGGCGGCGGGACGCCGCGCCCCGCGAGGACGCGGTCACGACGCACCTGCTGCGGACCGTCACGCTGGTCAACGACTACGTGGCGGGGACCCACGACCGGTCGAACATGTTCGCCACGGTGTTCTTCGCGATTGTCGACGGGGAGAGCGGACTGGTGCAGTACATCAACGCGGGTCACGAGCCGCCGGTGGTCCTTGGGCCGCACGGGATCCGGCAGCTGGCGCCCACCGGCCCCGCCCTCGGCCTCATGCCGGGGCTCCCCTTCGAGGCCGGGCGGACCATCCTCGCGCCGGGCGAGACCCTGGTGGCGTGGACCGACGGCGTGACCGAGGCCCGGACCGGCGGGGGTGACGAACTCTTTGGCGACGAGCGGGCGCTGGCGGCGGCGGGCGCGGGGGACGTCCCGGCGGAGGCCTGCCTGGACGCCATCGTCCAGGCGGTGGATGCGTGGGCCGAGGGGGTGGAGCAGTCGGACGACATCACCCTGCTGGCCATCCGGCGGCTGCCGGCTCCGGCCTAGGCGCCGAAGCTGGCCACCGCGGCGTCGACGTCGGGAAAGAGCTTCAGGATGCTGGTGAACCCGCTCAACTCGAGCACCTTCCGCACGTTGTCGCGCACCGCGGCGAGCCGCACGTCGCCGCCCAGGGTGCGGGCCTCCTTCACGACCGAGAGCAGGACCCGGAGCCCCGCACTGCTGGTGTAGTCCACTCCCGCCAGCGACACGACCAGCCGGTGACCGTCCGCCGCCACCTCGCCGCCGAGGACCCGGCTCAGCTCGGCCGAGGTCAGGCCGTCGACGTTGCCCTGCACCGCGGCCACCGTGACGGTGCCGCGGCGCTCGACTTCAATCTGCATGGTGCCCATTCCCTGCGCGCTGGAGGAAAGCGACGCCGGCTGCCGGAATCGCTTGATCATCGTCAGTTCGTTGCCCCGGCCCGAGGGGCTCCGGTGCCGTACCTCATCCATCAGCTTGCCCACCAGGTGCCACCCCAGGCCGCCGACCCGCCGCTCCGCCCATTCCGTGGCCAGGTCGGGCGCCGGTGCCATGTCCGGGGAAAAGGCGGTGCCGTCGTCGAGCACGGTGAGGCTCAGCGCCCCCGCCTCCACGCGCGCCCGCACGGTCAGCGGCCCGGGATTCCCGGCGGGGTAGGCGTGGTGCATCACGTTGATGAGCACCTCTTCCGCGGCGAGGCGCACGTCGTGCTCGCCGTCGGTGTCCGCCCCCGCCTCCCTCGCCGCGCGCGACGCCAGCTCGAGCAGCCCCTCGAGTGCGTCGAGCCGCGCCGTCGTGTGCACCACGCGAACGAGCGTCACGCCGTCACCGCGGGCGGCCGCAGGCCTGCAGCGGTTCCGTAGCGACCGCGAACACCAGCTGGAGCTCCGCCCCGTCGGCCGACGGCACCGAACCCAGGAATTTCGCCGGCGCCGTCGACGCCTCGAGGCAGAGGTCCGCCACGCGCACGGGGTACCGTGACCGGAGCTGCGCCTCGAGCGGCGCCCGGCGCGCTTCGAGGGCGACCGTGGCGGCGGACGCAACGTCCGCCACACGGGCCACCGCGTCGCTCAGGTCCCGCTTCTTCCGGACCTCCGGCTGCTCTGCCGCCAGCCGGAGCCCGGACGCGCGGAGTGAGTCGCCACGCACCGCCACCTCGCCGATGAGGACCACCGGGAGCGGCGGGCGTTTCTGGCCCACGAGGGTGACGGTCACCGCCACCCCACCTCCCTCCGCCGCCACCGACACGGCGCTCACCGCCACATCCGACACCTTGCCGGCGCATCCCGGCCTGGTGCCGCACGGCTGGTACTTCGCGAGCAACCCCTGCATCCGGTCGGCCAGCTCCGTTGCGGGCACCGTCACCTCGAAGGGCGCGGCGAGATCGCGGAGCGGCGGCCGGCCGATGGCGCTCGCCACGGCGTTCCGGAGGCTCGTGGCCCGGACGGTCGCGCGGAGCCGTTGCTCGACGGAGTCCCGGCCCCCGGCCGTGGCCGCCCGGGCCGTGACGGAGGCGGCCACCGAGTACCGGCCCGCCCCGGGAAGCGCGGCCACCAGCGTGCTGCCCATTTGCGTGGGGGCAAATTTGTTTCCGAGGGTGTCCGTGACGCTGAGCGCCCATTCGCCGCTCGTGGCGCCGCCAGTCTCCACCACCAGCTGGTCGGGATCGGCGGCCCCGCCGCCCAGCTGGATCCACGCCTGGCCGCGCGCCATCGTCGCGGCCTGGGCGTCGGTGTAGTTCAGGGTCGTGCAGCTCAGCGTCGCCTTGGTCCGCCAGAACCCGCGCCGAACGGTGGCGGTGGCGTTGAGGGTGAACCCGATGGTGCCGCGCCCGGCGTCGGGCGTCACCAGCACCACCGACCGGGCGGTCGAGGCCCGCCAGTCGGTCCCGCACGCCTTCGACTTCTCGTCTCCCCTGGCGTCGCCGGACAGTTCGAAGGGCTGGCCGCGCACGCCCGAGACCTCCCGGAAGTACCGGGTGCTGGTTTCGGCGGCGGCGGTGCCGTCGACCCAGCCGTTGCCGGTGGCGGCCGCCTCGAACGAGGGCGCCGCTGGCCGCTCGACCCGCACGGGCGGCACCTTGCTCGGAGCAGCGCCATGCGCCGGCTCGGGCGTCGTGGCCGCCGTGCCTCCGCCGCTGCATGCGAGGGCGCCGGACAGCAGGAGCAGAAAGCCGGTGCAGGCGGGGCGCACGGTCATGGATTCGGTCCGAGGAGGGCGGTGATCTTGAGCAGCAGCCGGTCCATCTCGACCGGCTTGGTATCATAGTCGTCGCAGCCGGCCTCGAGCGCGCGCTCGCGGTCGCCGGCCATGGCGTGGGCGGTCAGCGCGATGACGCGGACGCCGGCGATGTCCGGGTCGGCCCGCAGGCGGCGGGTGGTCTCCCAGCCGTCGATCCCGGGCAGGCTCATGTCCATCAGCACCAGGTCCGGCCGCTCGGCGCGCACCAGCTCCAGGCCCCGCTCACCATCCTCCGCCACCACCACAGTGTAGCCACGCCGTGTGAGCCGGCGGGAGAGCATGTCCCGGTTGAGCTCGTTGTCCTCGACCAGCAGGATCTTCGCCATCCGTCACGCTCCCGCCGGCGGGGCGCCGGCCACCAGCCGCTTCACCTCGGCCACCAGCGCCTGGCCGTCGAGGTGTTCCTTGTCGAAGACCCGCGCGACGTGAATGGAGAGCTGTTCCCGCTCCCCGGGGGTCAGGTCGTGCCCCGTCACCACCACGACCGGGACCTGCTCCCCGCCCTCCCGGCCCCGCAGCGCCGCGAGGAACTCGAAGCCGTTCATCTCCGGCATCCGCAGGTCCAGCAGGATCAGGTCCGGCATCCCGTGGCCCAGCGCCTCGAGCCCTTCCCGCCCGTTGCGCGCCTCGATGATCTCCCAGGACTCCGCGCGCAGCAGCTCGCGCATCCGGTCGCGTGCCGCCTCGTCGTCGTCCACCACCAGCGCCCGGCCGCCGCCCTCGTGCCGGAACCGCCGGATGACCCGGACGAGCCGCTCCCGGTCCACCGGCTTGGTGAGGTATTCGGCGGCCCCGAGGGAAAAGCCCAGCTTCCTGTCGTCGATGATGGTGAGCATCACGACGGGGATCCTGGCGAGCGCCGGGTCGGCCTTGAGCGCGCGGAGCACGTTCCAGCCATCGCTTCCGGGCATCATCACGTCGAGGGTGATCACCGAGGGCTTGAGCTGGCGCGCCAGTTCGAGCCCCTCCTCGCCGCTCAGCGCCGGGATGACCGCGATCCCCTCCTTCTCGAGGGTCCGGCGGACGAGGTCGTGCATGGCGGGGTCGTCGTCGATGACCAGCACCATCCCCTTGGGCCCCGCCATGAGCGCCACGTGGTCGCTGGTGACGGGGCGCGGCACGACCTCCGCCGGCAGGACGATGGTGAAGGTCGACCCCTGCCCGGCCACGCTCTCCACCGTCACCGTCCCGCCCATGAGCTCGGCGAAGCGCTTGGTGATCGTGAGGCCAAGCCCCGTCCCCCCGTATTTCCGGGTCGTGGAGGCGTCGGCCTGGGTGAACGGCTGGAAGAGGCGCGCCAGCTGCTCCGGGGTCATCCCGATGCCGCTGTCCTGCACGGCGAACTGCACCCAGCGCCCGCCCTGGGACTCCTCGCTCCGCACGCGGAGGGTGAGGGTGCCGGCCTCGGTGAACTTCGAGGCGTTGCTCAGCAGGTTGAAGAGCGACTGGCGCAGCTTCGTCATGTCCGCATGGATGCTGCCCACGTCGTCGGCGCAATCGACGATCAGCCGGTTGCCCTTCTGGGCGATCAGCGGCTGGATGGTGCTGACCACGTCGTCCAGCATCGCGCGGACGGCGAAGGTCTCGAGGTACAGGTCCATCCGGCCCGCCTCGACCTTGGACAGGTCGAGGATGTCGTTGATCAGCTGGAGCAGGTGCCGCCCGGCGCCGTGGACCTTCTGCAGGTCGGGAATCAGGTCGTCGAGCTTTCGGTCCGCCGCCTCCTCCTCCAGGATCTCGCTGTAGCCGATGATGGCGTTGAGCGGCGTCCGCAGCTCGTGGCTCATGTTGGCGAGGAAGCGGCTCTTGGCCTTGTTCGCCACGTCCGCCGCTTCGCGCGCCTGGCCCAGCGCCGCGTTGCTCGCCTCGAGCTCGCTGGTGCGCTGGTGCACCTTGTCCTCGATGGTCGCGACGGTCTGCCGGAGATCGGCCGCCATCCGGTTGAAGGCCCCCGCCAGCGCCCCCACCTCGTCGCGGCTCCGCACCTTGACCTCCTGCGGCCACTCGCCCTCGCCCAGGCGCGCCACGGCGGCATGGATGGCCCGGAGCGGGCGGAGCATGCCGCGGGTCAGGAGGAAGAGGAGGAGCGACGACCCGAGCGCCACCAGCAGCACCACCGGCAGGAGCCCCTCCGCCACCTGCCGGGAGGCGGACACCGCCGCCTGCGCGAAGGGCGCGTAGGGCGTGGCGGCGTAGAACACGCCGAGGATCGCGTCGCCGGCGCGGGTCCGGATCGGCCAGTACAGCGTCCAGTCGTCCTCGCCAATCGTCGCGCGCCCGTCGACGGCGCTACCCTGGGCCAGGGCCAGGCCGGCCGCCACCGGGAGTCCGGTGGCCGGGTCCCGCGACGGCATGACGGTGAGCGGGCCGGCGGTGCGGGTGGCGGTGTCGCTCGTGGCCAGGCGAAGGGCGCGGTCGTTGCCCGCGCGCTGCGCGATGCTGAGCTTGGTGCCGGTCAGCCGGGAGAGCTCCACCAGCGCGGCGGTGATCTCCGGATTGCCGTAGACCGGCGTGCCGCCCTTGTAGAGCTGGGTGGCGAGCGACTCGGCGGGCGCGGCGGAGTCGGCGCGGAAGGCGAGGGGGGTGCCGGGCGCCAGCCGCCACTCGCCCGGAAAACGTTCGTCGAAGATCCGCTGCGCAATGCCGAGGTTGGTCGTGAGCCGGGTGCTGGCCTGGGAGAGCTGGAGCCGCACCAGTTCGGCGTCGGAACTCCGGATCGCGAACCACCCGACGAGCGCCAGCGCGCCGATGACGACCGCCGAGACCACCAGGGCCACCTTGGTCGCGATGCTCCGGGTCTTGACCACCAACACCTCCCTCACGAAGTCCGGGCCGGCACGGCCGAGGCGTGAAGGTACCGGGTGCCGGAGCGGCTCGCCAGAGGGATTATGTTTCGCCGATGGACCGCCCGACGCCGTTTGAGCTCGTCTTCGCCGACCTCGCGCCGGACCGATTTCCCGCCCTCCGCGACGCCCTCGCCGCGGCCGAGGCCAACCCCGCTGACCGGGACGCCTTCCTGCTCACCCTGCCCGCCATGCAGCTGCTGCGCGAACTGCGGCCGGACGACAGCGAGGCGGGCGCCGGCGTCGACGAACTCGCCGCGCTCCTTCACCACGCCTACCTCCACTGGGACGGCGGCTGCCGCACCACCCCGCTCTCGGCGGACGAGGTGGCCGGCCTGCTGGCCGGTCCGGGTGCCGGGGCATCCACCGCGGGGGAGGCCGTCTACCTCCAGCTCCCCGAGCGGCGGGTCTGGGCCTCCCTGATTCCCGGCGGCCCCTGGGAACCGCTCGACGGCTGCTTCGTCCACGACGTGCCGGGCGGCGGGCTCCGGGTCCTCGGCGTGTTCGGGCTTCACCCGTCGCGGGACGGCTTTACCGTGGCGGAGGCGGTCGGCCGGCCCGGCACCTTCCGCGGCCGCGCCGACGGGACGGCGGCCTTTGCCCCCACCCTCGAGGGAGGGGCAGCGGCCGGGCTCCACGCCGTGGTCGACGCGGAGGAACTCGTGGAACTCGCGGCCCGGGTGCTGGCACGCCAGGAGATCGGCGCGGCGCCGCCGGAGGAAGGATGACCGACCGGATGGAAAAACGCGGCGTCTCCGACGCGCTCGACCAGATCGCGGCGCTCATGGAACTGAAGGGGGAAAACCTCTTCCGTGTGCGTACCTTCCGCACGGTGGCCAAGGTGGTCGGTGGGCTCCCGGGCACGCTGCGCGCCGCCCTGGACGACGGATCCCTCGCCGCCACCAAGGGGGTGGGTCCGGCCACCCTCGAGGTGATCTCCGAGCTCGCGGCCACCGGCAGCTCGGTGCTGCTCGAGGAGCTCCAGGAGCAGGTCCCGCCCGGCCTGGTGGAAATGCTCTCGATCTCGGGCCTCGGCGTCGCCAAGATCCGGCAGATCCACGACACCCTCGGGATCGAGTCCCTCCCCGAACTCGAAGCGGCCGCCGCCGACGGGCGCCTGGCGGGCCTTCCCCGGTTCGGCCAGAAGACCGCCGACAACATCCGGAAGAGCATCGCCTTCCTCCGGCAGGCCAGCGCGTTCCGGCTGGCCCACCACGCCGCCGAGGAGGCGCGGGCGCTGGTCGAGGCGCTGGGCCGGGTGCCCGGCGTGCTCGGCGCGACCGCGGCGGGCGAGGTGCGGCGGCGCAGTGAAGTGGTGCAGGACATCGTCGTGGTGCTGGTGGCGGAGGTGCCGGCGGCCGACATCTTCGCGCGCCTCGGCCACCTGCCCGGTGTCCACGAGTTCGCCGGGCAGGACGAGCGCCATGTGACCCTGCGGTTCGTCGGCGGGAGCAGCGCCCAGGTCATCGTCACCCCGCCGCAGAACGCCGGGGCGGTGCTGGTCCAGGCCACCGGGAGCGACAGCCACCTCCGCGACCTGGAGGGCCGGGCCACCGCCCAGGGGTGCTCGTTGCGCGGGGCCGCCCTCTGGCGCGGCAGCGCGTTCGTGCCGACGCCCGACGAGGCGGCCTTCTACGCCGCGCTGGACCTGCCCTGGATCCCTCCCGAGCTCCGCGAGGGAGGGGGCGAGGTCGAGGCCGGTGCGGCGAAGCAACTCCCCGCCCTCCTCGAAGCGAGCCAGCTGCGCGGCTTCCTCCACTGCCACACCAATTATTCCGACGGCTCCAACTCGGTGGCGGACCTGGCCGGTGGGGTGCGCGCCGCCGGCTACGAGTGGATCGGGATCACCGACCACAGCCAGTCGGCCGCCTACGCCGGCGGGCTCTCCCCCGAGGCGCTGCGACGTCAGGCCGCGGAAATCGCCGAGGTCGGCGCCAGGCTCGACGGCTTCCGGATCCTGCACGGCATCGAGGCCGACATCCTGGTGGATGGGCGGCTCGACTACGACGACGACGTCCTGGCCCGGCTCGATTTCGTCATCGGCTCCATCCACAGCCGGTTCAACCTGGGCGGCGCCGAAATGACGGCCCGCATGCTCGCGGCCCTCGACAATCCCTACCTGACCATCCTCGGCCACCCGACCGGGCGGCTGCTGCTCTCCCGGGACGCCTATGCGATCGACCTCGACGCCGTCTTCGAGAAGGCCGGCGCGCGCGGGGTGGCCATCGAGATCAACGCCGACCCGCATCGTCTCGACCTCGACTGGCGGGTGCTGCGGCGCGCCCGCGCGCAGGGGGTCATGATCTCGATCGGCTCCGACGCGCATAACCTCGCCGGCCTGGCCAACGTGGACTATGGCGTCGGGATTGCCCGGAAGGGGTGGCTGGAGGCGGCCGAGGTCCTGAACACGAGGTCCGCCGAGGAGTTCCTGGCCTTCGGGCGCGCCCGGCGGCGCTGAATGCCGCGGGAATCCGGCGCCGCCAGGAAGGCGCGGGCCGAGGAGATCCTCGCCGGCCTCGAGTCCGCCTACCCCGACGCGCACTGTGCGCTCGATCATCACGATCCCTACCAGCTCCTCGTCGCCACCATCCTCTCGGCCCAGTGCACCGACGCCCGGGTCAACATGGTGACCCCGGCCTTCTTTGCCAGGTTTCCGGACGCGGCGGCCCTCGCGGCCGGCACGCAGGCGGAGGTCGAGGATCTCATCCGCTCCACCGGACTCTTCCGGAACAAGGGGAAGAACCTCCTCGGGATGGCCGCCGCCCTGGTGGAGCGGCATGGTGGCGAGGTGCCCGAGTCGATGGACGCCCTCCGCGCCCTTCCCGGCGTCGGCCGGAAGACGGCCAACGTCGTGCTGGGCAACGCGTTCGGCCGGAACGAGGGGATCACCGTGGACACCCACGTCGGACGGATCGTCCGCCTGCTGCGGCTGACCTCGGCCACCGACCCCGAGAAGGTCGAGCGGGACCTGATGCCCCTCTTTCCCCGGGCCTCGTGGACGTTGCTGTCGCACCTGCTGATCAGTCATGGGCGGGCGGTGTGCATTGCCCGGCGGCCCAGGTGCGCAGCCTGCCCCGTGGCGTCGCTCTGCCCCAGCGCGAAGCGCGGCTGACGCCGGCCGCGCCCGCCGCGCTATCTTTCCGGCCGGCCGAGCCGGCCCTCGCCACACCCTGACCCTTTCTCACGGACTCCCTGATGAAATCCGCCACCATCGAAACCAGCCGAGGCACCATCGTCGCCGACCTCTTCGACGAGGAGACGCCCGGCACCGTCGCCAATTTCGAGAAGCTGGCCAACGAGAAGTTCTACGACGGCACCCGGTTCCACCGAGTGATCGCCAACTTCATGGTGCAGGCCGGCGACCCGCTCAGCCGCGAGCTGAACCACCCGCGGGTCGGGACCGGCGGCCCCGGGTACACCATCAAGTGCGAAACGGACAAGAACACCCACCGCCACGTGGCGGGCACGCTGTCGATGGCCCACGCCGGCAAGAACACCGGCGGGAGCCAGTTCTTCATCTGCCACGGCCCGCAGCCCCACCTCGACGGCGTGCACACCGTCTTCGGCCAGGTGCGGAAGGGCCAGGACATCGTGAACGCCATCCAGAAGAACGACGTCATCGAATCGATCCGGGTGGCATGAGCCTCAAACTCGACTTCGCCCTGCTCGCCGATTACGCGCTGATCGACCAGCACGGCAAGCTCTCGGTCCTCGGGATCTTTCACCAGGTGTGGGTGGCGGAGTTTCCGGCAGTCCACCCCCGGACCCACCTGGTGATCCGGGTCCGGGGGCGGCGCCACGAGATCGGCAGCCACGGCATCCGGATCCGTTTCGTGGACGCGGACAACACCGAGCTTCAGGGGGGCGAGGGCACGGTGCAGTTCAACGAGCCGCCGGCGGGGGTGACCGAGGTGGAGGCGGGGGCCATTCTCGTCTTCGACATCCCGTTGCCGAAGGAAGGGGAGTATGCCTTCGAAATCACGCTCGCGGGGGGCGGGGTGACGCGCGTCCCGTTGCGGGCCAGCCGCTCCCGCACGATCGACGCCCACTGAGCGGGTAGCCGACCGGCGCATTCGGGTTTGAAAGTCGGCTTTGACAACTCTTTCCTCCGCACGATATGTTTTCCAGCGTCTCTCCGGGGCCCTCCCGGAACGTCCCTGCAGTCATCCCGAATTGGAGTCCACGTATGCGACGGTTCCAAGTTTGGATTGCCGCCGCGGTCGTGACCGCCGTCCTGGTCATGCCGCGACCGGCCGCCGCCCAGGGGTACAGCGTCAACGAGCACGGGTCGTGCGCCATGGGGCGCGGCGGCACCGGCGTGGCGTCGCCCTGCGCGGACGGGTCCGCGGTGTTCTTCAATCCGGCCGGGTTGATCGTTCCCAAGGGCACCGGCGTGGTCAGTGGCGGCGCCACCTTGATTGCGCCGACCGGCGACTTCACCAACAGCACCACCGGCGAGGTGAGCGAGCTCGAGAGCAACATCACCCCGGTGCCCGCCATCTTCATGGGCTACGGGCTGTCGGACCAGGCCACGATCGGATTCGGCATCTTCGCGCCGTACGGCCTGGCCATCGAGTGGCCGGACGACGCCCAGGGGCGGTTCCTCGGGTATTTCAGCTCGATCAAGGGCATTTATTTCCAGCCCACCTTCGGGATCAAGGCCGGCAGCCGGCTGAGCTTCGGCATCGGCTTTGACATCACGAGCTCGTCGGTCGAACTGAAGCAGCGGGTCGACCTCGCGGACCAGCAGGCCGCGCCCGGCGTCACCTTCGCCAACCTGGGCGTGGCGTACGGCACCGACTTCGCCAACGTGGAGCTGACCGGGAACGACATCTCAACCGGCTTCCACCTCGGCGCCATCGCGAAGATCACCGACGCCCTCTCCTTCGGCGTCCGCTACCTCTCCAAGCAGACGGTCAATGTCGACGACGGCGAGGCCGTCATCACGCAGGTGCCGACCGGCCTCGTCCTGGCCCCCGGCAACCCGCTCGGATTGCCCGCCGGCACGCCGGTCGACGCGCTGGTGGCCCCCCAGTTCCAGCCGGGCGGGCTGCTGGTCGACCAGAGCGGCACCGCCGTCCTCCCCTATCCCGCGCAGCTGAGCATGGGCCTCACCCTCCAGGCCACCGAAAAGCTGCGGCTCCTGGGCGACGTCGGCATCCAGTTTTGGGAAGTCTGGGAAACCCTGCCGCTCGAGTTCGAGCTGCTCGGCGACAAGACCCTGGTCGAGTCGTACCGCAACACGACCTCCTGGCGTCTCGGCGCCGAGTACAAGGTCGGCGCCAGCTCCACCGCCCGGCTCGGCATCATTGCCCACAACGCCGCGGCGCCCGACCAGACCGTGACCCCGAACCTGCCGGAAGCGGCCCGCACCGAGTTCACCGCGGGCTTCGGCACGCACCTGTCGGATCGCTTCGGATTTGACCTCGCGTACCAGTACATCGATCAGGCGGACCGCCAGGGTCGGTCGGGCGACGGCGGCGAAGCCGTCCCCACCGCCGCGTTGAACGACGGGCTCTACACGTTCAAGGCGAACCTCGTCGGCGTCACCCTGACTTACTCGTTCTGATCGGGAGACCACAGCATATGCAGCGCATCCGAGTGGCCGCGGCTCTCTTGCTGGCGCTCCCCCTCCTGGCGGGGTGCTACGAAAATGATCCGCTCAACGCCCCCAACCTGTCGAGCAGCAACGGGCTGATGGAACGCTATGTCTCGATGGGCAACAGCATCACTGCCGGCTACCAGTCCGGCGGCATCAACGACAGCACGCAGCGCCGCTCGTACGCGGTGCTCTTTGCCAGCCGCGCCGGCGCCCCCTTCTTCATCCCGTCCCTCCAGGGCCGCGGATGCGCCCCGCCCCTCACGAACAACGTGACCGGGGCACGGGTGGGCGGCGGCACGGCCAACACCTGCGACCTGCGCGCCGACGAACGGCTGTTCTACGTGAGCAACGTCGCGGTGCCGGGCGCCACCAGCCTCTCGCCCATCACCAACATGGGCGCCGGGGCCAACTCCAACGCCTTGACCACCTTCATCCTGGGCGGCCGGACGCAGATCCAGGCCATGCAGGACGCCGACCCGACCTTCCTCACCGTGTGGATCGGCAACAACGACGTCCTCGGCTCGCTCACCTTCGGCGCCGATCCCGGCAACCCCGCGCTGATCACGCCGCAGGACACCTTCGTGGCCCGCTACGACGAGATCCTCGACAGCATCGAGGCCACCGGCAACCCGCCGACCGTCCTCTTCTCCGTGGCGGACGTCACCGTCATTCCCTACACCTCCCGCGGCGCCACCTACTGGTGCCTGAAGACCGGCCTCTGCCCGGGCGTCCCCGCGGCCCCGTTCCCGCCGAACTTCACGGTCGATGTCAGCTGCGCCCCGAACGCGGCGGTCCCGACCTCCAACGGCCAGTCCATCCTGGTGCCGTGGCCGGTGGGCATCCCCAAGATCGCCGCGGCCGCGCAGGGGGCGCCGGCGGGCATCCCGCAGACCACCCTCAACTGCCTGACCGACCCCGTCGTGTCCCCGACCGAGCTGACTGCCCTGCAGGCGGCGGTGGCGGGGTACAACGGGTACATCAGCAACGCGGCCACCGCCCGCGGGATGGCATATGTCGACGTCAACGCCGCCCTCGGCCCGCTCGTGGCCAGCGGGGCGATCCCCCCGTTCCCCGACATCACCGGGGCGCTGACCGGCGGGTCGGTCACCTTCGGGCCGTACTTCAGCCTCGACGGCGTCCACCCGTCCACCCTGGCGCACCAGCTGATCGCCGACTCGCTGGTCTCGAAGGTCAACTCCTACTTCGGGACCAATATCCCCTGACCCCCACCGCGGGCCAGGGCACGCAAGGGGCGGCAGGCCAGCTGGTGGCCCGCCGCCCCTTCGCTTGGGCCCTCCTCTTACCCCCGTCCCGGGAGCCCTTACCTTTCGATTCCTTCCCTCACCTGGAGCCCGCATGACGCTGACCCGCGAGCGCGCCCTGGCCCTCGTGCACGAGTACACCGCCTCGGAGGCGCTCCGGAAGCACATGTACGCCGTCGAGCTCGCCATGCGCGCCATGGCCGCCCGGGAGGGCGAGGACCCGGAGGCCTGGGGCATCGTCGGCCTGCTGCACGACTTCGATTACGAGCGCTTTCCCAATGCGACGCGCGCCGCCGATGCCGAGCATCCGAGCGAAGGGGTCCGGATCCTCGCCGGGCTCGGCGCACCCGAGGAGTGGCAGCGGGCCATCCTGGGGCATGCCGCCTACACCGGCGTGCCGCGGGAAACGAAGCTGGCGCGCGCCCTCTTTGCCGTCGACGAGCTCTGCGGCTTCCTCGTGGCCTGCGCGCTGGTGCGGCCCTCCCGCTCCCTCACCGACCTCGAGCCCAGGAGCGTGCTCAAGAAGCTCAAGGACAGGGCGTTCGCCCGCGGGGTGAGCCGCGAGGACGTGCGGGTCGGGGTGGAAGAACTGGGATGGCCGCTGGAGGAACTCGTGGCCTTCCTGCTGGACGCCCTCCGCCCGCAGGAGTCGGTCCTCGGCCTCGGCCCCCCCGGATGAGTCACGCGGCCATCAGCAGACTGGCCGAACGGTCGCTGGCGCGCGCCGGCGGCACCCGCTTCATCCCGGGCAACACCACCCGGCTCCTCCTCGACGGCCCCGCGGTCTATCCGGCGATGTTTGCCGCGATCGAGGGAGCCACCCGCTGGATCCACTTCGAGAACTACATCTTCCGCGACGACGCCACCGGCCAGCGCTTCGCCGATGGGCTGGCGGCCCGCGCCAGGGCCGGAGTGTCGGTGCGGCTCCTCTGCGACTGGTACGGGAGCCTGGGGCTCGGATCCCGGATGGCCCGGGACCTCCGCGCGGCGGGGGTGGAGCTCCGGCGGTTCAATCCCCCCCGCCTGATCGACCTCCTCGGCAACCTGGCCCGGGACCACCGCAAGCTGGTCGTGACCGACACGGGCTCGGCAATCATCGGCGGCCTCTGCATCGGCGACGAGTGGGCCGGCGATCCGGAGCGGGGGCTCGTGCCGTGGAGGGATACCGCGCTCGAGGTGCGGGGGCCGGCGGTGGCGGCGCTCGACCGGGCGTTCGAGCGCACCTGGACCCTCGCCGGCGGGACGATCCCGGAGTCCGACCAGGTGGCCGAGTGGCCCGAGGCCGGGTCTGCGGAGGTCGGCGTGGTGGTCGGCGAGCCGCGGCGCGCGCGCATCCGGCGGATCGTGGAGCTGCTGGCCGCCGGCGCCGTCGAGCGCCTGTGGATCACCGACGCCTACCTCGTGGCGCCGCGCCCGCTCTTCCAGGCCCTGCTCGACGCTGCCCAGGGAGGGGTGGACGTCCGGCTCCTGGTCCCGGGGGCCAGCGACCTGCCCGTCGTCCGCAACCTGACGCGCATCGGCTACCGCGAGCTCCTCCGCTCCGGCATCCGGATCTTCGAGTGGGACGGCCCGATGCTGCACGCCAAGACGATGGTGGCCGATGGCCTCTGGTGCCGGGTCGGGTCGAGCAACCTGAACCCCTCCAGCCTCGTCGGGAACTTCGAGCTGGACGTCATTGTCCACGACCGGGCCCTCGGCACCGAGCTCGAGGCCCAGTTCCGCCGGGACGCCGCCCGGAGCGTGGAGATCGAGTACCGGCCCCGCGCCAGGCATCGGGCCCTCATGCGCCTCCTCCCGGGGGCGCTGGCCCGAGGGGTCCCGGAGGAATCGCCCGACCGGCATCACGGCCGCTTCCGCGAGCATCGGCGGCGCACCGGGCTCGCACTGCGCGGCATCGCCACCGCCGCCCGCCGGTCGGTGTTCGCGCCGCTCGCGCTGGGGCTCGCCGCCCTGGCCCTCCTCTTTGCCGTCCTGCCCCAGACGATGGCGCTCATCGTGGCGGGCCTCTGCCTCTGGCTCGCCATCGGGGCCGGCCTCGAGGCCGTCCGGGGGCGGAGGGGCCCGTGACGCCGTCCCCGGCCCCCGGCCTCAACGCTTTTCGGCCCTGATGCGTACCTCCCCCGTGACCGATGCCGAGCTGGCGGCCGAGGCCCGCGATGGAAGCAGCGCGGCGTTCGGGGCGCTCGTCGAGCGGCACGCGGAGCGGGCCCGGCGGATCGCGCGGGCGGCGCTCCTGGATCATCACGACGCCGACGACGCGGTGCAGGACGCCCTCTACTCGGCGTGGCGCGCCATCGGCCGGTTTGACCTGGACCGCCCGTTCGGGCCGTGGTTCATGCGGATCGTCGTGAACGCCGCCGCGGACCTCCGGCGCCGCCGGAAGCGGCGGCAGACGGAAGCGGTCCCCGAGAGCACCGCGGACCCCGGGGCGACGCCCGACCGCGACGCCGACCGGGCGCTGTTGCGCGAGGCCCTGGACCGGGGGCTCGCCACCTTGCCGGAGCGCCGGCGCATGGCGCTGGTGCTTCACGACGCCGAGGGGTATGTGCACGAGGAAATTGCCGGCATGCTCGGCGTGCCGGTCGGGACCGTTCGCTCTGATGTCTTTCACGCCCGCCGCGCCATGCGCGCGGCGCTCGGACCACGAGGGGAGGCCGACGGATGACAGACCAGTCGGAATTCAGCACCGGCCGGGACGAGGCGCTGGGGAGCCTGCTGCGCGCGCACCTCGCCTCGCCGGACGATGCCGCCTTCGCCGCCAGGATGCGGGTCCTCGCCACGGCGGCCGCCGAGGAATCGGCCTGGCGGTCGGTGGCCCGGTGGACGCTGCCCGGCCTCGCGGCCGCCGCCATCCTGCTCGCCGTGCTCGGCGCCGCCATCGGCGGCCCGCTGACGCCGGCCGCGGGCCAGGCCGCCAGGACCGCCGCCGGCTCGCTGGTGGAGATGGCGGGCGACAGCACCCCGGAGGGCAGCGTGGCGCTGCTCGCCGTGATGGCCTACTGACCTGAGGAGTCCGACGGAATGACCAAGTCCACACGCACCGCGGCGCTCTCGCTGCTGGCCGCCTTCCTGCTCGGGGCGGTCGCCGGCGGCGGGGCGCTGGCGCTCACGCATCGCCCCTCCAGCCGGGGCGGGCGCCCGGAGGGGCCGTCGGGCTATCTCGCGGGGCTGACGAAGACGCTCAAGCTGTCGGCCACCCAGCACGACAGCGTCGAGGCGATCCTCAAGCGCTACGAACCGACGATGGATTCGATCTGGCAGGACTTCCGGCCGAAGTTTGAAACCATCCGGGCGCAACTCCGTTCAGACATCAACGCGCAACTCACCCCCGACCAGCAGCGGCAGTACGCCGAGATGCTGGAGCGCCGGAACGCCGGCCGCCGAAACAAGGATTCATCGAATGCACCTCGCTAGACTCCTCGCCCTCGGCCTGGCCGTGCCGGCCCTGCTGGGTGCCCAGGAACCGACCACCCCGGGCGTCACGCTCGCCGAGGCGATCCGGCGGGCCCAGGTGGCCCAGCCGTCCGTCGTCCAGGCGCAGGGCGCCGTGGAGCGCGCCGCCGCGCAGTACAAGACCAGCTGGGGCTCGTTCATCCCCGCGTTCTCGCTGAACTCGAGCTACGGCACCAGCTATTCCAACGGGCCGTCCCGGGTCAACCAGATCACCGGCGAGGTGATTTCCGGCGAGTCCTACGCCCAGAGCATCAGCAACTCGGTCAGCGGGTCGGTCGACCTCTTCACCGGCTTCCGCCGCGGCGCCCAGATGGACGCGGCGCGCGCCACCGAGGCCGCCGCCGACGCCGGGCTGATCGACGCGCAGTACCAGACCACCCTGTCCACCAAGCAGGCGTTCTTCGGCGCCCTGGCGGCCACCGAGCTCGTCCGGGTGCGCGAGGCCAGCCTCCGCCGGGCGGAGGAGCAGCTGAGCGTGTCGGTGGCCAAGCTGCAGGCGGGGAGCGCCACCCGGTCCGACTCGCTGCGCTCGCTGGTGACGGTCGGCAACTCCCGGCTGCAGCTGCTCAACGCGACCACCGCCGTCGCCTCCACCGAGGCCGACCTCGGCCGCCTGATCGGCATGGACGGCCGGGTGCGCGCCATCGTCGACTCGTCGTACCTGGTGGTGTCGGAGGTCGGCGACACCGCCGCCATCCGGGTGGAGGCCGAGGAGAACTCGCCCCGCGTGCGGGCGGCGCAGGCCCAGGCCGATGCCGCGAAGGCCAACCTCAAGGCGAGCAAGTCGGCCTGGTGGCCGCAGCTCAACCTGTCCGGCCGCTACAGCCTGAACGGCAACAACAGCCAGAACTACCAGTTCTTCGACAGCCGGTCGATGACCATCGCGCTGACGTACCCGATCTTCAACCAGTTCCAGCGCGACCAGTCGATCGTGAACGCCGCCTCGAACGCCGACGCTGCCCGGTCCACCGCCGCCGACGCGCGGCGCCAGGTGGACGCCGCCCTCACCACGCGGCTGGCGGAACTCGAGGCGTCCCGGCTCCAGATCGAGATCACCACGACGAGCCTGGCGGCCGCCACCGAGGACCTCCGGGTCAACCAGGAGCGGTACCGGGTCGGCGCCGCCACCATCGTCGACGTCCTCAGCTCGCAGGAGGCGCTGTCGCAGGCGGAGGTCGACATCGTGCAGGCCAAGTACAACTACCTCGTTTCCCGGGCCCAGATCGAAGCCCTCATCGGGAGGTCGCTGTGAGCTCTTCCCTGAGCAACACCGCCGAGCGGATGGCCATGCTCCCCGCCGACGTGCCGCGGGACGCCATCATCGTCACCCGCGACCTCCAGCGCGAGTACGACATGGGCGGCGAGGTGGTGCGCGCCCTCCGCGGCGTGGACATCACCATCCGGCGAAACGAGTTCGTGGCCATCATGGGCCCCTCCGGCTCCGGCAAGTCGACGCTGATGAACATGATCGGCTGCCTCGACAGCCCGTCGGGGGGCGAGTACTGGCTGAACGGGTTTCGGGTCTCGGAGCTGGCGGACGACGAGCTGGCCCGCATCCGGAACAAGGAGATCGGGTTCGTCTTCCAGACCTTCAACCTCCTCCCGCGCGCCACCGCGCTCCACAACGTGGAGCTGCCGCTGGTCTACGCGGGGGTGGGGGCCAAGGTGCGGCAGGCCAAGGCCCAGGAGGCGCTGCGCCAGGTCGGCCTGCAGGACCGGATGCACCACCGGCCGAACGAGCTCTCCGGCGGCCAGCGCCAGCGGGTGGCGGTGGCGCGCGCGCTGGTGAACGACCCCAGCATCATCCTGGCCGACGAGCCGACCGGCAACCTCGACTCGGCCACCAGCACGGAAATCATGGCCCTCTTCGAGGACCTCTACCGGGGCGGCCAGACCATCGTCCTGGTCACCCACGAACACGACATCGCGGCCCACGCCGCGCGCCAGGTCCACCTGAAGGACGGGCGCGTGGAACAAGACTTCCTGACGGAGAAGAGCAGCTAATGCGGACCCAGACCCTGACCCTCGCCATCCTGTCGCTCGCGGCCTGCAAGCAGGAGGCGCCGCCGCTCGTGTACCAGGCGGTGCCGGTCGAAGCGCGCAACATCGTCGTGTCGGCGCAGGCCGCGGGCGTGATCCAGCCCGACACCACCGTCGAGGTCAAGTCGAAGGCGTCCGGCGAGATCCTCGAGATGATGGT